>JBCNPS010000352.1:0-8086 GCA_039593235.1 Chitinophaga sp. | reverse complement strand
AGCACGACCATGAGTGAGAAAAAATTTCGGATGCGTGGACTTAGCAACTTTAATAATGATACAACAACAGCGTAAAAGTAACAGGAGTATGTTTAAACATCCACGAAATATGATGAGTGGTAGCTAAAAAAACATGGCCGGCAGAGTGCTGTAGCACTGCTAACCGGCCTGTGGTTTGCATTCACCTTCTTTAATATGTTTTAGAAACTTTGCATGGGATCACCCATCTGCGAGTCGTTCCCGGAATCTCTTTTTTTCTTTTTAAACAATGAGGCATCAAATTTTCCGAAGCGGTAACTGAAGTTAAGTTTCAGTATCCTCGATTCGCGTTTGCGGATATAATCCTGTGCAAACTCCGGTGATACCTGGTTCAGCTCATATTGGCGGGTATTGAAAATATCGGATAAGCTGAGTGTTACAGCAGCGGCCCTATTTTTCAGGAACTCTTTTTTCACGGCCACATCCACGGTACTGAATCCTTTGATAGTGCCCTGCGCGGAGCTTGGGATCTGGTTAAACCCGCCGCCACCGCCGCCGCGGCCGCCTCCACCAGATGAAGGAAGTGCAATGGTAGGCGCCTGGTAAGTGGCATTTACCTGCACCGTAAAGTTGGCCGGTAATTTTGTTTCGGAATTTATTTTGGCAAACCAGCTGAAACCGTTGTTATCATAGTTCTGCCCGTTCGCGTTTACCTTCATATCTGTTTGATACAGGTTTACGTTGGTGGTGAGATCCCATCCTTTTACCACCTGGTTTTTCATAGTAAGTTCAGCGCCGTAGGAGTTGCTCCTGTTGGCATTGATGTATTGTGTAAGCAGTGTATCTGCACCAATGGGCGTACTGATGGTGGAAATCATGTTGTTGGTATTCCTGAAATACAGGCTACCCAGGAAGTTATTGTTCCCCCAGTTCTTTACGTACGAAAGTTCAAAGCTGTTGGTATATTCCGGTTTCAGGTTAGGATTACCTTCCCGTTGATTTTGCGGATCGCTGTAATCGCGGTAGGGGATCAGCTGGAAGAAGGTGGGCCTGTTCACGCGCCGGGAATAGTTCAGTTGCAGTTCCTGATCGTTCTTTAATTTTTCCGATAGGAAAATACTTGGAAAGAATCCCGGTACTGCCTTTGTAGGCTTATATTTGGTGCCCTCATTCTCGCCGGCGTATACATATTGTTCCACGCGTAAACCTGCCTGGTAGCCGAAGTTGCCCATCGTATTGGCAAAGTTGGCGTAACCCGCATATACCTGTTCGTTGTATTTGTAATTGTTGGAAAGCTGCGGGTTGTTGATAAACTCACCGCTGATGGTGTCTTTATCATACACGTTATACATACTGGTATAATCGCGCAAAGTGGCTTTGGCGCCCAGTTCCAGCTTGCCGTTCTTTCCTATTGGATTCGTATAATCTGTCTGGAAAGTAACGAAGGTAGTTTTACCGTTGGTGGTATTGTTTTGCAGCAATGCCTGTCCGAGTGGCGATCCTGTGGCGTTTTGGGTCTGTGTGAGATAATCGCCGTTACGGTTATTTTTACTGGTGTTATAGTTTATGTCGGCAGTCCATTCTTTATTGGGCTGTGCAAAAGTATGTTTAAAGCTCAGCGCGGTGGTGTAGTTGCGGAAGCTGAAGTCATTATTGTTGAGGCGGTCGCTGATGCCTGTTACTGTATGGGTTTTATCAGCAAAGGTGCTTCTCAGGTCTTCGTTATTTTTAAAATCGCCTGCCACAATATTTTGTGAAATGGAAATGGTGTTCCTGTTATCGAGCATATAATCCAGCCCGAACCGTCCGAACTGGAACATGGGTTTGCTGGTGCTGTTACTGTTCTGAAGGAGATAATTGGTATCTGCTTTCTGACCATTGAAGTAGTTGCTGCGGTTGGTGCTTCCATCCGCCCAGTTCCGGTTGGCATTGATGTTATAGTTGGCAAATACGTTGAACTTACCCTGGCGGATATTGATATTGCCGCCGCCATTATATTTATTACCTGTTCCTATACCTGCATTCACGGAGCCATTGAAGCCGGCTTTGCGGTTTTTCTTCAGCACAATGTTCAGTATGCCCGACATGCCTTCCGCATCATATTTGGCAGAAGGATTGGTAACCAATTCAACGCTTTCTATGGCATCTGCCGGGATCTGGTCAAGCGTAAGGGTTGAAGGTTTGCCATCTACAAAGAGATTGGGGGAGGCATTACGGACGGTTACATTGCCGTCGAGATCCACATTTACAGAGGGCACGCTTTTCAGGACATCCTGCGCGGTTCCGCCAACACTGCTAAGGTTCCTGTCTACGTTAAATACTTTTTTATCGATGCCCATGGCAAACGCACTTTTCTGGCCGGTAATTTCAACGCTTTGCAGTGTTTTTACATTCTGCTGCAATTTGATATTGCCAAGATCCTGTTCAGTAGCCTGCGGCGTAATACTTACTTTCTTTTGTACGTTCGTATAGCCCATGAAGTTAACACGTAGTATCATGGGGCCAAACGGGAGATTCTCCAGGCTGAAGTCGCCATTGGGTTTGGTGAGCATACCGGTCACCAGTGAAGAATCTTTTAACCTTAATAAAGTAACGGAAGCGTATTCTATTGGCTTTCCTGTTTTAGCGTCCACCAGTTTGCCATATAAGTGGCCAATCTGAGGCATATTGGGTCTTCCCTGTTGTCCCTGTCCTTGTCCCTGCCGTGGGGCTGCAGCTGCGGGCGCCTGTGCAAAAGCATGCGCCTGCCATAAAAGCATACCAGCAAGAACTGCGTAGCATTTTTTCATCCTTATCGTTTTTTATCCGGACTTTCTTCTCAGACAGGGCAAAAGTACCGGGGCACCGGTATGAATGGTTTGAGATTGTGATGAGTGGAATTAATACACGCAGGAAATTGCAAATATAAGCGCTAAGAGGTCTTAACAGTAGTTAACAGAGCGTTTTTCAGGGAATTAAAGTAGGGAGATGGCCATGCAGATGAACCCGGTAATTAGTCCGCTGATGGCGCCAAGGAGTTTGAAACTGCGCAGTTCCCGGCCCAGCAGGTGGTGGGTAATGGTTTCCAGTTGTGCGGCGGAGATGCTGGTAATTTTCTGTGATATGATCTCTTCCAGGTGGAGGTCCTGTTCTACGTTGTCGAGGTATTGACTGATCAGCACGGGGAACAGCGTGTCCAGTTCCGCCACCAGGTGTGTTTTTATCTGGTTTACAATACTATCGCCGATGAACATGGAGAGAACAGGCATTGCCTTTGGCAATCTTTCCCGCAGGAAGCTGTCCAGGTGTGCTTCTACCAGTGGAATAATTTTTTTGATCTTCTCCGGATCGGTCATTTTGCTTTTGATGTCATCGAAGGAAAACTGTTGCGCTACCAGTGTGCCTATGCTACGGGCGAGTTGCGGTTGTTTTTTCGGAAACAATCCCTGCAGGGTGATAAAGCCCAGTTTAACGGGTTTGTAGGGGCGAAAAAGGAGGGTAACAGCCAGGCTATTGAGTAACCAACCGATGAAAGCAGCGATGAGGGGAAGGAAAAAGATCATTGAATGAATTGATTTTCAGGTTTTACAAATGTAAAAAATCGAAAATCAATAAAAGGATTTTTCTTAAAGATAAACACCTTGCTGAAACAAGGAGGGAAGTCCCCTGGAGAACCATGACGGCATTTCATCTGGCGGAATGTGGAAAGTTATGAGGTTATCCTTTTTGGTTGCCAGATGTACAGCCAGCTCCTCGGAAGAGTCCAGGATAATAAGATCATCTATCAGATCAAAGTGCTGGTTTAATTTATGCAGATTTCCATAATAGTTTTTTTCAATTTCATAGGCAGCCACTCCTCGGCCAATTTACCGGCTTCCTTGTATGAACAACCAAGCTGCCGTCGAAACTCTATTTGTTTCATTGACTTTAATTTATCGCCATCAAAAGGGGAATGCTTTTCGATCAATTTTGCGGGTAACAGATCTGGCCCGGCTGAAGATTTACCGGCGCCATTGGAGCCTGCAATAATATATAATGTTGGCACTAATTGTAGGGGGTATTGAGCCTTTTTCGGATCAGATCTGCCTGTTGTTGTGACAATTCGCTTTCAACCACAAAGTCGTTTTCTTTGCGTGACACCGAAACGATTTTCATTTTTCCATCAGGGTATTCCATATAGTATTTGCCCTTTGGAAGATTCTTGTGATAGATCATAAAAGGATTGCCTTGGGATAAAGTTTTCTCCCGCAACTTTCTAACGGCGATTTGGGCTTTTTTCTCTATTTCTGTATATGGCCTCATTAACATTAATTATGTCGCTTTCATTATCAGCGAATTTAAAATAAAAAATGGAAGGGGAAAATCTATAGTTGTTGAAAATAAAAAAGGCCTCTTTTTACAGAAGCCTTTTTCCCTTTCGGGTGATTGAAGGGTTTCGAACCCTCGACCCTCAGAACCACAATCTGATGCTCTAACCAACTGAGCTACAACCACCATTTTCAACGGTTACCCCGTTTTTGGGAGTGCAAATATAAGTGAAACTTTTATCCGGCCAATAATTTTCTCCTACTTTTTAAAAATAAAAAAGGCTTCTTTTTACAGAAGCCTTTTTGCTTTTTGGGTGATTGAAGGGTTTCGAACCCTCGACCCTCAGAACCACAATCTGATGCTCTAACCAACTGAGCTACAACCACCGTTTTATCTTCAATTTTATGTATTATTTCTTCGTTGGGAGTGCAAAGATAAGCGAAACTATTTTTAAATTCCAAATACTTTGAATAAAAAAAATTCAAGGGATTATATATAGATCATATTTCCCAAATGAAATACCGGCCCCGATATTAAAACTCTTTTTATTTGTTAATACCCACTGGCAGCAACATTAACAAGCACCTCTATTGGAACTTCCGGAAAAGGTGTATCTTTGCGCACTTTCCCATTCCATTCCCATTTTTATAAGTGATTAATAATCAGTAGGATGTTATTTTATGGCATCAGAGAAATCCCTGATTTCAGGTGGTTTAATGCCTTTTAGTCCGGATAAGTTAACCAAGACAGGAAAAATTTAACAAAATCCCTTTAACACTAATTGATTTAGAAACAAGTATTTAATATTTAATTGTATATACATTATGGATCAGCTTAAACTGAAGTTACAGGAATACTATCAGCGTTACCAGCAAATGGACCAACGGGTGAAGCCTGGAAAGGAGGAGCCTGGTTTTGAGGACGTGCTGGACATGGAAAACGATATTCTTTCACAATTTGGATTGCCTGCATCCCGGCGCTTTGTGCAGATACTGCATGATTTCGTGCATCATGGTCATGTGAGCGACCAGTTGCTGGACTATGTGAGCAAAAAGTTGCGTACAGCCGCACGGAAGTACCTGCTGGCGCCTGTTATGACGGACATTGACTTACTGGAAAGCGCCCGCGAACAAAAGCGCAGCGCTTACGACGTGTTACCCGAGTTGGGATACCCCGCACAGGAATACGCCTTATTTCTCATAGGAGAGCTGTTTTATCGCAGGAATATGGCCGCAGGTGATATCCTCGACGAATTGAAGAAAATGCAGCATTTTGACAGCTGGAATGACCTGATGCTGCTCAGTAAAATACATAACCATACTACCCATGAGCTGTATGCAAAACTGAAAAAACATGAACTGCGTTTTATTGATGAGTTCATCCAGTTCACACGCCGCCAGGAACCATCCAGGCTGGTGAATAAACGTGCCACACCGCTGGAAGATGGTTATACGCCTAACTATAAAACCATTACCAAAGTACAGGTAGAAGATATCATCTTTGATGAACAAACCACTCCCAGCCTGTTCGGCAAAATCAAAAGCGGCAGGGGATATGCCCGCATCACTATCAGCCTGGAGTTTTCAGAACTGAACCAGATCCTTATGAGCAGCGATGAACTGGGCGTTGAAATCAGTAATCATATTAAGAAACGCCTGGCTAATCCCTCTGCGGAAAAACCAACGGTGATAGATATACGCGCCGAATTTGGCGATGTACTGAAGCTGGACAACTGCTACCTGGAGGTATATAAACCACAGCACAGGGAAGGAAATAAATGGGTAGAAGATAAAGATCACTTTTACTTCGTGGATAAAATTCTTACTAAAAAAGAATTTGAAAAACGCACCAAAGAAGCAGAAGTGAAACGTAAAATACAGGAATGCCTCGAACTTATTGGCGGCTCCTATGTATACTATCAACGTCTTCGCCGTTTGGGTATTACAGACGAGGAAGCCAAACTACGCGCCGGTTTACAGGACGAGCTGTTGTTTAAGTTATCCTACTTCCTTAACAAGGTAAAGGAGTAGCTTTTTGTCTGACTCAGGATTAAACTGATTACGCTGATTACGCTGATTTGATTACTTTGGATTTAAAATGATTTGGGGAGATTTAAGCGGATACTTTCGCCTGAATCTCCCCAAATCTTTTATAAAATCATTACAAAATCAAATCAGCGTAATCAGCGTAATCAGTTTAATCCTGAGTCAGACAAAATCCGCGTCAGACAAAATCCGCGCGGAATTTTTTATGTTTACATAAAAAGAAGCAATGGAAGAACTAACTCTTGGTGTTGGCTCCCGGGTGCAGCATGCACACTTTGGCCCGGGTGTTATTGTGGCGGTTAAATATGCCCAGTACCGTGTTACATTTATGGATCATGGAATTAAGATGATCGATAAAACAGACCCTTTGTTTGAAGTACTGGTAGCCGAAAATGCGACCCCGGAAGTGGAAACGGCTTCTGATGTGGAAACGTCGCTGCTGAAGATCCTGCGTCTTTGGGGAGGTATCACGGAAGTAGTACCGCTGGGCGATCGCTGGAGAGGCGGTCAGCTGATCCTTCAACCCGGGGATGCCTCACTGAAAGCAAAAGAGCTACCCATTGATACCTTCTTTCACAAAATAGTAATGTTGCGCGACCGCCTTCGTGTGCTGGAACAAAACATCAACAGCCATAAAGTGCTTACTGATGAAGAGAAAGTGAACATGCAGCAATATATTACACGCATCTATGGTTCTCTTACTACTTTCAATGTGTTGTTCAGGGATAAGGAACATTGGTTCACCGGTGAAAAAAGCGGTAACGATTAATGAGCATCTATATGATAGATCTGCTCCAGCTCCCACCGGTAGGCTTCGGGAAAATGATTGATAAAAATATTCTTTCCATCAAACGGGAATTTTTCATCGTAACCTTCCACCGGGTATAAGATCACAGGAGTGCCTGCCGGGGTGTAATTGTGACTGGTCACAAAATCCGGTCGCTGATATTCCGGCAGCAGCTTTTTTACCCGCTTGTAAGCCATGCCGCCCAGTATCCGCTGCATACGCCTGGAAGCCTTTTTGGCGGGACGGTCCAGCCGGCCGTACATATAGCCCAATGCGCTCCGCAGCGGCCATTTCTGCTTCTTTAACGTGCCTTTGATGTTGGTAAAAGGACTCACCGTGTTGAAGTCGCGGGTTGTTTGCAGCGAGAAAGGGGTTTCCGGTACCCAGTCGCGCGTATTTACCACCCGTAGTCCCCATCCGTCGCGGCAAATGAAATCGAAGTCGTACGCATAATACAGGTTACCGGGCTTGGGCGCAGCACTGGCATATGTTTTAAAAACGATGTCCTTTGGTAAACCGGCAGTATATTGAAAGTAAGAACGCATTAAAAGCGCAATAACACCACCCTGGCTATGCCCGAAGATGATAAATTCGTGTATCCCTTCCTGGTAGTATTCATTGATTTTCCGGATCATTTCGGGTCCCATGGAAGCCACTGCCAGCATCCACCCTGCATGTACATAAGCCCGGGGATCTTCCGCCACTTTATAGGGCACAGAAGTACTGTCGTTTAGCTTCACCGTGCCCTGTGCAGGTATCATGCCGGCATAGAAATTTTCCAGCCATGAAGCCGCCGTACCATTGGTACCGCGGATCACGATGATACCAATATTATCCTTTCTTTTCCACAGGTCCCAGCGGTTCACCAGTCCCGATTCAGCGGAGCGGTATGCCAGTTCGCAATCCCGTGGCGGTGTGCTTTTTACTTTGGTCCACGGGGTATCCCTGGAACGCTCGGCCAGCTTCAGTAATTCACCATATTCTATTG
>JBCNPS010000351.1:0-8092 GCA_039593235.1 Chitinophaga sp. | reverse complement strand
CGGAAGGAATTACGGACGCGTCTTAAAATGAGGGTTTTATAAGAGTCAGTGTAACGGCATCCTACGCGGTCATCTCCTAGTTTAACCAATCAGTAGGCGCCCGGCCAAACTTCTTCTTAAAAGAATGCGAGAAATGAGAGAGGCTTTCAAACCCCAGGTCAAGATAAATAGCTGATGGCTTTTTATTCTTTTTTTCTATCAGATGCCGGGCTTCCGCCAGCCGTTTCTCCAATAACCATTGCCGGGGCGGCATCTCGAATACTTTCTGGAAATCGCGTTTGAATCCCGCAAGACTCCTTCCCGTGAGCTGCGCAAATTTCTCAATGGGAACGTTGAAATGGAAATTGCGGACCATGAATTGCTCTAAATCCATCTTATAAGGCTCCGAGAAGTCAAATAATAAATCCTTAAGCCCCGGCATCACATTCAGGAGAAGGTATACCGCCTCTTTTACTTTAAGCATCCCCACCGCCTGGGTTATTTTTTCTTCGGGGTGATGAACATAGGGAAGTAAAGATTGAAAGAAGGCATGTAAAAAATCGTCGCCGGGAATAAGGACACTGGAAGGGCCTTTATATTTATGGCCTATCTCTATCTGTTCCTCAAGGGCAATTTTCCTGAGCAGGTCTTCCTTCAGCCGGATAACAATGGTTTGGTAGTTCTCTCCTTCCAGGGGAGTCTTGATAATTTCTCCCAGTTGATTTTTTTGTATCAGCAACATTTGGCCGCGCCCCATCGAGATCTTCTGAGTGGCGGTTTCCAGCGTAAAACGGCCTGATACCTGTAGTATCAGCGTATTATCTTCCATGAATGCCACCTTTTCCTTTCTCATCGTGGAGAGATAAGCGAAAAAGATGATTCCCGGAAGTATTTCTGTTGGATTCGTCATAATGTAAAGATATGAAACGGGCGCGGCTTATGTGTTGCTTTTACCGCTGCAGGTAAGTACCTCCCAACATGGCGCCGGGCGCAAAATGCGTGTTAAGCGTATCCATCTCGCCGGGAGTAAATGTTATTTCCATGGCTTTTGTGTTTTCCGGCAACCGCGATCTCCGGCTCATGCTTACCAGTGGCATAATATGATCGCCCTGTGCATTTACCCAGGCGATGGCCAGTTGGGTAGGCGTATATCCCTTATCGGTTGCCATTTGTTTTAACACCTCCACTTTTTCCAGGTTCTTTACCAGGTTATCACCCTGGAAACGCGGGAAGTGAAGCTGGTAGGCATTGTCGGGAAGCGGCGCTTTCATATCGCCGGTGAGTAACCCTTCGGCGGTATTGGCAAATGCCACCACGCCTATGCCCAGTTCTTTAGCGGTAGGAAGCAGGTCGCTTTCAATCTGCCGGTCGGCCAGTGAATACCCTATTTCCAATGCTGTTACGGGGTGAACGCTGTTCGCTTTGCGCAGCTGATCCGCGGTGATCTCGGAAACGCCCAGGTAGCGCACCTTGCCTTCTTTTATCAGGTCGGCTATGGTGCCGATCACATCTTCCACCGGCACACTGTTATCAAGCCGGCAGGGCTGGTAAAGATCAATGGTATCTATACCCAAACGTACCAGGGAATAATTAATGAAGTTTTTGATGGCGGCAGGACGCAGGTCCAGACCCAGCCATTGACCACCATAAAAAATGGCGCCGAACTTAACGCTTATAAACGCATCGTCCCTCCTGCCTTTGATGGCTTTGCCTACCAGCAGCTCATTATGGCCGCTACCATAAAAATCGCCTGTATTCAGGAAGTTAATGCCATTGTCCAGTGCCGCCTGGATGGTAGCAATACTTTCATTTTCGTCCGCTCCCTGGCGTCCCCAAACAGGCGACATCCGCATACAACCTAATCCGAGTTTAGACACCAGTGGCCCATTTTGGCCCAGGGCTATTTTTGTTATTGTTGTCATCGCTGTAATTTTTTTGATTAACGACACAAAGATCAGGGTTTACCGGCCAGGGTTACTTTCTTTTATGGCTCAAATTACTTGTCTGGACGGCTCACGCTATTACCCCACTTATCAAGCCAAACACCGGTTAATTATCTTTCTTTACTTTCAAATTAAATTAGTATTTTAAAAACCACTAATAAATCCACGTAAAGAAAAGAATATCATGAACAGAAAGCAATTCATCGGCCTTGCCGGCAGTACCGCCTTAACACTGCTGTTAAACAGAAAAAATCTTTTTGCAAACACAAAGGCGGCCGCACAAGGTGAATTTCTTTTCGTGGAAGCAGAAGGCTTTACAGATTACGGCGGATGGGACCTTGATCAGCAATCAATGGAAATAACAGGTTCCCCCTATTTACTGGCCCATGGCCTGGGTATCCCCGTTGCAGACGCTACTACAGCCGTTGAATTTCCTTCTGCCGGCACCTACAGGGTTTGGGTACGCACAAGAGATTGGGTAGCCCCCTGGAAAGTACCGGGAGCGCCGGGTAAGTTTCAACTACTCATCGATAAGGTACCGTTAAAAGAAACATTCGGTACAAAAGGCGCCGCCTGGCACTGGCACGATGGCGGCAAGGTATCGGTACAAAAAAATGCTACCCTCTCCCTCCATGATCTTACCGGCTTCGAAGGACGCTGCGAAGCCATACTTTTTTGCAAGGATGTAAATTTTGAACCTGTAAACGATCTCCAGGCGCTCACGCAATTCAGAAGAAAGTTATTGGGGTTAAGCGACGAACCCACTGACGGAGGGAATTATGACCTGGTGGTGATTGGCGGAGGCGTTGCAGGAACCAGCGCCGCCATCTCCGCCGCGAGGCAGGGAATAAAAGTGGCGCTGATACAAGATCGCCCGGTACTGGGTGGCAACGGCAGCTCTGAGGTAAGGGTGTGGCCGGAAGGACGCACGCAACAGGAACCGTTTCCCCATGTAGGCGACATTGTAGAGGAAATAATGCCCACACCGCCCACACCGGTAAATGGCACCCGCAATGCACTCAACGGCATGTTTTACGACGATTCAAAGAAAATAAAAGCCGTGGAAAACGAGCCCAACATCACCTTAATGATGTATGAACGCGCATTCAAAGTGGAAACGGATAACGGTGAAATTAAAGCCGTCATTATTCAGAATATACAAACAGGTAAGCGACGCAAACTAAAGGCAAAATATTTTGCAGATTGTACAGGGGATGCTACCATTGGATTCCTTGCGGGGGCCGACTATGAAATGTCAAAAACAGGTTTGATGGGCACCTCAAATTTATGGAACGTGCTCAATGCAGCGGATGACAAACAGGTGCTGGCATGTGAATGCAAGGATAAAACGGCTTTGGCCATGCAATGCGAAATCGGTGAAACAGCGCAGCCCTTTCCTCATTGTCCATGGGCACTTGATCTGAAAGACAAACCATTTCCCGGCCGTAAAGGTTATAAAGGACAGTGGGGCCGCGAGGATCCGCTCTCTAACCTGGGCGGATGGTATTGGGAAAGCGGGTTTGATAAAAACCCCATCACAGAAATAGAACTCATCCGTGATCTTAATTTCCGCGCCATGTACGGTGCATGGGATACGCTGAAAAACGTGGATAAACAATATCCCAACCATCGCCTGGGCTGGGCCGCCTTTATTGCCGGCAAAAGGGAATCCAGGAGGTTGATGGGCGACCTGGTACTAACCGCCGATGACTTCAGGAAGGATCATTCGTTTCCCGACCCTGCATTCCCGTGTTCATGGCATATAGATATCCACAGGGCCGATCCGGCCTTCGACAAAGGCCTGAAAGGACAGGAATTTATTTCAAGGGCCAGCGAAGGAGAAGGATATGTCTATAAAAAAATATACTGGGCTCCCTACCGCGTTTTATACAGTCGCAATATCAGTAATCTTTTTATGGCCGGAAGAGACATCAGCGTAGGCAACGACGGCCTGGGTCCGGTACGGGTAATGCGCACCTGCGGCATGATGGGGGAAATAGTAGGAAAAGCCGCATCGCTTTGTACGAAATACAAAACAACCCCCAGGAATATTTACGAAAAGCACCTCGACAAATTGCAGGACCTGATGCGCAAGCCCGGCCAATACCGGTCGGAGAATATGTCATAAACCAAATGCACCATTCCCATGGGACTATTCAAAAAACTTTTCGGTAAAAACAAGCAGGAAGCTGACATCGCAATAGATAAAAGCAAGGTGCCCGTTTACCCCATGCTGAAAGCAGGAAGCTGGCAGGCCATCAACCGGGTGGAAGCCTTCCCCTTTGTAAAAGACAGGGAACACCTGGAACTGGCCATCATTTTTGCCCAGGACGCAGGAGCCCGTTTTGAATATATCACGCCGCCCGACCTACAGCATCCGGAAGTAAAAGCCAATTATGAAAACTGGCAACAACATATCGACGCCTATCCTTATGAATTTGAGATCTCCGAACAACTGGACAAGCGTGTTATTTTTGCCTCCGGCGAAGATCATGCTTCAGAAAAGATCCTTTCTCCCGCCTTCCTTCACCACGCCTGCGAAGTACTGCATACCGACCGGCTGATTATTTCTGTACCAAGACGGCGATGCCTGATGATCACCAGCTATCATGAAAATTTCCTTATGCTGGAAAATTTCTTTCACCTGCATTTTATCGCATTCCGGGAAGATGATTATGGCAATGAACCCATCACCGAAATGATCTTTACTGCCAATCACAAAAATGTGGAGTATGCCGTACCGCTCGGGTTCCGTATCAACCTGTATGAAAAAAACGGGCAACGGAAATTGGTGTATTCCACCATGGATGATCTCTTTGATGAAAATAACCAGATCAATTTTCAACAGATCATAGAGCGGAATAAAATACCGGTTCTTTTTAAGAGATAGCATACGCTTCACTTCTTCACAAACTGTAAATTTATCCCGGTCTGCGGCTGCCTGGTCCGGGTAGCCCGATATCACCCAGGTATTGCCCTCCATTAATTTCATAATGAAATCTTTAGTCGCTTTATTTAATAATAAGGCCGGATCAGTAAACAGGATCTTCAATGAACAATCCCCGCATGCAAGGTGTTTTAGTTTTATAATCAGCAAACTGGCAATCATAAATTTTTTTACCGGGTGTTTATCATCCGGCTCATCAGTTAATTTAAAGCCAGTCTCATGAAAATTTCATACCTCTTAACGCCCGCTACAGCTTTCCTGCTATATGTAAGCCTTCAAACCGCCCATGCGCAAAAGCCTTCTCCACCGTGGTATGTAGAACGGTTCAAGGTTTCCGCCGGTGTATTTTTTCCCGTTAATAATACAGATGTACAGGTGGGAACACAAAATGGTACGCTGGGTACCAATATTGATTTTGAAGACGACCTTGGCTTTAAAAAAAATACAGGCACCTTTCTCGCGGATATACAATGGCGCGCCAGTCGTCGCTCCCGGTTCGATCTCAGCTATTATCGCGTAGCGCGGAAATCTTCCTATACCCTGCAAAGGGATATCACCTTCGGCGATCATACCTATAATGTAGACGCCAGGATAGATGCTTTTTTCAATACGGATATATACCGGTTCTCTTACGGGTACGCCTTCCTGCTTAATTCAAAATTTGAAGCCGGCCTGCTGATCGGTGCACACATTGTTGGGCTGGATGCCGGCATAGGACTATCCGGTGCAAATGTAGGCGCCTCCGTGCACGACAACTTCGGGGTTACGGCCCCGCTGCCTGATCTCGGTATATGGGGCGGATACACTTTCAGTAAAAAATGGTTTATCAATGGCGAGGTGGATTATTTCTCCCTGAAAGTTAACGACTATAAAGGACGCATCATTGCCTATAATATAGGCGTCCACTACCAGATCATAAAACATCTTGATGCAGCTGTTGGTTACACAGGGCTGAATGCCAGGGTGGATGCCGACAAAGACAGGCTGCTGGGGTATTTTAAATGGGGATACAACGGCCCTTCAATTACCGCCACTTATTCTTTCGGGAAAAAACGTTGGTGATATATTTACTTCTTTTCAATACAAATATCCTTTCGGATCATAACACCCGGCGCCGCGCCGCTGGTGCTGAATTGCTGCACGGTATGGGTAACGCCGTGATAAGTGACCCGTATTTCATACCGCGTGTTTTGCTCCAGTGTTAAAGAGATTTCCCGGCCCGGGGTTGCCATAAAACACCAGCCAATTGCACGGTCTTTATTGAAAATATAAATGCAGGCATCATCCATGCACACGGTGCCAATAAACGGGATGGTTAAACCAGGCGCTATTGGCGCCTTTTCCACCCGCCTCAACTGGTAAATATCATCACTTCCCTTCCCCCCTTCCCTGTTGGATGCATAAAAGTTACTGCCATCGGGATAGGTAATAAAATAAAAATCATCGGCGGGTGAGTTAACCGGGTATTTCAGGTTTTCCGGCTGCGTCCATTGATTTTTGCTGCCACGGGCAACGAACAGGTCATAACCGCCCATTCCAATCCATCCTTTGCTGGAAAAATACAAGGCGCCATCCGGTGCAATGGTAGGAAACGCTTCCTCCTCTGCCGTATTTACAGCCGCGCCGCAATTTACCGGTAAGCCCCACTTGCCATCTGCCTGCCTTTCACAATACCAGAGGTCTGTTTTACCAAAACCACCCGCCATATCCGAAGCAAAATACAAGGTATTGTTATCAAGGCTTAACGCAGCCTGCCCCAGGGAATATTCATCCGCTTTGTTGTAGGGAAACGGGCTGAGCGTCGACCACCTTCCATCCTGCATCAGGCTGGAGGAAAACAATTCCAGCCGCCGGTAGCCAAATTTCATCACAGGCCTGGTGCCGCTTTTTTCCTTTCTCAGTTTGCGGCCGGGATTGGTTAATGTGATATAGGCATGCTTAAATGTGCTATCAAAGATCACCGGCCCCGCATGATAACGGGAACGGTTAAACGATGATGTAAAATCATGCAGGTAAACTTCACCCCGTTCGCTGGTATCTGCTATATAAATCTTATAATAATCCCTCCCGGTTCTTCCATACTTGTTTTTATTAACCTTACTGCCTGGCTGCAGCTGGTCCTTCAGCAAAGTATCTGATACATACACCAGCCCTCCGGGAAAGTAAGCCGCTCCCCAATCGGAACTGCCGGAGTTTATCCTCGCCACATTGGATATGTTCACCGCTTCCGGATGGCGCATCCAGGTAACGGCGGAATCACAACCTGCCAGTCGTGCTGTTATGGCCTCTACATTCTTTACCTGTGATGCATATCGCTGAAACGCGGCCCTGGCTTCATCATACTTCCCCATACTCTTAAGCATATCGCCGTAGTATAATTGTGCTTCGGGTGAAGCACCGGGTTGCTGCAACACTTTTGCATACCAGGTTGCCGCCGCCTCATACCTGTTCATCTGCCGGTAACAATCTGCGAGCCGTTCCAATGTAACAGTTTTTACATGCTTCTTATTTGCTACCCTGCTATACATGGATGCCGCCCTTGCATACTCATATCTGGCATAAAGCAGGTCTGCCTGCTTTTCCAGCGTAGATTGCTCCTGTGCGGCCACTCCTTTATAAACGGGGAGCATCAATAGTATGAGTAAGTACTTTTTCATAATATACTTTTATTAAAAATATCGTGGACTGATCACGCGCTTTTTCCCGTTAAACAAAAACCCGATAGAGATCTCATGTGATCCGCCCTGGTAAGAAGCCAGTTTGCTTACCGTCATATCATAAGCATAACCCACCCTGAACTGGGGAGTAATATTAAACTGGACAATGGCGCTGGCGGCATCCAGTTGTTCAAGGTCACTGCTTAATGCCGGCTTGTCCCATATCTTAACGCCTGTTCTGTACGATGCTCCTGCCCAAAACCTGTCTGCTATCAACAACATGGCAGTCAGGTCGAGATTTGTAGGTCCTTTAAAATCCTCCTTTATCAATAAAGAGGGTTTCAGTTTTATGTGCTCCGAGAGGTTCAGCATCGCCCCTGCATTAAAGTAAAGATGCTGTGTTTTCCGTATCACTTTATATTGGTAACCCTGCCAGTAATATTTAGAATTATCCAGGTACAGGGAAAACAGATCCATTACAGAAAGCCCCAGGTAAAAGGTAGATGTGAAGTAGTATACGCCTAACCGCGCGTCGGGCACCCAGGTGCTTGCCCTGCCCAATGGTA
>JBCNPS010000350.1:0-8101 GCA_039593235.1 Chitinophaga sp. | reverse complement strand
GGGATGATATGCCTGCTGATCCCTTCCATGCAGCAGGAAATGGCCGGTAATCCTGCTATAGCCCACATGGGCATCCAACAGGCCACCGGGGCAATGGAAGGTAAGGAAGTGCGCTTTGGCGCTGCAGCTACCGGATACTGGAGCACGGTAACTACTATTATTTCCACCGGTTCTGTATGCGGCTGGCACGATAGTACCATGCCGATGACCGGTATGATGCAGTTATTGGGTATGATGCTGAACTGCTTCTATGGTGGTTGCGGCGTAGGTATCCTCAACTACTACATCTTTATTATTATCGCTGTGTTTATATCAGGGCTCATGGTAGGCCGTACGCCTGAATTTATGGGCCATAAGCTGGAAGCGCGGGAAGTAAAGATAGCTGCCATTATTACGTTGCTGTCGCCATTCCTGATACTGGCCGGTACTGCTTTATCATCATGGGTATTATCACATCACCCGGATGCCAACTGGGCGGTGAAGCCATCGGCCTGGTTAAACAACCCCGGCTATCACGGGTTTTCTGAAATGCTGTATGAGTACACTTCTGCCAATGCCAATAACGGTTCCGGTTTTGAAGGTTTGGGAGATGGAAACATTTTCTGGAATGTATCTACCGGTTTTGTGCTGATCCTTGGCCGGTTCCTGCCTATTATCGGGCCGGTGGCTATTGCCGGGCTGATGGCTTCCAAGAAATATATACCTGAATCTGCCGGTACGCTGAAAACAGATTCACTCACTTTTGGGGCGATGACCTTTGCAGTGATCATTATCCTCACTGCCTTGTCTTATTTCCCGGCACTGGCACTGGGTCCGATCGCAGAGTATTTTTCCCTGTAATTTTTTAATGACTGACTACCATGAAGCATGATAATAAATTGTTTCCGAAAGAACTGGTGATGGAGAGCCTGAAGCAGTCTTTCGTAAAACTGAATCCGAAATTAATGATCAAAAACCCGGTGATGTTCACCGTGGAAATAGGCACTGCCGTAATGCTGATAGTAGCGCTGTATGCGATGTTTACCGGCAATAAGGAACAAGGCAGCGCAGCATATAATGTGGCCATCTTTGTGATACTTTTCCTTACCGTGTTATTCGCCAACTTCGCGGAAGCTATTGCAGAAGCGCGTGGTAAAGCGCAGGCGGAAAGCCTGCGTAAAACAAGGGAGGAAACGCCTGCAAAAAAGGTAGAACTGGTGGGTGAGATCTTCACCAATGAAATAAAAATTGTTTCTTCCTCTTCCCTGCGTAAAGGCGACATTTTCGTATGCGATCCGGGCGACATTATTCCTGCCGACGGAGAAATAGTACAGGGTTTGGCGAGCATCGACGAATCGGCCATCACCGGTGAAAGTGCGCCGGTGATCCGGGAAGCCGGCGGCGACAAATCCAGTGTGGTGGGTGGTACCAAAGTATTGTCTGACCATATTAAAGTAAGGGTAAGCACTGAACCCGGGGAATCTTTCCTGGATAAAATGATTGCCCTTGTAGAAGGCGCCAGCAGGCAGAAAACGCCTAACGAAATTGCATTAACAATCCTACTGGCCAGCTTTACCCTGGTGTTTATTATTGTATGCGTAACGCTGAAACCATTTGCGGACTATGCGCAAACGCCTATCACCATCGCGGCTTTTATCTCTTTGTTCGTGTGCCTTATTCCTACTACTATTGGTGGCTTATTATCTGCCATCGGTATTGCAGGAATGGACCGGGCACTGCGTGCCAACGTGATCACCAAATCCGGTAAAGCTGTGGAAACTGCCGGCGATATAGATGTGCTGCTGCTGGATAAAACCGGTACCATCACCATCGGTAACCGTAAGGCTACTAACTTTTATGCCACCAATGGCATTTCTACTGCCGAATTTATCCGCCTCTGCGCACTCAGCTCATTGTCCGACGAAACGCCGGAAGGTAAATCCATAGTGGAACTGGCAGGCAAGGAAGTGGTTAGTACTTTATCTGTAAGCGGCGCCAGCCTGGTGAAATTCACCGCAGAAACACGCAGCAGCGGTATAGATCTGCCCGATGGTAGCCGTATCCGCAAAGGCGCTTATGATGCTATACGCCGGCTGGCTGAGAAAGAAGGATTTACTTTCCCGGCAGAAACACTGGCGAAAGTAGAATCCATTTCCAAAGACGGCGGTACGCCGCTGGTAGTGGCGCTCAACAGCAAAGTACAGGGGGTTATAGAATTACAGGATATTATTAAACCCGGTATCAGTGAACGTTTCGACCGCCTGCGTAAAATGGGTGTGAAAACAGTAATGGTAACCGGCGATAATCCGCTTACTGCCAAATATATTGCTACCAAAGCCGGTGTGGACGACTTCATCGCGGAAGCCAAACCGGAAGATAAGATGAGTTATATCCGCAAGGAACAAAACGAAGGACGCCTTGTAGCCATGATGGGCGACGGTACCAACGATGCTCCCGCCCTGGCCCAGGCCGATGTAGGCGTGGCTATGAACAGCGGCACACAGGCAGCCAAGGAAGCGGGTAACATGGTGGACCTGGATAACGATCCTACCAAGCTGATTGAAATTGTGGAAATCGGTAAACAGTTGCTGATGACACGTGGTACCCTTACCACCTTCTCTATCGCCAACGATGTGGCGAAATATTTCGCTATCGTTCCTGCCTTGTTCGTGGCGTCTATACCGGCATTGCAGGGTATCAACATCATGAAACTGCACAGCCCTGAAACGGCCATTCTGAGCGCGGTGATATTCAATGCTATTATTATCCCGATGCTGATCCCGCTGGCTTTACGCGGGGTGGCTTATAAGCCAATCGGCGCCAGTGCGTTGCTTCGCCGCAACCTGCTGATCTATGGCGTTGGCGGTATCATTGCGCCTTTCATCGGTATCAAGCTGATTGATATGCTGATAGCGCTTTTCATGTAATTCTAACTGATAAAATTTAAAGAGATGAAAAAATATCTTTGGCCTTCCGTAAAACTCACCTTGTTACTCGTGGTATTACTGGGAGGATTATACCCGCTATTCCTTGCCGGCGTGGCTAAAATGGCTCCCGGTAATGGCGATGGTATCAAGGTAACACATAACGGAAGAGTAGTGGGTTATGAAAATATTGCACAGAAATTCAGTGACGACAAATATTTCCAGCCACGCCCTTCAACAGTGGATTATAACGCCTCCGGTTCCGGTGGTTCCAATAAAGCAGCCGGCAACCCGGATTACCTGAAAACAGTGCAGGAAAGGATCGACTCCTTTATGGTGCACAATCCTGATATTAAAAAAGAGAACATCCCCGCAGAACTGGTTACCGCCTCTGCCAGCGGGTTAGACCCACACCTCACTCCTGCTGCGGCCTATGTACAGGTACCGCGCGTAGCGAAGCTAAGAGGCATTCCCGCCGATAAACTGAAGCAACTGATCGATGCCAATACCAAGGGGCCCTTAATGGGACTGTTCGGGTTATCTACTGTTAACGTGTTAAAATTAAACATAGCGCTCGATGATATGAAGTAGGGCGCAGTCCTTTTATTCCTTTAACCTGTGGATGTCTTGTGAAAAACCTCTTGCCTGGTAATCTGTCGCAGCAGGTTACCAGTGATTCAACTCACGCGAACCTATATATTTAAAATGAAGAAAATTTTATTACTGGCCGGCGCCCTGGCAGCTGCTATTACTATGTTTGCCCAGGATGCTCCGCCACAAGAAAAAGAGAAAGGAAAAGTAACCTTTTCCGGCTATGCCGAAGCGTATTACAGCTATGACCTGAACAACCCGGAGAATCATACAAAGCCCGGGTTCCTGTACAACTATAACCGTCATAATGAATTAAACCTTAACCTGGCGATGGTGAAAGCAGCCTATACATCAGACAGGATCCGGGCTAACGTAGCACTGATGGCGGGCACCTATCCGCAATACAACCTGGCCGCAGAACCTACTCTCATGCAGTATGTATACGAAGCCAATGTAGGGATCCGTGTTGGTAAAAATGTTTGGATTGATGCGGGGGTAATGCCGGCGCATATCGGTTTTGAAAGCGCTGTAGGGAAAGACTGCCCTACCCTTACCCGGAGTATCCTGGCAGAAAATTCACCGTATTACGAAACCGGCGCTAAGGTAACCTGGACGCCCAACGACAAATGGTCGTTTGCCGCTATGTACCTCAACGGATGGCAAAGGATCAAAAAAGTGGATGGCAACCAAACCCCTTCTTTTGGTACACAGATCACCTTTAAGCCAACGGCAAAAATATTGCTCAACTGGAGTACTTATATAGGTAATGATCTCCCCGACAGTATACGCCAGATGCGCTACTTTAATAATGTTTATGGTACCTTTAGTATAACAGATAAATTCAGCCTCATTGCAGGATTCGACTACGGATTGCAGCAAAAGGCCAAAGGATCATCGGATTTCAATAGCTGGTACAGCCCCGTTGTAATTGCCAGGTATGCATTTACAGATAAATTTGCAATGGCAGGCCGCGTGGAGCACTATAATGATCGGAACGGTGTTATTATCAGTACCGGTACGCCGGAAGGCTTTCAAACTACCGGCTACTCGCTTAACCTTGATTTCACGCCGGTGAATAATGTGATGTTCCGGCTGGAAGGCAGAACATTCGATGGAAAGGACAAAACATTCATGAAAGGAACAACGCTGAAAAACACCAATACTGCTATTACAGCTTCATTGGCAGTATGGTTCTAACAAAATAATAATGACAGAAAAAGAACACTCCGTACAACAGTTTCTTAACCTGGCTAATCGTGCCGGCAGGGGGAAGTTCAAGATCTATATCGGTATGAGCGCCGGTGTAGGCAAAACCTACCGCATGTTGCAGGAAGCGCATACCATGTTAAGAAACGGGGTGAATATCCAGATCGGTTATATCGAAACCCATGGGCGTGCGGAAACGCATGCCCTGCTGGATGGCCTGCCACAGATACCCCGCAGGCAGGTATTCTATAAAGGGAAAATGCTGGAAGAAATGGATCTCTCCACCATCCTGCTCCTGGCGCCCGACTGGGTTGTGGTGGATGAACTGGCCCACAGCAACATCCCCGGATCCAAAAATGAAAAACGCTGGCAGGATGTGGTAGATCTGTTAAATGCAGGGATCAATGTTATTTCTGCCGTAAATATCCAGCACATTGAAAGCATTAACCAGGAAGTGAAATCTATCACCGGTGTGGAGGTACAGGAGCGTATTCCCGACCTGGTGCTGCAAATGGCCGACGAAGTAGTGAACATTGATCTCACCGCCGATGAACTGATCACCCGTTTGAAAGAAGGAAAGATTTATGACCGCTCCAAAGTAGAGAATGCCCTGAGTAATTTTTTCCAGGAAGATAAGATCCTGCAGTTGCGGGAGCTGGCACTGAAAGAAGTAACCACACAGGTGGAAAGAAAAGTGGAGATACAGATTCCCCGTAACCTGCAGATGCGCCACGAAAGTTTCCTGGCCTGTATTTCCACCAACGATGAAGTGGCCCGGAAAGTGATCCGCAAAACGGCCCGGCTGGCAGCCTATTATCACGCCGACTGGTTTGTGTTGTATGTGCAAACCCCTGGCGAGAGCGCCGATAAAATTGCACTGGCTGCCCAACGCCATCTTATTAATAACCTGAAACTCGCTACAGAACTCGGTGCAGAGGTAATCCAGGAACATAACGCCAAAGTATCGGAAGCTATTATTAACATTGCATTGCAGAAACGGGTCACCACTATTTGTATGGGGAAACCGCATATCAGTCTTTTCCGTATCATTTTGCGAACCAACCTGTTTAACCAATTGTTGAAAACGCTTTCTTCCAACGATATCGATATTATCATATTATCATGAGTACGTTCAGATTAAAAACAAAGATTACGCTGGGGGTATTATTCCTGTACATCATGCTGCTGGTGGTGAGCATACTGGGCTATTACTATCTGAACCGTTTGAATGAAAAGGCGAAGTTTATTCTTAAGGATAACTATGAATCACTGGAGTATTCGAAAAATATGTTGGTAGCTTTGGAAGATCTGCCGGTGCATCGTGCCGCTGCCATGCAAACATTTTCCCTTAACCTCAGCAAGCAGCAGGCTAACGTAACCGAAAGAGGGGAAAAAGATGCTACGGAGGCGGTTACCCGCATTTTTGAACTGCTGAAAAAAGATTCTACTGTTGAAATAGGCGCCATAAAAAAGAATATTTACACCATCATGGATGTGAATATGGCGGCCATTGTGGGTAAAAACGAAAAGGTAAAGAAAACGGCGGATAACGCATTGCTGTATATTGCTATTATCAGCGGTTTGTGCTTTGTGTTGGGCTTCACTTTTGTTTATAATTTCCCCGGATACGTTGCCAATCCCATAGCTGCACTTACACAGGGGATAAAAGACATCGCCAACAAACAATATGGCAAAAGGCTCTATTTTAAATCCGGCGATGAGTTTGGCGACCTGGCGGCTGCCTTTAATACAATGGCCCAACGCCTCGATGAATACGAACATAGTAACCTGGCGCGTATTGTGTTTGAAAAGCAGCGGGCGGAAGCGGTGATCAGCAGTCTGAAAGATGCCACCATAGGGTTTGATGTGAATAACGTGATCCTGTTTGCCAACACTCCTGCCCTGCAACTGCTGAACATGCCGGAAAAAGATCTCATAGGCCAGGCGGCGGAAGAAATCTCCAAACGGAACGACCTGCTGCGTTTCCTAGTAAGTACAAACGAAAATGCACCGCTTAAGATAGTAGTGGACGGAAAGGAATGTTTCTTCACCCGGGAAACAACGGATATCCGGCATGAGGAAAAACGTATAGGCTATGTAGTGATCCTCCGGAATATTACCACCTTCAAAGAACAGGATATTGCCAAAACACATTTCATTGCCACTATTTCGCATGAGCTCAAAACACCACTGGCGGCATCGGATTTCAGCATTAAATTATTGGAAGATGAGCGCACAGGAGTACTCAGCCCGGAACAGAAGGAACTGCTGGACAGCCTGAAACAGGACAACCGCCGCATGATAAAGATTGTGAGTGAACTGCTGGATCTGTCGCAGGTGGAAAGCGGTAATATACAACTCCAACCCCAACCGGTTACCGCCATGAACATTGTACAGTACGCCATGGACACTGTACAGAAACAGGCGGCCCAACGGGAAATTACCATCCGCATCCAGGTGCCGGATACTTTACCGAAGGTACTGGCGGATGTGGAAAAAACCGCCTGGGTACTGGTGAACCTGTTAACCAACGCTATCCGCTACTCCACTCATGGCGCCGATATAGACCTGGTAGTAACGCCTACCGGAACTGAAATGTTGTCATTTGCCGTACAGGATTACGGGAAGGGCATTCCCGAAGCCTTCAGGAGTAAAATTTTTGAAAGATTTTTCCAGGTGCCGGGCATGAAAGGCCAGGGAAATGGGCTGGGGCTGGCCATTTCAAAGGAATTTATTGAAGCCCAGGGAGGCATCATTGGGGTGAACAGCGAAGAAGGAAAAGGCAGCCGGTTTTATTTCACACTACCGGAAGCATAAATTTTTATGCCTGTTCAACATGTGCTTTTATAAGATGTACATGACGGTAATAGATAGCCATAATTTCCTGCAGCCGGTCGGGAATGCTATCCAGGTGCTCTTCCAGGCGGGCATCTCTTTCGATAGACCACGCTACTTCTGATGCATAGGACATACCAGCCATGTTCAGGTTAAATTTCATCTGGTGCGCCAGCATATACAATGGCTGCCAGTTTTTTTCTGCCAGCAGCTGGTTCATCTCTGAAAACTTTTGAGGAATGCTATCCAGGAGTTCTTCCAGCATTATTTTTACATGCTCTTTTTCGCCTGACATCATGCTGTATACAGCGGAAAAATTCAGCTCACTGAGTGGTACATCTGTGATTTCCTCTTTTACCGGTGTGGTTTCCGGCGCCTGCTCGCCTAACCCTTTCAGGATCTTATGAAACAGGTCGGCGCGGTCAAATGGTTTGGAAATATAGTCATTCATACCTGCCTCCAGGCAGCGGTCTTTTTCTCCTTTCAGTGCGGAGGCAGTCATAGCGATCATATAAGTTTGAATGCCTTTCCGGCGTATGGCCTGTGTAGCCTGGTAGCCATCCATC
>JBCNPS010000035.1:0-23743 GCA_039593235.1 Chitinophaga sp. | reverse complement strand
CCTGGATGGTAACGTTTTTCACATCCAGCGTAACGGGGCGGGTAGTTTGCAGTGCATCATAGTTATAAAAAAAGATGTACCCCGTTTGCCGGTTGATGGTACTGAAGACCGTTGATAACGGTGTATTTCTGACAGTCAGGCTCACCCGTTGCGCCACGCTTTTGGCGCTTACCTGCAGCATGCCTGCCATTAGTAAAAGAGCAGATAACCTCATGATCCTCCAAATTTTGGTTGGCAGATTATTTTTTTTCATTGAGCCGGCAAATGCCGGCATGTAAGATCTGCATTGGTGGTGATGCGTTCCGGAAGTGTTGATATGCTGATGATCAGGTTTGCGGATAAGGGAACACGCTCCTTCCTCCCTGTTTTGGAACAAAGCAGTTAATATCATACATTTGATTTCGGTGATAAAAATGAGTTTACACGAATAATTTATTGCCGCTAACCAGTGATGTTTGCCCATCACTGGTTTTTTAATGGCGCTGGTTTTAGTTGCTTACTTTCAATACAATAGCTGGTTAGTTTAAGTGTTAAAAAATATGGCTTGCTTACGATCGTAATACGGTTATTTTTCTTCCTTCAATTTTAAACAGCACCCCATTTTTTTCCAATAGCCGGAGAATACCCGACAATGGCAGGCTACGCTGCATTCCTCCGCCAAAGCGCATTTCAGGCGGCGCGCCTTCATACACTACTTCTATATCGTACCAGCGTTCCAGTTGCCGCATCACCGTAGTGATATCTGCGCGGTCAAAAATGAAATAGCCGTTCTTCCAGGCTACGGCTTCCTGCACATCTGCGCCTGAAATCATGATGCTGTTGTTCCCGGTGATACGCGCCTGCTGCCCGGGCAGCAATTTTTTCACGGTAGCGTTGCGGCCTACATTCACGGCGCCTTCCAGGAGGGTAACTGCCATGGCCTGTTCATTGGCATAGGCCATGACGTTAAAATGCGTGCCCAGCACGGTGATATCGGCGCCGTTGGCCTTTACCAGGAAAGGCTTTCCGGGTAAGGCGGCCACTTCAAAATACCCTTCGCCGGTGAGTTCCACGGTTCTGTGATTGCCTGTAAAGGCCGTAGGGAAGTGCAGGGAGCTGGCGGCATTGAGCCATACCCGTGTACCATCCGGCAGGGTAAGCTGGTATTGTCCGCCCCGGGGCGTGCTTAAAGTATTATAGGTAACTGTTGCGGTATTGCCGGCAGCGTGATACTGCACCTGGCCGTTCTGTGTTTTGATGATGCTGGTATTGCCTTGCTGGCCCAATGTATCATTGCGGGCTTCATCGAGCACTATGCGGGAGCCGTCTGCCAGGGTAAGCATGGCTTTATTTCCTCCGGGAGCAATATCATTTTTATAGCGCTGGGCCAATGCTGGCGCCGGTTTCACGGTGACAACCGGGCGGAACAGGAAATACAGCCCGGTGGCCAGCAACAGGCCGGCGGTAACGGCAGCGGCCCACCAGAAGCGGTGAATGGCTTTCACAGGCGCCGCTGTTTCCACGAAAGGAGTAGTAAGATCTGCGCCGGTAATACTTTGCAGCATAGCGGTACGGGCATCGGTATCCACGGGCTCCGTACCGGCAGGCGCCTGCCACATCAGGTCTGTGAGCGCGGCCATGAGTATTTCCATGTTACCGTCATCTTCCAGCAATGTGTACAATTCTTTCTGCTCTGCGGGGGTTTCATTACCTGAAAGCCGCTGCTGTAATAAATATATGGCCCTTTGCTCCTGCATGCATAAAAAGAAAACCGGGATTTAAACGGTTTCCCCATACTAAGAATAGGCAGACGGTATAAAGGACCTATCTGCCCGAAAATATTTTTTTACTTACAAATAAAGATCAGGTAAACAAGAGGGATTGCATGCCCGTTGCGTCGCAGATGCTCGCGTATGGCTTTCAGGGAAAATACCAATGCGTTTTTTACCGAGCTGGGCGACAGGTCCAGTTCAGTGGCTATTTCCGGTATTTTCATGCCCCGGTTACGGCTCATCTGGTAAATACGCCGGCGTTGAGGCGATAATAGCATCACCGCCTCTTCAATGATGGCATGCAATTCTTTCAACGTGAGCCGCCGGGTGGCAGTATCGGTTTCCGTTTCTGCTGTGGCTACGGCTCCCCGCAACCTGTATTCAGTGGCTTCCTTTTTCAGGTAAGTGTAACATTCGTTGGCAGCTACTTTATATAGCCAGGCTTTAGGATGATCAATATCGGTGAGCTTGTCGCGGCTGAGCCATACCCGCAGGAAAGTAGCCTGGATCACCTCTTTGGCGCTTTCGGGCGACTTCACCATTTTCCGTATAAATGGCTCCAGTGTTATCAGGGAAGTATTGAAAAGGATACCAAACGCCGCTTCGTCGCCCTCTGAAATGCGCTGAAACAGTGATTTGTCAATATAGATACTATCGTGCATTATCGTTGCAGAATACGCTGATGGTTGATGATAAGGTTGGTGGTATCGCTGCTAAAATAATATATTTTCAGATGCTGTTCAGGAAATCCGTCATCGACTGCTCCGTAAGCAGGTTTAATTTCTTCCGGAGCCGGTACCGTTTTATTTCCACTCCCCGAACGGAAATGGCCATCAACTGCGCTATCTCTTTGGTAGACAGCTTCAACTGCAGGTAGGCGCATACTTTCAGATCAGTGTTGGTTAACGCCGGAAACTTACTTTTTAATTTCTTCAGGAAATTATTATTGATCTCATCAAAATGTGCTGCAAACTGATCCCAGTTATCATTATTTTTTTCTACATCATTCAGTAACAACAGGGCATTCTTGATTTCCGGGTTGTTACCATTCTTTTTATATACCGATGCCAGGATATCCTTTACTTTTACCAGTGCATCCCCTCTTTCCACCAGGTGCATAGATGCATCCGCCAGCGCATTGTTCTTAAAATGTATTTCACTGGCCAGCTTTTCATTCTGCAGTTTGATGATCTCCTTCTCGTTCTTCTCCAGCTCCAGCTGGTGAATATATTTAAGGCGTTGCTGCTCTTCATCAAAACGGCGCTGCTGAATGCGCAGGTTCCTTTCCTGCCAACGGTTCAGCAGGTACAGCACGGCGAGGAACAATAATACGTAGCCAATATAAGCCCAGGTGGTTTTATACCAGGCGGGCAATACTATAAAGCTGTAGGTAACTACTTCCGATTCATGCCCGAGATTATCGTGCGCTTTTATTTTAAAAAGATACTTACCGTCCGGAAGATTGGTATAATCTTTTTCTGTTTTAGGCGACCAGGCAGACCAGCGGTTATCATATCCTTCCAGCTGGTAACTGTATTCTATATTATTCTGGAGTCCATACGCAGGGGAACTGTATTCAAAATGAAATGAATTGTAGCCTTTCGGCAAAGCCACTATTTCCTCTTCTCCCTGCACCCCGTGACGATGGAAGTAACCGCCGAAAATAACGCTGTCTGATTTCCCGAACGCCTTTACCTGTCCCAGTAAAACTTTTACCACCTGCTTATTGGTGCTATATTTTTCATAGTTAAGATGAATAATCCCCTTTTCCGAACCTATAAAAATGTTCTCTTTATTGTAGGGATAAATATTTTCAAAGCCCAGCAGGATCTTTCCGTTCAGTTCCGGTATCCAGGTAATGGTAAACGGTTTGCCGCCGGAGGGCTGGTTAAAATTTATCACCCCGATATCCTTCCCGCTGCAAAACCAGATGTTGCCGTCGGCATCTTCATTCAGATATCTTATTTCCATGTTTCCCAGTACGGGCGACAAAAAAGCCGAAGGAACAAACCGGTTGGCAGCTGCATCAAATTCATATACTCCTTTCCCCGTACCAAACACCACCCTGTTCTTTATCTTAAAAACATAATTACTCAACGCTGATGGCAGGCCCGCGCTATCGGTAAGCAGTTTCGAAGACACTGTTTTATTATCTGCCGATAGCTGTAAATGATACACTCCCCGGTACGGATGGGAAGCCCAGATGGTATTGTTATTATCTATTTCCAGGAAACGCAGCGTTTCTCCCAGGCCTTCCAGCTTCCCTTTATCGGTAAACTGGTTTTCATTATATTCCAGCATCCGCACGCCATTGTAAGTACCGGCCAGGATATTTTTTGCCGGATACACCGATGATACCGGCTTATACAACCAGGTGCCGGTTTCCTCATAAAGCGGTACTGCGCTGTGATCTTTCAGCACCGCGCTACCCGTATGCTGCCCCATCAGGATATGATTGTTCACTTCATCGAGGCGCCATACTTCCGCCCTGCTGTTCCTTACCCGGGAAAAATCGCCTTTGGAAAAGCTGAGATCCCCGGTAGTAGCGGGCAATGGCACATACCACGCCCCATCCGATGTGGCGATATACAATTCCTTATTAAAGATGCGGGTAGAGTACCCGGATAGTTCGTTGCTTTTGCTGGGCGTAATATATTTTATGGCGGCATTATAGGCGATGAAGCTGATACCGTTGTTCAGTCCGGCCCACAGGTTATTACTCTTATCCAGGAAAACACTGATCACATCATTATTCTGCAACCCTTCTGTACGGGAAATCTTCTGAACAATTTCCCCGTTGAAGTTGAGCACCACGCAGCCATCTGCCGAGGTGCCCGCCACTACCTCCGTGGCATTGATCCGGGCGCAAACATTTACATTACCGGAAGAAATGGGTGGCAGCTGTTTAATGATGGAGTCGTTGCGCAAAAAGAAAAGTCCCCGCACCTGGGTATTGATCAGCAATGTATCCGTGCCGATGCCGATAATCCCTGATATCAGTCCGTCGTTAAACTTACGGTTACTGTTCACCGGTTGCCACTCATTATTATTGAACTGCAGCAACCCGCTATATTTATCCTGTGCATATAATTTATTACCGGCCTGCTTCATGTACAGCCATTCATTGGGATATACCTTAATACTGTTGTTCCGGTATTCGAAAATGCGATCAGATGCCTGGAAGAAAACGGCTTCCCTATAAATTTCTATCCGCCAGATATCCGCAAACTTGCTATGGGCAGCAGGTACAAGATCCCTCAGCGAAGTATAAACGAGATTACCGTTTTGCCCGGGGGCGAAGTAACCGATTTCCCCCTGTCCGCCGGCAAAGATCCGGTCGCCGGCATCAATAGCCAGGGCGCGTACAATAGTACGGTTCGGAAGCGGGTATGCTTTCCAATGGCTGCCATCATAGGTAAGCATTCCTTCGTTGTTGGCAAAGTACATGACGCCTTTGCTGTCCTGTTCAATATCCCAGGTTTGGGTCCCCGCCTGGTAGTCGCCCTTGCTGTAATTAATGATCTGGGGTAGCCCGATCGTATTCTGACCGGTAGCCATCCGGAAACAGCCGATGCATAAAAAAAACAGCCACCATCTTTTCATAAAATATAGGATTACGTCCGGTGATGTAGTAATGATGTAGTTTAAATTTATTAATAATCAACCATTTAACCAATTATGATGCAGTATAGATGTAGTCAGAAAATTGGCCTCATTCTGTGGAAGGTGTAATTTTAGCTTCATGAAAACAGTATAAAAATAGTACTTAGTCAACTGAAATCATCCATCCATTTAAAAAAATCAGCGCACCACAATGCCATAAAAAAGATCACAGGCAGCCATTGATTATCGACGGGATTTCACGTTACCGCCAACACATCTTGTGCTGGTAAAGTACCCCGCATGTAACATCGTCAACAAAAAATTCACGTATGAAAAAACGCTTACTAAACATTTTTATCCCGCTATTGCTCTTGTTTGCCTCCGCTTCGTGGGCGCAAAACAAAACCGTTACCGGTAAGGTAACGGACGAGTCGGGGTCGCCTATACCCGGCGCCTCCGTAGTGGCCAAAGTATCCAAAACAGCCGTGGCTGCAGACGCCAACGGCGCTTTCAGCATATCGGTATCGCCGGAAGAAAAAGTACTGGATGTATCTGCCGTTGGCTACACCACTACTCATATGGCAGTAGGCGCCTCCCCGCTGCTGGTACAACTGCCTGTTTCCAATAAAGAACTGGGGGAAGTGGTAGTAGTAGGTTACGGTACCCAGAAAGTGACTAAAATATCCGGCGCTATATCTACCGTTAAGGGTGCCGATATCGCTAACCTACGGCCGGTAAGGGCGGAAGAAGCCCTGCAGGGAAGGGCTTCCGGGGTAAGCGTAATACAAAGCGGCTCCCCTGGCGCCAAGCCCACTGTGCTGATACGCGGTATCCCTTCTTACAGCGGTTCCGATCCGCTGGTGGTAATAGATGGGGTTCCCCAAACACTGGACGACCTGAACGCCTTAAACGCTGCCGACATTGAATCGCTCAACGTATTGAAAGATGCAGCCACCACCGCCATTTACGGGGTAAAAGGCGGCAACGGGGTCATTATGGTGACCACCCGCAGCGGCCGCAGGAATCAACGTCCTGAAATTACCGTGAACGCCAATTACGGCGTACAGGAAGTGTTTAAAACCATCGGGGTATTGAACGCCACTGACTATGCAGGTATCATTAACGAAGGCAGCGTGGCCTCCGGCGGCAATATCATCTTCCCTGATCTTTCAAAAATGGGTGTTGGCACTAACTGGCAGAAAGAGATCTTCCACCAGGCCCCCATGCAAAACTACAATGCCAGTGCAAGAGGCGGCGGCGATAAGATCACCTATTTCATTTCCGGTGGTTACCTCGGGCAGGATGGTATTGTAGGCGGCGGCAGTAAATCCAACTTCAACAGGATCAATGGTACAGCCAACATCACCGCCGATGTTACCAACCGTCTTAAACTAATAGTGAATACCAGTTTCGTTAATATAAAAAACAAGGGAATACAGGAAAATTCATTCAATTCCATTATCGGCAGCGCCCTGAACTTCGACCCTACCCTGCCGGTGTATAATGAAGTACCTAATACACCGGGAAAGTACAGCTTCAGCAACCTGCTTACTTCCGAAATTTTCAACCCGCTCACCAAACTGGAAAATACCTACAATACTTCCAGTGGTAATAAACTGTTTGGAAAAGTGGAATTACAGTACGACATCCTGAAGAACCTGAAAGCCACCACCCGCTTCGGTTACACCAATTACGACCAAACCGGTAAAAACTTCACGCCACTGGTGTTCTATGGTCCGCTGAATGTGGAAAATACTATGGGGGCAGATGGTAATGCCATTCCGCTCAAAAATGAGCTGGGTATGCTGGCCGGTTCCACGCACAACAGCGTAAGCGAGTTTAAGAACAGCGCCGCCAGCTTTACTTCAGAAACTTACCTGAACTACACTTTCAACATCAAGGATGATCATCATTTTGATGCGGTAGCCGGTATTTCTTTCTTTAAATCTACCAACAACGGGATGACGGTTACCCGGCAGGATGTGCCTTTTAACTCATGGGAATTTGCCGATTATAATGCGGCCACCGGTATCAATACCGCCGCTATTCCTTATATTATAGATACTGTCATCAATAACGTACCGGTAAAATTATATAACTCCAAAGGAGATATTCCCGCCAATCTGAACGGGCAAACTGCCAGTAAATACGCAGGGTTTCGTAAGAACCTGTCTTATTTTGGAAGAATTAATTATGATTATAAAGATAAATACCTTGCTTCCATTACCATGCGGAGGGATGGTTCCTTTGCCTTTGGTACGGACAATAAGTTTGCCGACTTCCTTTCCGGTTCACTGGGCTGGGTAGCCTCTTCGGAAAATTTCTTCCATTCCAACTTCATCAACTACCTGAAAATAAGAGGCAGTTATGGTACAGTAGGAAATGAAAACACCAATCCTGCCTTTCCCCGGATCGTAACGGGCGGGCCTAATTACGACGATGGTAACAATAACGGCTATACGTTTGGCAACACCTTCCTGCCGGGATCTACCGTAGGTTCATATGCGAATACCACCCTGAGCTGGGAAAAACAAACCCAGTTCAACGCAGGGTTTGATGTTACCTTCTTCCATAATAAATTTAATCTCAGTGCGGACTATTTCCAGAAAAATGTAAAAGGATTATTGTTCAAACCTATTGTATCCCTGTTCCTTGGAACTGCCAAAGTACCTGATGCCAATATCGGTTCTACCAAAAGCAGCGGGATAGACCTGAACCTCGGTTACACGGATAAAATTGGCCGCGACTTTTCCATCAGTACCAATGTAACTTTCACCACTTCCAAAAACGAAGTGACCGGCACCAACTCAGATAACTCGTTTATTCTTTATGGCGGCAGCTATTTCAATGGGCAGTCGCAAACCGTTACTGCCTTTGAAACCGGCAAGGCGCCCGGCTATTTCTATGGTTTCAAAACAGCAGGCTTGTTCCAGTCGGCCGATGAAATTAACAAAGCGCCCAAACAAAACGGCGCACAACCCGGCGATATCCGCTTCGTGGATGTGAACGGCGATGGAGAAATTACGGATAAAGACAAAACCGACATCGGTAATCCCTTCCCTAAATTCACTATGGGATGGAACCTGTCACTGGGCTACAAAAACTTTGACCTTAATGTTTTCACCTATGCTTCCATAGGCAACGATATTTACCGCGCATACGAAAGAAACGCCACCTACACCAATAAGTTCCGCGATGTGCTGGCCCGCTGGACCGGCCCCGGAAGCACCAACGATGCCCGCCATCCGCGTTACTCATTTACAGACGCCAATAACAATGCACGGGTATCCGACAGGTATGTGGAAGACGGCTCTTTTGTAAAACTGAAAAACATACAGCTGGGTTATACCTTCCCACGTTCCATACTTAACCATGCAGGATTTAAACAGATCCGCGTATTTGCCCAGGTTAAAAACGCCTACACCTTTACCCGTTATTCCGGCTTTGATCCTGAAATTGCCGGCGGCATTATGGATTCCGGTATCGACAGGGGCGCTTATCCACAGGCCAGGACCTGGTCTTTCGGCATTGATTTAAAACTGTAATGTTTAAAGTAAAAAAGACGACAAATGAAAAATATACTGAAAATAGCAGGCATACTTTGTTTTACGATCGCCACCAACTCCTGCAAAAAATGGGTGGATTACAAACCAAGCGACAGCTTCAATGTAACCGACCAGGACTACCTGAAAAGTGAAAGCGATTACCGCACCATGGCGGTGAGCACCTATTCTCCTATCCAGTGGCTGAACCAGGCCGTTCCCATTGGAGACATTGCTTCAGATAACTCCGTAAGCGGCGGTGAAAGCGCTTCTGATGTATTGGGATTACAACAGATAGATGACTACACCATTACCACCACCAATGATTACCTGACCGAGATCTGGTCGGCCTCCTACGAGGGCATTAACCGGGTGAACTACATGACCCAGTTCAAGGATAAGAATCCAGGTGGCGCTACGGTTGATTTTCCCGGAAAGGAGGCGTTGTATGGAGAAACCTATTTCCTGCGGGCGTATTACTATTTTACGCTGGTAAAGTTTTTTGGAGATGTACCCCTGTTTGCCGACAAACGCTTAACCCTTTCCGATTCACGGACATTGCCAAGATCGCCTAAAGCAGATGTATACAAACAGATAGAGCTGGATCTTAACAATGCCATTGCTGTATTGCCCACCACGCAACCACAGGCCGGCCGTATTACCAAATACGCCGCACAGGCCTTACTGGGAAAAGTATTACTGTATGAAAACAAATTCAATGAAGCCGCCGCCATGTTGGAAAATGTAGTGAACGGCCCGTTTACACTAGTAGCTGAGTTTGGCGATATCTTTCTGCAGTCCGGTGAAAATGGCATTGAGTCTGTTTTCGAGATCCAATACTCCAACCTGTCTCCCTACTATAACTGGGGAGCCGCCACCCGGGGACAGGGAAACTATTCTGTACAGCAGTGTGGAATACGTGGATTAAACGGTGGCAGTCCGTATGCCGCCGGATGGAGCACTAACCTGCCCACACAAAACCTCGCCAACGCCTATACCGCGGGCGATCAGCGGAAAGACGTTACCGTGCTGGATATTGAAGCCTATAAAAATGCGCATCCAGATTATAAGATCACTTACCAGGTGGCTCCGTATAAAAATACCGGTTTATACAACCAGAAATATTTACCGAGGAAAGGAGAAACTTCCGGTCAGCTGGAATTAAACTACCTCAATAACTTCAGGACCATCCGTTATGCCGATGTGTTGCTGATGGCGGCAGAAGCCAACAACCGCGCCACTTCTCCCAACGATGCCAAAGCGCAAACTTACCTGAATAAAGTACGCCGCCGCGCATTCAAAGATAATGCGCATGATATCACGTTAACCGGCAGCGCCCTAACAGACGCCATCTGGAAAGAACGCCGGCTGGAGTTGGCTATGGAAGGCGACCGGTTCTTTGACCTGGTAAGAACAGGTAAAGCAGCTACTACCATCACCGGTTTCAAAGCAGGTAAAAATGAATTGTTCCCCTTACCACAAAGGGAAGTGGAAATATCTAACCTGCCACAGAACCCGGGATACTAATCGTTTATCAACCGAAAAACAAAAAGCATGAAAAGACTTCCATATATACTGCTGCTGTCGCTCGCGCTAAACAGCTGCATGAAACAAACGGACGACGACCTCTCGTTCCTGAACTCCATAAAAGCGCCGTCGGATGAATCGTTGTTGTTTAAAATTGCGAATGATAATTCCGGGCAGGTAACTATTACGCCTAACAGCGCAGGAGGTACCAGCTATGATATTTATTTTGGAGATGGAACTACCGCGCCGGTAACGGTGTTGCCCGGAAAGAACACCACACATGTGTACAAAGAAGGCGTGTACCCCGTGAAGGTGGTGACCACCGGTTTGAGCGGGTTAAAATCAGATACCACTGCACAGCTCACTGTTACCTTCCGTGCACCGGAAGAGGTAACGCTTACCACCACCGGCAATGCACATGAGCTCACGGTATCTGCCAATGCACTGTATGCTACCGGCGGATTCAAGGTATCTTTTGGTGAAACGCCCGGTGAAGAACCCGTACTTGTTGCCGCCGGCGCCAGTGTAAAACATACTTATGCCAAAGGCGGTACCTACACCGTTAAAGCAGAAGCACTAAGCGGCGGAAAAGCTACCACTGTTGTTACAAAAGACGTAACCATTTATGATCCGCTTACGCTGCCAATGACTTTTGAGCTACCTACTGTAAGCTATGCCTGGGGCGACTTTGGCGGCAGCGTCACCTCCGTGATTCCCAACCCCGTACCTGGCGGTATCAACCCCAGCGCCACCGTTGGCAAGATCGTGAAAACAAAAGCAGAAGTATGGGCGGGCAATTACATCATCATGACGAACCCTATCGATTTCACCAACAATAAAAAGTTCAAGGTAAAAGTATATTCCTGGCGCGCAGGCATGAGGGTATTACTGCAACTGGAAAGAAACGGCGATAATACTTTCCAGGAAAACGTGGAGATGACCACTACCGTTGCCAACGCCTGGGAAGAGCTCACCTTCGACTTCTCCGGAAAAATAAAAGATAACAGCAAACGCCTGCAGAACATCCTCTTTTTCCTGGACAACGGTGTAACCGGGGATGGCAGCAACAACTTCACACTTTTATTTGACGATATTACTTTAACTAACTAATCCACGATTATGACAATACATATAAAACTATTGGCGCCGGTGCTGCTGCTTGTACTGATGGTGCTGAACAGTTGTAACAAAGATGATTACCGGTTCGGGGATATCATCACGCCATCAAAACCGGTACTGAATATTGACATTACCGGCAAAGACGCCACACATCCCAACGGTGGCGGCGAAGGCACCATAACGCTGAATGTGGCAGCCGATAACACCATTAATTACCGCGTGGATTTTGGCGATGGCAAACCCGCCAAAACATCTACCAGCAATATCTTCCAGTACCAATACGATCATACCGGCATAAAAACGCTTACTGTTACCGTAACGGTTTATGGAAAAGCCGGCAACTTCAGCACCAACGCCCAGGAGATCACCGTGTACAGGGCATTTGAACCCGATCCCACCCTGGTGACCATGCTTACCAACAACGGTACCAAAAAGTGGCGCGTAGATAAAGATACCCCCGGCCACCTGGGCGTATCGGATGCAGCGGTATTTGATCCCGCATGGTGGGCCGCTGGTCCCGATGAAAAAGCAGGTCTCGGTATTTACGATGATGTGTATACCTTTACTGCCAATGGTAATGTATTTACCCATGAAACCAATAATGATATCTTTGGTTCAAAGGAATACCTGAAAGACTTTGATCCGTCGCTTACCGGCGAGGGCGATTATACCCTTACAGGACCTAAAGCCGCCGCCTATACGGAAACATTCGGATACGACGGCAGCGCCACTACAGAATACATCACCTTTTCCGGCAAAGGACACCTGGGCATGTATAAGGGCGTGCATAAATACCAGGTGCTTGAAAGAACCGCCACACATATGACCCTGCGTTGTTTACAGGCTCCCGGTGCATGGTATGTTAAAATAATAGCAATTCAATAGCGTATGAAATATATTACAGGAATGATGCTGGCATTACTGATCAGTACTGCCAGCTGCGGAAAAAATGAAAATACGGCGCCGGAAAAAATTGCGCCCTCCAATCTCGTACTGAATGCGGTAGTAAATACCGACAACAGTGGAGCCGTGGCTTTCACGGCAATGGCCAGCAATGCCATTAGTTATGATTATGACTTTGGAAATGGCAGCGTTAAAACCGTTGCCGATGGTGTCGCCAATTACACCTATTCCGGCAGCGGGCAAAAAACCTATACTGTAAAGGTAACCGCGAAAAGCGCCGATGGACTTACCATCAGCAAATCGCTGGATATTACGGTAACTATTGCCCCCGGCCTGGTATGGTCCGACGAGTTTAACACCGATGGTGCACCGGATCCTGCCAAATGGGGTTACGATATCGGCAACGGCAACAATGGTTGGGGTAACGAGGAATCACAGTACTACACCGACCGGTCGAAGAATGTAAGCATCGCCAATGGCATCCTTAAAATCACTGCCATTAAGGAAAACTATTCCGGCAGCGCCTATACTTCCGCCAGGCTGCTTACCAAAGATAAATTTGCTTTCAAATATGGTAAAGTAGAAGTAAGCGCCAAACTACCCGCCGGCGCCGGCACCTGGCCTGCTATCTGGATGCTGGGCAGCAACGTTGCCACCGCCGGATGGCCTGCCTGTGGTGAAATAGATATCATGGAACATAAAGGCGGAGAAGCGGGGAAAATATACGGCACCGTGCATCATCCCAATCATTCCGGTGCTAACGCCGACGGGGGTACGGTAATGATACAAAACGAAACCACCGTGTTTCATAAATACACAGTGGATTGGTCGCCTGCACTGCTGAGGTTTTATGTAGATGATCAACTGTTTTATACTTTCCCCAATGCAGATAACCTGCCATTCAATCACGACTTTTTTGTACTCCTCAATTTCGCTATGGGAGGACATTTCGGCGGAGCTATTGATCCTTCATTCAACAGTGCCTCACTGGAAATAGATTATGTGAGAGTATATAAAAATTAAGGCTTCCGGCCTTTGTCTTTACCAGGGATAACCAGGCGCCGATGCGGGCGCCGGGTTGTCCGGTAAGGGCAAAGGCCGGGGCTTTTTTATTAACTTATCTGCCGTGAATACCGCTCCAGTTTTTCCTTTTCGGTTTTGGTTAAGCTGTTGATGCCCTTGTGATGGATCTTATCAAGAATAGCATCCAGTTCTTTCTGCCGGTTGGCTTTTTCCACATTATACAGATCGTCAATATCACCTGCTATGTGATGCTGGTTATAGTAAAAATTATCCACCAGGAGCAGATAAGGCTTATGAATAATTACATACATAAAGAAGATACAGGGCACTGCAAGCGCAATAATAACCGCCATATTTTGCAGGATGGCCGCCGGTGCTGTCATCAGCCCTATAAACATCCCCGCCATGGCGCCACCGAGGTGCGCATCGTGCCCAATATTATCGCGGCGCGACTTAATACCATAAATCGAATATAATACGTATCCAATACCATACACCCATCCGGGTACCGGGAACAACCCGAAAAAGCTCACCATCATACCGGGATACAACGCTATAGACGCAAAAATAATCCCGCAAACGGCTCCCGATGCGCCTACCGCACTATAATCGCTTTCGCGGCGATGAATGTAAAGGGAAAGCAGGTTTCCACCGATAAGGCTCCCGGTGTAAATGGCCAGGTAAGCCACTGGTTCCATATGCGCCTCCAGCATTACACTGAACAGCAACAGGGAAATCATATTGAATATAAGGTGCTTCCAGCCCACATGCAGAAACCCGGAAGTAACCATGCGCCGGTACTCCCTGTACAGCCGGATCCTTTCCACTTCAAATTCATACTTATTGAAAAAGGTGCGGCTTTTAAATCCTTTCCGGGAAGTAAGCGCATTAAGGAGTATAATGCCCAGGGTGATGATACCGGTATAGTTCATTTTATTAACGGGTGATTTACAAACACCTTTGCAATATGGGAAATACTTTAAATATATCAAAATCAGGGTTCTTTTGTTGCTTTCTCTAAAAAAATTTGGTTGTTTGAAAATAATGTTGCTACATTTGCACTCCCCAAAGGGGGATGCAGATCGGCTGAAAGGCGCGTCTGTATTGCATTAAGGATCGGTAGTTCAGTTGGTTAGAATGCCGCCCTGTCACGGCGGAGGTCGCGGGTTCGAGTCCCGTCCGGTCCGCAATTTTTTAGAGAACCCGCGCTGGTCGCGGGTTTTTCTTTTTTAATCAGGTGTTTAGTCGAGTTCCGATTAATTCTCTCTCGTATTTTATGTTACCTTATTAAGGCTAACTATCACTTACTAAGATACTTGTAATTACAGATTCTTACCCTCCCCCTACCAACAGTAATGTGCAGCCAAAATAGATTTAGAAAAAGTGTATGCATTCCAGTATATCTATAATACTTCCTAAGGTTTTTGTTAACAATGAAATGAGAAGCCTGAATTTGAGGCGGATACAATGCTTTGCCACGTTTGATTTACCAACTAACTACAATTACATTTATTCCCGGTTCCCAAAAACACATGAAAATTATTGCCCTTCTTATATCGTTTGGCCTGCACTGCAATAATAGCCTTTGAAGGAAGGGAACAAGCCTCATGGGCGGAACGCAGTTGCTAACAGTTCTTGTTACTATATCCCATCCTGGATGGTTTATTAAGGATATAATTAGAAAAATAAGTGGAAAATTAAGCTGGGGTTGCTACTATCCGGTACATAGAAACGCAAAAGCAAAGCCACAAACTACTTAACGTATTTTGCGACTTTGCTCTTCTGCTCTCTTAACAGATAAAGGTAATCGACGTTTTAAAACATCCAACTATTAGTATCTGGGTCTAAATCCAGGGCCTGGGCCTGATCTGGAGAAACGATTATTTTCTGGTCTTTCAGGTTTTGGACGAGCCTCATACACTACTATTTTCTGGCCAGCAACTATTGAATTATTCAATTCCTTAATTGCCAGTACTGCATTGGAATCGTCTGGCATTTCAACGAATGCAAAGCCTTTAGAACGGCCACTGTACTTATCATAAGCCACATTAATACTATATACAACTCCAAATGGGTCAAATAAAGACCATATCTCAACTTCAGTTGTTCTGTCACTTATATTACCTACAAAAATATTCACAAATATAATTTTAATTAAATACGCATACTACTGAAAAACAAAGAATGAGGAAGAAAAAGAAACCCAAACTAAATCAGAAGAAGCCCAATGTAACCTTGCTAAAGTTAGAGCAATAAATTGAGTATTACAGGATTAATTTATGGGGATTGGATTATTAGCATTAGCACATAATCTGCACATAAAACAGCTTAAAATGGCTAAAGAATATTTATTTACACTCTTAGTGAAATAGTCCCAAGGTCAGCCTGATTCAGAATTTTGAAGGAACCCGCGCTACGCAACCACTATCAACTCAGAAATAACCATACCTTACTGTGCAATCTGCCAGTTATCAGTACGGAAAGCACCAACAGGCAATCCTTCTGAAGAAAAAATATTACCGATAGCGGCATTTGAGAAACTGTATCTCACCGATTCCGGCTTCTCTACTTTTTTACTCCAAACGATCAGTGCATTTTTTTCCACCTTTGCGGATGCTTCATAGAAAACATGGTCCGCTCCTGCTATATACAGGGCAACCGGTGCTTTGCCATTGATCCTGAGAGAAGTGGGAACATTGGTAAAACGAAGCACTGCTTTGTTTTTGCTGATGCTCATTTCTTTGAATACCGGGCTTTTCCAGGTAAACCCGGTTTTACCATAATTCTCCCCGAGTGCCCAGGCGGCCAGCCTGTTACCAACTGTTCTCTTATCCTGTGGATGAATATCTTTCACATTTTCTGTAACGTCAGATACTATGACCATACCAACTCCCGGAAGGGCGCTGCTACGTGCCTGCGCCTCGCGAAGCAGTGCAGCCTGGTATTCCTTTTCGTAGGTAAATGGTGCTATCTGTACATAGTAAAAAGGCAGCGGTTTATGCCATGCGTCACGCCATGCCTGTATCATGCCGGTGAATAACGGCGTATAGCTATCAGCTGTGTTCACGTTGGCTTCTCCCTGGTACCAGATAACTCCTTTTATGTTGAAATTGATAAGAGGCGCTATCATCGCATTATAAGCATAACCTGGTTTATGTGGCCACCATGCGGCTGGAGCCAACCTGGCGGCAGCTGCAGAAAGTTGCGGCTGACCGGTTACAAGATGCTCCGGCGCCCATACCTCTGCCGGTGTTCCACCCCAGCTGGCATTGATCAGTCCAACTGGTACTCCCAACGATTGCTGTAGTTTCGCTCCGAAAAAGTATCCCACCGCACTGAAGGGCTTCAAACTGTTGCTGTCGCATACTTCCCAGGTACCGGGGCAATCTTCCTGTGGAGATATCGCCGTAGTTTTAGGTATGTTGAAGAACCGGATATTATTATTGCTGCAAACCGGCAGTTCTGCAGCTATTTGCCGGATACCGTTATAGTAGCTGTATTCCATGTTGGATTGCCCTGAGCATAACCAAACTTCGCCGATCAGGATATTTTTCAGTACAATCTCATTGGATCCTTTTAGTCTTATTTCGTAAGGCCCGCCAGCCACCGGCGTATGTACTTTTAAAGTCCACTTCGCATCTCCGCTGGTGGTGACGATCGCTGTTTTATTATCCCAGCCTGTAAATACCGTAATTTTTTCTGAAGGGCTTGCCCATCCCCAAATGGTTACACTGTCGTTTTGCTGTAGCACCATGTTGCTACCAACGAGTGCCGGTAACCTGATGGCGGCGTGAAGTACCGCAGGCATTAGCAGCACAATGCTGTAAAGAAGAAATTTTTTCATAATCGCGTTTAACACTTTGGGGAATAAATATAATAACCGCAACCAATAAATGGAAATGTGACGGAAGTCATTCCAGTGGTCGAATATGGCATTGCTGTCCTTTCTTCATTTTTACTGAAAGCACGAAGTCATCAACGTCCTGTTTCGCCCTGGACGTATTCACGAAGAAACCCCTGTTGTTCCTGATGTTGCAGATTCCATCAGTGGTCGCCATGATGGTGGCTTTGCTCAACTTCCCTTCCGACCACTGTATATCTACCGTAAATCCACCACGGGCCTTCAGTCCTTTTATCTCTCCTTCCTTCCATGCAGATGGCAGCGCAGGCAAAAGATGTACTTCTCCCAAATGGCTTTGCAGCAGCATTTCCGTCATACCGGCCGTTCCGGCAAAGTTACCATCTATCTGGAACGGTGGATGTGCATCAAAGAGGTTAGGATAGGTACCGCCTCCGCCTTTCCCATCGGCGCCGGAATAGTTCAGCAGCTGACGAATGAGTTTATAGGCATGATCGCCATCCAGCAAACGCGCCCACCAGTTGATTTTCCAGCCCCGGCTCCAGCCTGTACCGGCATCTCCTCTTATTTCCAGTGCTTTCCTTGCTGCTGCAAAAAACTCCGGCGTATTACGCTTAGATATCTGGCGTCCGGGATGCAAACCAAACAGGTGGGATACATGGCGGTGTTGCGGATCCGTTTCTGCAAAATTTTTATACCATTCCAGTAATTCGCCATTGCTTCCCTTTCTCAATGGATACAGGTTCTTTCTTACTCCGGCTATCCGGTTGCGAAATGCCTGGTCCTTGTCCAACGCTTCAGAAGCCGCTATTACATTCGTAAAAAGATCCCAGATGATGGACATATCCATTGTTGTAGCAACAGATACCGCCTGTGCGCGTCCTTTTGCATCGCGAAATTTATTTTCGGGAGAAGTAGAAGGCGCCGTAACCCAATAACCACTGCTATCTTTCACCAACCAATCAAGACTGAATAAAGCAGCCTGTTTCATGATGGGGTATGCTTCCTCCAGGAATTTCTTATCCCGTGTAAAAGCGTAGTGCTCCCACAAATGCTGGCAAAGCCAGTTGCCGCCCATATACCAGTTGGCCCACACGGGGTCTCCTGCCCCTAAGTCGCCCACCGGGTTGGCGCAACCCCATATATCTGAATTATGATGCGCCACCCAGCCATTGCAATGATAAAACTCACGAGCCACACGGGCGCCGGTTACTGAAAGCCCCCTTAACCACTGTAACAATGGAGTATGCATTTCAGACAGATTGGTACTCTCCGCCGGCCAGTAATTCATCTGCGTATTGATATTGATCGTATAATTGGAACTCCAGGGAGCTCTCAACTCTTTGTTCCAGATACCCTGCAAATTGGCAGGCGGCCCTCCGGGCCTTGATGAAGAGATCAACAGATAACGCCCATATTGGTAATATAAGGTTTCCAACGCAGGATCATATCCTCCTTCCGAATATGCCTTCAACCTTTTGTCGACCGGAAGCACACTGCCGGTATTAGCTGCAGCGCCTGTATCTTTTAATGTAAACGAAACGCGGTTAAAATAGCGCTGATAATCTTTCACATGCTCCTGTTGCAATACAGCATAAGATCGTTTTGCGGCACGGCTGATCAGTGCGTCAGCAATAGCCTGCTCATTCTTCCCCTCTTTGTCGGGGCATTTATCAAAACCATTAAAGCTGGTAGCAGCGGATAAGATCAATACCAGTTCTGATGCATTCTCCACCTGCAACCCTGAAGTATCTGCAGTGATCCTGCCTGTTTTGGTAATGGCTCTTACCCGGCATTGAAAACGCATGCCGTTGCAGCCGGTTGTATCTTCATAAATAACAGGTTGCCGGTCTTTAGGATTATAATAGCTGGGATCCACATGTGCGGGCGCTTTTCCACTCATGATCACTTCATTATTTGCCTTTGCAGCCAACGTATAATGCAAAGGGCTTTTTAATGCCACAGAAAGATTAATAGCGCCGGAAACGCCGGAGCGAATACGGATGATCATTACATTGGAAGGCGCCGCGCAGAAAACTTCACGGGTATAATTCACGCCATTAACAGTGAAGCGGGTGGTGGCAGTAGCCGTTTGAATATCCAGTTCACGCTGGTAACCGGATACCCTGCCACCGTGGAACGATTGCTTCAGAAGCAGGTCGCCCAGCGGCATATACGATTCGGTATAATAACCCTGCATCTTCCTGGCCAATTCATTTGCTTTTGAATAATCCTGATCCTTCAACAATGCCTCCCGTATGGGGGAAAGATACTGAAAGGCATCGGGGTTTATCTGTTGTTTTACCGGGCCGCCGCTGTAGAGCGTACTTTCATTCAATTGGATAAGCTCCTCCTCAACCCGCCCGAAAACCATTCCACCTATATGACCGTTCCCAACCGGCAGCGCCTCCACCCATTCCGTAGCCGGCTTATCATACCATAAGCTGAAACCGGACTGCGCATTTATTTGTTGGGTAACAGTAAGCAGGAAAATAATGAATGATGCAGCAACAATATGCATAGAAGTCGTTTTCATACACTTGAAATAATTTAATTAAGATGCTTTTACTTTATCACTTCCCATAATCATATCGGAACCAGTCAACATCAATGTATCCTTTGTCTTCTTTCGTATTAAAATTAAAGATCCCGATACGGTCTCCCCGGTAGCTGCCCCACGTCAGTTGATGCGCACCTCCGAAAGATTGATAAGACCTGCCATCTGTACTAAAAGCATAGTAACTAACTCCGTTAACATCCCATGTTGAGCGAAGCCAGATGGATGCTCCATAGACCCTTATCCCTGAAGTATCTTTTCCATTAATGGAACACATCAAACTGCGTATTCCATCTTCCTGCCTGATACCAAATAAGCTGTGACTGGTGGTTGAAAAATGTGTCAATCCTCCGAATTGTCCATCAGCCATATGGCTTACATCGATCTTTACGGTTGCTACATTGGCAGGCGTACGCATACTGCGTTGCGTGAGGGTGTTTCCTGCCCTGAGTATAATGTTTTGCTGTTTGTTTGAATGAATGGGTATAAAAGCATACAACCGGAGAAAACCGCTGCGCGCTGTTAGCGACCATTTGTCCGCCCGTGGTTGATAGTTCCATTCCCATTGAACATTTAGCTTTCCGGTATTGAACTCATCACTGCTTTGAATAGAAACTTTTCTTTTATAGGGTATAGGTTTTGTACCACTCCAAACCATGCGCCCTATTGTGTCCCCACCCGGCTCACCGATGACCGGCCACCCATCGATCCACTGAACAGGTAGAAGACTGGCAGGACGTCCTTCCCAGTCTCCGCTGCCGTGGTGAGTGAGAAAATACCATTTGCCGTTTGGTATTTGCAGCAATCCACCCTGGTTGGGCTCTCTATCCAGCTTTTGATCAACATGATTCAATTGTCTTATTTCCCAGGGACCGTATATGTTCTTAGAACGTTCCATCATGATCACGCGACCCTCTGGTTTTACTTCACTGAAATAGTGATAATAAATTCCGTTGATCTTGTAAAGCTTGTTTGCCTCGCTTCCATTCGACTGATGTATGATGGAATCTGACTCCATGATAAGGCTTCTTCCATCAGGCGCCATTTTAAACAAATGAATATTGTACTTTTTCTTGTTCTTTGGGTCTACCGCAAAATTAGTAGCAATAAAATAGAGCTGTCCGTCGTCATCACAAAACGAACAGCAGTCGTCCCAGCCATTTACCTTCCATAGCTGATGAACAGGCTCCCAGGGCCCTGCAGGATCCGTAGCAGTGCTCATAAAAAATCCATCATCAGGCGTCCCGAAATACACCCAGAACTTGTTCTTGTAATACCTGATAGAACCTGCCCAAATTCCTTTGCCATAACAATTCATCCGGTCCCAGTTCAGTTGTGGGCTGATACGTGTAAGATCATCTACCACATGACCAATAATTTCCCAGTTGATGAGGTCTTTGGAATGAATTATCACCATGCCGGGCGAAAATTGCATGGTAGAGGAGATGGCATAATAATCATCCCCTACACGTATGGCATCAAGATCGCTGTAATCTGCCGGAAGCACAGGATTAACATATGTTCCATTTCCCTGGTCTCCCCAGCTTCCATTCATTTGAGCCTTTGAATATGAACCTGCTAATTGCCAACAAAGCAAGAGCAGCAAAAATCTGAAACGAGTCATCTTAAAATAATATAGTTTATTTTTAGTGATATGCCACCTGGCAACAAGTCGTTCTTATGAAAGAACTTTTATCACATTGGCATACGTCAATCCTTCAGCAATTTTTTCCGGCAAAGAAACAATCAAACCGTTTTCATTTCTTTCAAAAGTGAGGGGCTGCTTTGTAGGCATCCATTCCAGTTTTTGAATTTCCTTCGGAAAATACTGACTATTCTTCGCCAGCGCTTTGATAGTCAGCTTTCCATTCTCCGGCCAGCCCATTGCAGTTGCATAAAGCGCATCACCTTTCGTGGCAAAACGAATATCCTCATGCGTAAACTGTTTTCCTTTTCCTTCATTAAAACCCTGCGCATTAAGTTGAGCGGCGGCTTGCTGAGCAGGCCCTTCGCCAAATATTTTCCATGGCCGTGTGCCATAAATACTTTCGCTGTTTACTTTCATCCATGCGCCGATTTCTTCAACTATCTTTCTTTCTTTTTCATCAATGGTTCCATCACCACGAACAGGAATATTCAACATTAAGTTACCATTCTTACTTACAATATCAACAAGTGTTTGAATAACTGTTTTGGAAGATTTGTACCCGTTACGTTCATACAATCCGCGCTCATAATGCCATCCGCCAATACAGGTATCAGTTTGCCAGGGCAGCGGTTGAATCTCATTGGCTTGCCCTCTTTCAATGTCCCACACCATAGCTTTGCGCTGGTTCTCATCCAATACTTTTCCATTGATTACCGCACGAAGTTCCCCATGGTCTTGTATGCTCTTGTTGTACAAGTGAGCGGCGATTCGCAAACCAGCATCGCTGACCGGCCAGAATGGAAGTTGCGAATCATCGAAATAAACTACATCAGGGTTGTACTTATTAATAAGATCAATTGTGCGGTTGTAAAACTTTTCAATGTAAGCTTTGTCTGGTGGATAAACGCCGTTACTCCATCCCCACTGCCTGTGAATGGAGTTATCATTCCAGCTATTTTCACTCAGGGGATGGTTTTGCGCATACAGTTCCTGCGGATCCAGGCCCTCCCACCATTTTCCTTTGCCATCTGCTTTGGTCAGTTTCCCATCATAAGAAATACCTGCATACTGACCTTTCTTATCTGAACGCTGCGCCGATTCAAACCAGCGCCAGGCATGTGAGGCATGTACACTTACTCCAAACGGCAGACCATTATTCCTGGCAGCCTTCGCCCACCCACCGATCAGATCCTTCTTAGGCCCAATCTTAGTGGCATTCCAATTCTTCTGATACTTACTATCATATAAATCAAAATTATCGTGGTGGTTAGCCATCGCCATAAAATATTGTGCTCCCACGCTTTTATACAAGCTCACCAATTCTTCGGGATCCCAGTTCTCTCCCTCCCATTTATTGATCACATCCTTAAACCCAAACATGGAAGGATGTCCATATTTTTCCAGGTGTGCTTTATATTGTCGCGAACCTTCCTGATACATTCCCCTGGCATACCAATCTCCGGCTTCAGCTTCACATTGCGGCCCCCAGTGTGCCCACATGCCAAATTTGGCGTCACGAAACCAATCAGGTGTCTTATAATTATGCAGAGATTCCCATGTAGGTTTGAACGGACCTTTTGCAATAGGCTCACTCAAATATTCTGTTTGCAAAAAACTATTGCCCAATGCCCGGGACAACCATAGAGAAGGCAATGCAACCCCCATTCCTTTAATTAAAGTTCTGCGTTTCATTTATAAAGCGTCTGTATGTTTAAAAGGTAATGATAATATCAGCGTTTTTCCTGGTTAATAAAAGCAGGCAGAAGAGATTATTTCCATAACTTCTTCTGCCTGCTGCTTGGCAACCGGTCTGTCATCACATTATAGCTTTACAATCTTTTTAATAGTGACTGCTCCCCGGGTATCTATATATAAATAGTAGAATCCTGCGGCTAATCCGCGGAGCGACATAACACCGGATGATCCGTTCATCAGCAAAGTTTTAACCGGTACCCCATTCTGATTGTACAATTTTACAACAGAACCGGCGCCATCCTTATTTAGTTGTATATTCAATACTTCTGTAACAGGATTAGGATAAACAATAACATTCCCACTACTTACTTTTACTGATTCATTTTCTTTCCAGACCACTGATGCGGCACAATTGCCCAGGTAATCGCCATGATTCAAATGATCCTGTACACTTTCTGAAGAAATACAGATCGTTTTGTTATTATGACAGATCATTACCTTATTGCTATTATTACC
>JBCNPS010000349.1:0-8113 GCA_039593235.1 Chitinophaga sp. | reverse complement strand
GCGCCGGCATAGCTGTTGGCGGAGTTCACATGCAGCATCTGCAGATCGTTCCATTCGCTGGTACCCAGCCATGCAACATCTCCTGTATGATCTATATTATAAAAAAATCTTCCCAAACCTGAAAAACCGAATAGCTCAACGCTGTGTATGTTGGCATAAGGTGAGTTAAGAAAGTAGTCCACCTGATCCATGGTTTCCGGGAAAATATCCGGGTTCAGTACGTTGTATGGTTTGGATTCGTCGACAAAGTCTTTCTTACATCCGAACAGCGAGATGCCTAAACCCAGGACGAAGGAAAGTTTTATTATGGTGCGTTTCATTAATAGTAATTTTTCTGTTTAAGAAGATGGATTAGAATCCGAATTCAATGCCGAATGAATGAAGTCTTGTTTTCGGATACACTTCTGCTGAAATAATCCCCTGGGCAAGCGCGCTTGAGTTGGCGCCTGCAAAACCAACTTCAGGATCTACATTCTTCACTTTGGTGATCACAAACAGGTTTTGCCCGCTGTAATAAACCCTGAGCTGTCTTACTTTCAGGCGGTCCAGCATTTTCTGAGGAAGGTTATAGCCGATCTGCAGGTTCTGCAAACGGAGGAAAGATCCTTTCTGTATATGATAATCAGAAATCCTTTTGTAGTTACCGTTAGGATCATACTGGAAGGCATTGCCATTGATGTATCCAAATCTTGGCTGGCTGGTGAGCCCGTTGCCATACATGAAGGAACTGTTGAACACCTGGGAGGTGGTATTGAAGTCGTTATATATACTTTGGTAGTAGCCGTCCATACCATTGTAGATATCGTTTCCATATACGCCGTTAAAGAAACAGGCAAGATCAAAGCCTTCGTACGACAGCCCTATGTTAAAGCCATAGCTCATTTTAGGAAGCGGGTTGCCAATGATGGTCCTGTCCTGGTCGTTGATGGTATTATCGCCGTTCAGGTCTTCATACCAGATATCTCCGGGGCCGGATCCGCTTGCATACCAGTAGGCATTACCGCTGGCCTGGGCTTTCGCGTTCAGTTCATCGATTGTTTTCTGATCAGGTATCAGTCCTTTTGTTTTGAAACCATAGAATTGTGAAATGGGTGAATTTAGTTGTGTACGGGTAACGATCCCTGACCAGTATTCCCCTGCCGAACCGGCGTCTATAGGCAGTTTCTCGCCTCCGAAAGATAAGATCCTGTTGCGGTTGAAGGCAGCATTGAACCCGAGGTTAACGCCTAATTTTCCAAAATTTTCCTTATAGTTAAGCGTAACTTCAAAGCCTTTATTCCTCATTTGCCCCAGGTTCATATCCAGCACATAGGTATCTGAAGCATTGTGGCCGTTGGTCATACCGGAGCTTATTGGCAGGCTGCGTTGATACAGCATATCCTTTGTATCGCGGATGTAGTAATCCAGTGTAACGTTTAATTTGTTATTAAACAGGCCAACGTCCATACCAATGTTGGAGGTGGTCACTGTTTCCCAATGGATACTTTGATTGGCCACACGTCCTATTCCCCAGCCGCTTACAGCGCCTGTTCCCGGTAATTCGTTGAATTGTGTTTTGTCGTAGTTGGCAAGTGAGGGAATATATACATAGCTGCCTACGCCATCGTTACCCAGGCTTCCGTAGGTAACGCGCAGTTTAAGATCAGACAGCGCGTTGGACCTGTTCTTAAGGAAAGGCTCTTCCGTTATTCTCCATCCCGCAGCAGCAGAAGGGAAATTACCCGCCCTGTAATCCGGTGCAAAGCGATCGCTGATATCCTGGCGGAGGTTTGCTTCGAAGAGGTATTTATTTTTATAGGTATAGTTAACTTTCCCAAAATAACTGAGCATCCGTGTAATGCCATAGTTCATATCTGAGGAGCGGCCGCTGGTATTACCGGGTACATTGCTCAAAGAGGAGGACTCTGAAAAGCCCACCGGGAAGGCATCGGAGATCACCGGAACTGAATAGGCAGAATTAACGGCGTAGATCGATCCGGAAAGATCATCTGAAGAAGATCTTCTTCCTTCCATTCCTGCCAGGGCTTTAATTTCATGATCTCCCAGCTGTTTGCTATAAGAAGCCACAATGTTTCCCACATAGGCCATCGCTAAGCTGCTTTGCTTTCTGAGGTTATCCTGTGGCTGGTTGGATTGGCCGGACACATACCATTTGGCTTCAAACTGCCTCGCCATGCTGCTGGAGAAATTGCCCCCGCCGGTAGCGCGGATATGCAGATCGTTTATTGGTTCAACGTCTATATAAAGATTTCCTTCTGTTTCGAGGGCGTTATATCTCCTGTTGGTGGTATTTACATAAGCCGCCCAGTTACCTCCGTTGTAGTTGCCGGATGAGGGCAGTCCTCCCCAGGAGCCGTCATCATTTTTAGGCCGCATCATAGGAGAAGATCTGAAAGGCAGCGCATAGGCATTTGCCGCGTTGCCGGTTATCACCGGTGGATTGTCTGAGTAAGAATACAGGTTCAAACGTTCGCCGATCTTAATTCTTTTACCGAGGTCGTAGTCGCTGTTTACACGCAGGCTGTACCTTTCCGACCAGGAGTTGGTAACGATGCCGTCTACACGCCGGTAACCTGCAGAAATGTAGTAGTTCTGTTTTTCGCTTCCGCCACTTACTGAAGCGTTGTAGTTCTGTTCTTTTCCTGTACGGTATAAATAGTTGACCCAATCTGTATTCACTGATTCATCCCAGTTGCTGGCAGCGGGAGTGATGGCTGCCCAGGCTCTTTTATAATCCGGTGTTCCCAGTAATTTGGGTAAGAAGGTTCCCTGGGAGAATCCCTGGCTCAGTGAAATATCAACATTCATCTTTTCCTTGCGGGCGCCTTTTTTTGTTGTGATAAGGATAACGCCACCGGCAGCCCTGGCGCCATAAATAGCGGCAGATGAAGCATCCCGGAGCACCTGGATGTTTTCAATATCACGTGGATTCATGTTAAAGCCTGTATTACCAATGGCCGGCACGCCATCAATAACGTACAAAGGCGACATACCGCGGATATTTCCCACACCCCTGATCACTACTGTGCCGGTAGACCGCGGATCGCCGCTTGTGCTGGTAACCTGCACACCGGCTGCGCGTCCCTGCAACAGGTTACCAACACCGGTAACCGCCATTTTTGAGAGTTCCTTTGTGTCTACAGAGGAAACAGCGCCCAGCAGGTTGGCTTTTTTCTGCGCACTGTAACCAATTACAACAATGTCGCGCAGCTGCTGGGAGGTGGAAGTTAATACCACACGGATAGGAGTTTGTTGGTTGTTAACAGTAATGCTACGTGTGTCAAACCCTACGTTGCGAACGGTGAGTGTTGCCGGCAATTTGGTGAGTTTGATGGAAAAACGTCCATTCTGATCGGTAGCTACCCCGTTTGAAGTGCCGGCTTCGATAACAGAGGCGCCCGGCACAGGTTCATTTTGCTCTGAAACAACAACTCCTTTCACTGCTGTGCTTTGTGCCGCAGGTTCCTGTGCTCTTGCGAAAAACGATAACATGAGCAGTACAATGCTTAAGAGCTTGTGCATTTTCATATGTTTTGGAATAAATTTTTTGATTGGAAATCGTGATTGTAAAAGGTGTAATAGTTGGTTATTATGAGAAAGAAGACATCACCTGGTCGTAATAATACCTGGTGGCGATGATGACCGGGCCGGTAAAAAAAATCGGAAGGTCCAAGTCATTTAACGACCATGTGTTGCAAAGCGATCCTGGTTGCGGACGAATAGTTGGATAAAGGCATGGTAGCCCCCTAAGGCATGACATAAACAGCTTTTTCATATACGTAGAAAATTCAGATGAACGAGATTCAATCGTTGGGGACTAAAGTATTACTGTGAGGAGGGCTGATGCAAATTAAAGTGCCCCAAAAGCCGGAACAAACTGTAAACAAAGTAGAATCAAACTTTTAATTAACTGAAAATAAATTTGTTATAAATAGATATTAAGGAGAGATGAGCCTGGGATATCCTGGTATGTTGATAAAATAAAAAGATAATTCCTTCTTCCGGTTTAACCGGAGCGGGGTGAAAATCCGGTTTGGTTAGTCACCAACATGCCATTGTCCCCGCAGCAATAAACTCCCTCACAAGTGAAAATCCTGTTGGGTTAGCCATCAACCTGGTGTGAAAATTTGTTATTCTACTCACTGCGCCGGTTAGTCACGAACAGGTTAGCCGACAGGAAGAAGGAATTATCTTTTTATGAAATGAATCAGTTTCCGTTTTCAGCCGCGCCAATCGCCGGAAGCTGGGTAGCGGAAACGGGGCGTCCGAAAAAGTCCCTTCCGCCGTTGTTACTGATCAAAGCACCAGACCCTGTAGCGGGGGAAGCAGGCAATAATTTATATCCGCCAACAGTATTCAATCCGCTGCCACCTGTACCGGGCGCCACCAGCAATGGGTTGACCGTGAGGGCATTGCTGTCGCTTGCCGCTTTGGTACCAGCGTAATAAATGTTATGGTTGTACAGGATATTAGCCTGGTCGTCAAACTGAAGGGCCGGTGAATAGAAAATATTATTCCGGAACTCCAGCCCCGGGTGAACGCCGGTTCCACCGGCCCTGTCCAGCACCCCGATCTTAGTAGTGTTATAGACGGTGTTATTATATATATGTATAGGAACTACCTTTCCATTCGGATGCGGGTGTAATTCAAATACCCTGCTGTCGAAGCCGTTGCCATCATTCTGACTGATATTATAGCGAACAATACCATAGGTGAAATCCGGTCCCGGATCGCCCATGTGTAAAAAGAATCCGCCTTCATTATCATGTGAGTAATTATACTGGATGATGGTATACCCTGGTGTGCCAAGGTCAATATCAAAAGCTTCCGAGTCCATGGATGTGTAGGGAACAGGGTTGGTAAGCCGGGTATAGGCCACCTCGTTATGCTGGATGATCATATCTTTTCCTCTTCCCCATAAGCCTGCAAGTACTATGTTCATGTTCACGCCAAGCGTATAGGCGCCGGCGTTCAAAACCCTGTTATGTTCTATCAGCACATTTTTGGAGGTGTAAACAATGATGCCTTCCAGGGCGGAGCTGTCAATCACGTTTTGGCGGATAACTATATTTTTATTGTAAAAGGCAGTGTCTTTATTACTGCCATCGCCCATCATGATCCCCCTGGAGGAACAGCGCTCCAGCTTATTGCCGTCTATCAGCAGGCTGTCGAAATACGCCTGCGCCGCATTGGAGCGGACAAAAATACCTGCCTGCAGATGCCGGTTTGTAATAGGCATACCTTCCACATCATGTATATGATTGTTCTTTATTGCTATGCCGGGATACACACCATTAGTGGCGAGGGCCACATAAATGCCGCACAGGGACATGTCCGGAGGCCGCACTGCCCTGGGATGGCTGACATCAAAGTTTTCAAAGGTAAGGTACTTTGCATCCTGGATGAGTACTGCAGACAGTGTACTATTATTACCAATGATGCGGGGTTTGTCGCCCGAGCCGTAAGCTCCGAAGGTAATTCGCGCGCCGGCGGAACCGGAACTTTTGATGATCAGCGATCCTGTCCAGGAGTTTCCTCTCCTGAACAGCACGGAGTCGCCTGGCTGGAATGTTGCCGCATTTACCTTGCTGAGCGTTTTCCAGGCGGTGCTGGGCGACAGGCCATCGCTGGAATCGGATCCGTTGTTATCAATATAATACCGCGTAGTGGTAACAACAGGATGCGGGTTGCCCGGGCCATTGGGAGGCCATTCTTTGTAACAGGAGCTCAATAACCCGGCCTGAACCAAAATAACGGCAAGCAGGAATGATACATTCTTTGTCTTTTTCATGTGTGGAATGTTTAAAGTGGAATTGTAAAAGTGAGGAGGCTCATATGGTGGGTTCAAATCTATTATTGGTTATACGGGGTACCAAATGGAAACACCCAAAAAGTGGGAACAAACTCTGAACAAAATCCGATCAAAGTTTCAACTTGTTTACATTCAATGGGTTATTGGGGTGGGGCGTTGGCTTTAATTGGGGTTAAACAAAAAGTTTTTACGGTATTGCCCGGGATGATTTTTGGTGGTCCGAATTTTTCTGTTACTGTTTCAGGTAATGATGTGCTACACATCCGGATTTGAAGGTTATACTATCAACCAGTTTTAAATTAAGTTTTTCATGAAGACTCCCGGTATCCAGCAATCGTCTTCCTTTTCCTACCATCAACGGATGAACAACCAAACGAAATTCATCGATAAGGTCTGCCGCTATCAGTTCCGGGAGCATGCTTACACTGTCTACCGAAATTTTTTTACCGGGCCGCTGTTTCAGTTTCCGTAGTTCTTCTGCGGGATTGCTGCGAACAATCCGCGTATTTTCCAGCACATCGTCTAATGATCGTGAAATAACAACCTTATCGATAGCAGTAAGTCTTTCTGCAAACCTGTTTTCATCTGGAGTGCCGGATTGATTTTTTGCCACATCGGCCCAATAGGGAAACATAAGCTGGTACATGACACGGCCAAAAAAGAGCAGGTCCACATCGTTCATCATTTCTGTGAAATAGTCGTGAAGCGCCGGGTCGGGATTAAAGATAGTGTGATCGCAGTAGCCATCTAAGCTAATATTCATACCGAATGTTACAGTTCTCATTTTAATGGCTTTTGTGTTTGGAGATATAGGTCAAAAATAAGAGATGGGGTTAAATATGCAGAGGGCAATCGGGACAAAAAGAGGGGCTTTCGGGCCAAAGGGTTATAACTTGTGCTTCATTCCCCGGTTGTTGCCTGCGCTATATCTTTTAAAATCTTATAAACAGGAGAGTCTATGGGCGCCTCCAGGTATTCTAATATCATCCTCGTTTCTCCGAATTGATCAATTATAGATATCATACCCAGCCTTCCCTTAAACGTTTTTTGAATGGCATAGAAAGGAATTGGAGTCGGCATATCAGGCTCCAGGTAGAAGGTCACCTGCGCCCCTTTAGCTTTTGCTCCACTATTTATAAAGCTAATTAACTGATAACGCCGGTTGTTGATAAGGGTATCTTTGGAAACAAATTCTTCTCCGTTATAAAAGGGATAATCGAATTTAATTCCCACTTGTTTATCTTCGATCGGTTGCCAGTTTTTTGGGGGCTTCACTTTTCAGCGTTGACAAGGAAGCATATCTATAAAACTGCCTGTTTGTAAAATTAATAAGATGATATCCATTTTGTTCACTATGGATCGTCATTTTACCGTCGGGGTTTTCGATCTCTACATTTCGGAAGAGATTTTCTATCGCATAGCCATTAAGATAAAATATACTATCCGGGGCGACGAACTCAATGAATTTTTCAGATGGCTTTGCCTGATCATATAACGCCAGATAAATAAACCGGTTTCTTTTTGATTTATAGCAGACCGGAATGAAACGGAGCTTGTTAAAAAAATAGCTATCAGCGCTGGTAATTTGATCATCTTAAAAATTGTTCATTGCTGTTATCATCTTGAGGGATGGTAAGCGTGGTATTGATAATGTTTGGATTAATAATGCCCGCATTAGCGGAAAAGTTATCAGGGTGTAAAACCATAGAAAAACTAACTGCTGTTTTTATACCGGTTTGTTAATAAAAAAGTTTTTTCCGGGCTGTGGCAATGGTATTGAAGGTATTCTTTGGGGAGCTTTTCAGGAATAAATGAAGAGGTGCGCTTCCGGATCACCCATCAACCCTCTGAAAAATATTAAAAAATCCACCGCAGACTATCCTCTGACAGTTTACTATCAGACCAAACCAATATTTCCGTTTTGACTAAACATTAACCCGGTCAGGCTAAACCAATATTGGGATTTGTTCCGAATTTCGAGCTATGAAAGCATACTTATTATATGAAGCCGGAGGAGCCGATAAATTGGTTCTCGGCGAAACAGGGAAACCTGCTTTAAAAAGTGGGGAAGTTTTAATCAGGGTAAAAGCCATCGGCATAAACCCGGCGGATGCAATTTATCGTAATACACCAGCATTTATCACCCATATATTCGGCGAAGAACGACCCGTAATAATAGGGTGGGATATATCTGGTGAGGTTGTCGAAAAGTCCGAGAATACTGATGGATTTGAGATAGGCGATGCAGTTTTTGCACTTTTACAAAATGCATGCGGTTATGCTGAATTTGTGGCGGTCAAT
>JBCNPS010000348.1:0-8116 GCA_039593235.1 Chitinophaga sp. | reverse complement strand
GCCTGGTGGGATCAGACGCCAGTTATCCGGGTGTTGTAACCTCTGTTATTCAGTATGGCACCACAGGGTCAAATTATTATGGCAATACCACGGTAGAAGGTGCGCTGGTAAATCCTGGTGTTACCTGGGAAAAAGAGAAGAAAACAGACCTTGGTTTGGAGGTGAATATGTTGCAGGGAAAGGTTACACTGAGCGGCAGCTATTTTTATAACTACCGTTATGACCAGTTAATCGACCAGGGAGACGTGCCCTTATTGATTGGACAGGCGCTTCCCCAAAAGAATCTTGGTAAATCAGAGAATAAAGGATTTGATGGAATGATAACCTATAGAAACGATAATGGAAAGGTCAGATATTCGATCAGCGCAAATGCTTCTTATGCTGTAAACCGTATAATTTATATCAGTGAAGCCCCCGATTATCCTTACCTGGCCATGACTGGAAACAGGATAGGCTTAACAAAGGGGTATCGAAGCCTTGGATTCTACCAACCCGATGATTTTGACGGGAACGGGAAAGTGAAGAAGGGCATTCCCGCCCCGCTTTGGAGTGTTATACAACCGGGCGACCTGAAGTATGCTGATATGAATGGAGATGGCGTTATTACAGACGCCGATAAAACCTGGTTATCGAAACCGAATTTACCCAGTACCGTTTTGGGAGCTGAGTTTACAGTTGGCTACAAGGGATTAACATTAAGAGCGCTGTTGCAGGGATCTTTTGGTTATGCCGTGCAGGTAACGGCCGAAGGCGCCGGGGATGCCTTCAATGGCAACCTGCGTCCCTGGAACCTGGAACGCTGGACACCGGCAACTGCTGCTACTGCTACTTATCCACGTATCGGACTAAATTCCAACATAAACAATATATCCTGGCAAACAATCTCTGATTTTTGGATGGCAGATACCTGGTATGCCCGGTTGCGCTCCCTGGAGCTATCTTACCAGCTTCCCCCCGGATGGTTAAAACGCACGAAGGTAGTTCAAAATGCGAGAGTATATCTTTCCGGGTATAACCTGGTGAATATACAGGACATGGGTAAGTTTCAGCAGGATGCTGAAATTGCCAACGGCACCGGCGGCGCTTATCCTAACACTGCAAACTTCATCTTTGGCTTGCAATTAGGCTTCTAACTCTAAAAAATCACTTATGACCAGACAAAAAATATATCGGAGCATCCTATTTGCAGTATTGGCTACTGTTACTTGTTTTACAGCCTGCAAAAAAGATTTCCTGGATCAGAAAAAATTATCAGCTATTGATGAAACAGCGGTTTTCCAGGACAGTACCAGGTCACTGGGCGTAATTAATAACCTTTATTCAAGCCTGGGAATATCTTTTAATCCCAGGAGGTTCAATAATACAGGATTGGACGCAGCCTGCGATGAATCGGAGCCGCTCCCCGATCCAACTTTTTACACGTATAGAATTTCAAGTGGCGGTATCAATGCCAACAATGCCGATGGGGGACTGTGGGGAACTGCCTTCCGGATGATCAGGGCTGCAAATATCTTTTTGAAGAACAAAGACAGTATACCCGTAACTAATGCAACGAGAGACTACTGGGTAGGACAGGTACGGTTTTTAAGAGCATGGTACCTCTTCACATTGATAAAACATTATGGTGGCATACCAATGATTGGTGATAAAATATTTGGCGATAATGAAAAAATAGATGTGGCACGCAGTTCGTATGAAACCTGTATTCAATACATCACTAATGAGCTGGATGCCGCCGCTGCAGCACTCCCCGTTTCTTACCGTTCCGGAGATGTAAACCAGTTGAAAGTTACAAAAGGCGCAGCATTGGCTGTAAAGGCAAGGATGCTTTTGTACGCAGCCAGTCCCCTGTTCAATAGTGGGCCAAGAGGAGATGATCCGGAAAATCTGCTCACTTTCCCCAGCGCAGATCCCGGACGCTGGAAGCAAGCCGCCGATGCTGCAAAAGCGGTAATTGACCTGGGCGTTTATAGCTTATATACCGCTTCTTCTACACCTCTTTATACGCTCTTCCTGCAAAATACGCCCCAGGTGGAGCACGTGCTCGTTTATTGGCAACCCTGGACAACCGGCAATAATTTTTATGTAGAAGCCAGTTCAAATCCTACATCCAGGGGAGGTATGAATGGATGGACCGGAACCAAATATTTTCCAACGCAGGAGTTGGTAGATGAATTTGATATGATCAACGGTATGCGGATAACGAATCCTGCTTCCGGTTATCCTGGTATTGGTAACGATATGTATAAAAACAGGGATCCCCGGCTCACTTATACCATTCATTATAACGGCTCAATTCGGAGTATGGGTTCATTCGGCGATCGGCCGGTCAACACCTATACAGGCGTAATTCCAACGGGGAACGCAGCAGAAACCAGTGCAAGCGTTGACGGCATCTATACCTCTACAGGTACAATAACCGGTTATTTCCGGTACAAGATGTGCAACGGCGGCGGCGGCGAGCTGTATCGCCCGTGGGTGGTGATGCGCTATGCAGAAGTGCTGTTAAATGCAGCCGAGGCAACCAATGAATACGCAGGCCCAACTGCCGAAGTATACGACTGGCTGAAGATGATACGCAATCGTGCAGGTATTATGGCGGGTGAAAACAGTTTGTATGGTTTGAAAGCGGGCATGACCAAAGCAGAAATGCGGGAAGCTATCTGGCACGAACGCCGGGTGGAGCTGGCTTTTGAAGAACATCGCTTCTGGGATATACGCCGCTGGAAGATTGCACCTCAAACGGAAAATGCGGAAACACACGGAATGGAAATTACAAGAGCTGCGAACGGAAACTTTTCTTACCGCGTGATCCCTGTAAGAAAGCATGTGTTTACCGAGGCTATGTATTTCTGGCCGGTGCCACAAAGCGAATTAACGAAGTCGCCTGCTTTAAAACAAACGCCGGGTTATTAAAAAACAAGCTTAAAACAATTTTAATGTTAGGTTATGAAAAGCATTATAACTGCACTTACTTTTGCCGCTCTTTTATTTATTGGTTGTACAAAGGGAGGAAGGTTGGAAAGGATCAACAGTGATCAATACACGATTACATCAGCTGCGAGCAGCAAGCAACTGGTGCCTGCAATTGATACTACTTCCTCCGGTACATTCACTGGTTTTTATGATGAGCAATCGAACATCCTGACGTTCACCATCACATGGGCTGATTTATGGCGAACAGGCAAAGACACCATTACTTCGGTAAATTTCTACGGCCCCGCTGGTGTAACAGAGAAAGGTGTTTTGGTGCGCTCTTTACCTTTTGTTAGCACAAATAATGAATCCAAGGCCAATTTAGGTATGGCCGGCTTAAATGGATTCAGCGTGAGCGAAAAGAAAGATTTCCTGGCAGGAGCCTATTACTTTACGATCAACACAAAAAAGTACCCAAACGGTATCATCAGGGGGCAGTTGGCGGTAAGGAAACAATAAACCAGATACAATAATCAGTTACGATAGAATATACTATTTCCATGAATCAAATAAAACACTTATCATTTTTCCTGTTGTTTTTTTACAGTGTTACAGCAGGGGCACAAACCTTTATTCATCCTGGTGGTTTACATACACAAACCGATTTAGACCGGATGAAAGCCCGGGTGGCTGCCGGAGATCATCCCTGGATCGATAGCTGGAACGCATTGATTGTACATCCCAAAGCACAAAATACCTACACTGCAGCAGCGCAGGCTAACATGGGTGTGAGCCGTCAGCGCGCTTCTGCCGATGCAGTTGCTGCTTATCTCAATGCTTTGCGTTGGTACATATCAGGCGATACTTCTTATGCAGCCTGTTCCCGGAAAATTTTAAACGCATGGGCCTATGCTGTAAACCAGGTTCCAAGCGGTCACGACGTTCCCGGATTAATGGGAATAGCGATTTATGAGTTTGCTGTAGCAGGAGAAATACTGCGTCTTTATCCTAATTGGTCGCCGGCGGATTTCAATCAGTTTAAAAACATGATGACTACCTACATGTATCCGAATTGCCATGATTTTTTAACCCGTCACAATAACGCCTGCATTAGCCATTACTGGGCTAACTGGGACATCTGCAACATCACCGCCATTTTAAGCATCGGTGTATTGTGCGATGACACTGCTAAATTCAATGAGGCCATTACCTATTTTAAATCCGGGGAAGGCAATGGTAACATTACAAAAGCAATTCCTTTTTTGCATCCGGGAGGCTTGGCGCAGTGGCAGGAAACAGGCCGCGACCAGGAGCATGCACTGTTGGGCGTAGGCATGCTGGCAAGCTTTTGCCAGATAGCATGGAACCAGGGACAGGATATGTATGGGTATGATAACAACCGCCTGCTGGCAGGCGCGGAATATACAGCTAAATATAACCTGTGGAAAGACGTACCATATACTACTTATAACAATTGCGATAACGTCCTCAATTTTTGGGCCTCGGAGCAAAGTAGTGGTGGCAGGGGAAGACTGCAGCGTCCTATCTGGGAAATGATCTACAACCACTACGTGGTGAGAAAAGGATTAAGCGCGCCCAATGTCAAAGCCATGGCTGAAATAAACCGCCCGGAAGGATTTGAGCATGATGATAATCTTGGATTCGGTACGCTTTGTTATACGCTGAATGCGGCTGCCTCTCCTTATCCTGCCTCTCCTGCGCCATCTGCGCCTGCAGGACTGAAAGCAACAGCCGGTGTGAAACAAGTATGGTTAAAATGGAACCCGGTTGCTACCGCAACGGGTTATAATGTACTGCGTTCAACAACGAGCGGTGGCCCTTATACTACGATTGCCACCTACAGGGGAACTTTCCCTTTATATGAGGATACAAGTGTGCTTAATGGCGGCAGGTACTACTATGTTATATCTGCTATTAACCAGGCAGGAACAGGCAGTAATTCTTCAGAAGTAAATGCAACGCCTGCAGCTACAGGAGCATTACCCGCCGGCTGGAACAAACAGGATATTGGAACAGTTGCCACTCCGGGTACTGCCGGTTATGCAAATGTGGGTAACGGAACTTTTGTAGTAAGTGCTTCCGGTGCTGGCATCGGGGGCGCCGCTGATGGTTTGGGTTATGTATATAAAAGTGTAACGGGCGATGCTACGATTACTGTACGCGTTGCAGCAAGTACATGGACTGGCGGCGGTTCACAGAAAACCGGCATCATGATCCGGGAGTCGCTTTCTTCCAATGCTGTTGCTTTTAGTATGACATTCGGAGATGGAGGCATCCGTGAGGCAAGGTTTGGAAGCCGTACTACCACAGGCGGTTCTATGGGTTTTAAAACCGGTAATGCCTACACCCGTACTCCTGCCTGGTTCCGTTTGCAGAGAGCAGGCAATACAATCACTGCTTATCAGTCGACCGATGGGAAAACATGGTTTGCCGTAGGCGCCCCGGTTACCGTATCAATGGCGCGTACCTATTATGTTGGATTGGCTGTTTCGTCAAACAGTTCCAATTTAAACACTGCAACATTCGATAATATAACAGTAGCGGGAAAACGGTAGGTGAAGGAAGACCTTGCAGGCATAAAAAATCTTTTAGAAATATTTACTGATACAATTTTTTAACCTGACAAAATAACCCTATGATGAACTCTTTTACACATGGTACTTTATCAAACACCTGGAGGTTCAACTGCTTTTGGGCAGCAATCTTTATCTTTCTCTTTTCCACAAATGCGGGCGCTCAAACCTTTGTGCATCCGGGCATTCCTCTTTCAGGGTCGGACCTGAGTATTTTGAAGGCACATGTGCAGGCCGGTGATTATCCATGGAAACAGGCTTACGATATTATGGCGGCAGATGGCAAGGCTCAACTGACTTATACCATGCAGGGGCCTTTTGCCACCGTTAGCCGTAGTCCGGATGTTAATCGTGGTCAATGGATGAATGATATGACTGCTGCATTTTATTTATCCCTTATGTGGTATTTTACGGATAATGACGCCTATGCAATAAAAGCGAGGGATATTTTAATAGCATGGGCAAATACCCAAACTCAGTTTACCGGGCAGTTGGGAAACCTCGATCTGGGAGATTTCGCGTATGCTTATGGCGGCGCCGCTTCTATCCTTCGGGGAACATGGAGCGGCTGGACGCCTGCGAATACTACAGCAGTGCAAAACCTTTTTAATAACGTTTACTGGCCTCCTTCAGGTTGTGCTGGTTATGCGTTAGGACCGGCAAATAAAGGCACTTTAAGTATAGCAGCAGGAGCAGCCATCGCCGCGTTTTCTGATGATCCGGCAAAGGTGGCGCATATAGTTCACCTGATGAGGTATATAGGCGCTACCGGGTTTAAAAATACGTTGCCCAGCGGGCAAAACGGGGAAAGCGCAAGAGACCAGGGACATTCACATGGAATGTGGGGCAGCCTGGCTTTTGCTGCAGAAGTTTTATGGAAACAAGGCCTGGATCTTTACTCGGAACTGGATAACCGGCTGCTGGCTACAGGCGAGTTCTTCGCCCGGAAAAATGCAGGCGACCCCATTGGATACATACCTTATGGTACCACTGATGCACATTATTTAACAGACGCAAATGGCGTTTGGGATGGTGGCAGATGGGGATTAACCCTGGTGCACGGCGCTTACTTAGTGCGTAAGAACCTGAATTCCACATATGTGTCGAAGCGACTTACCGATATACCAAGGAGATTTGATCCTGTGTATACCTGGTATTATAAGTCGGAAGACCACTCTACCGCTGTAGCTCCGCCGCATACCGAAATAATTCCTGAACCTGGAAAAGTGGGAACAGGCGGTTTAACAGATCTCGATATAGGGGCAGTTTCTCCCACCGGGAGTAGTTCCTATAGCAATAATGTTTGGACAGTTACCGGAAGTGGAACTGATATATACACGCATGCAGCCGACGGTTTTCATTTCGTTTATAAAGAAGTTACCGGCAACTGTTCTGTCATTGCCAAAGTGGAGACGGTTGGAGGAAGCAGCCTTAATTCAAGAGCGGGGGTAATGATTCGTTCAGATCTGACAGCTACATCAGCGCAAAGGGCATGGATCGCAATTAAATCAGGTAAGCGGGCAGAGGGTTTTATGCATGGATGGACAGAGGTCAGAGGTGGATCTAATTGGGAAAGAGCCGAAAGGCCCATCCCACTGGATAGTTATTGGGTTAAGATTGAACGGATTGGAGATATGATTGGGATGTATTACTCGACAGACGGTACAAGCTGGGCTGTGGAAGTGGAAGGGAGATTTGCAGGGTTTAACGGTAAGGCATATATTGGCCTGGCGGTTTGCTCCAATAAAAATGGCGCTTTAGATACGGCTATTTTTAGCAATGTAAGTGTGACAGGAGGACAAGGGGGAATGGTTACCATGCCTGATGCCCCCCATTCTGTATATGCATACCCGGGAAATAACCAGGTCCAATTACGGTGGCTTTCTTCTTTTGGCGCTGTAAGTTATACTGTTAAACGGGCAACCTCCGAAAATGGAACCTATACAACTATAGCGTCTAGTATTTCCGGTAATAGTTTTATGGACACCCAGGTAACGAATGGCCAGACTTATTATTATAAGGTTTGCGCCATAAATACCGCAGGTGTAAGCGCCGATTCCCCCTCCGATGCAGCCATGCTTAAAGTACCATATGTGCCGCAAACTTTAAATGGACTGTATCGCATTATTGCTACACACAGCGGGAAAGCCATTGAGGTTAAAAATGGATCAATGGCTGATGGCGCCTTGCTCGCACAAAAAAGCTACTCTTTTTCAAGTAATCAGCATTGGATCATAACTCCCAAATCAGGTACAGATTATAAGATAATTAACCTGCGGAGCGGAAAGGCTATGGATGTAGTTGGCAATGTTACAACAAATGGCGCGGGAGTGGAACAACGCACCTATTCCGATACAGATGAGGCACAGGTTTGGACGATTAAAGACAGGGAAAACGGAACTTTCAGCATTGTTGGAAAGCCAAGCCGGAAATCGCTGGACATTCCAGGTTCGAATACCGGGGAGGGAGTTGCAATGACCATTAACAGATGGCTTGATGGAACAAACCAGATCTACCTGATACAACCGGTTACCGACTCGGAGATGGACTCTGTTTATCTTAAAAAACTCGCCGAAGCAATAAAATTACGCGATACAACCGAGGTA
>JBCNPS010000347.1:0-8138 GCA_039593235.1 Chitinophaga sp. | reverse complement strand
GGAAATACTATTGACTTTTGTCCATGACAATTAAAAGCCGGCGCAAAAATAAGAAGTATACTTTATTTTATTAAAGTAAATAACATTGGTTAACGTTTGCGGCGATATTGGGCAATCAGATCCACCACACTCACATGCTGTAATACAGCAGGGTCAAGCTCTACCAGCTTTTTAACAATTTTGGGCGCCTGTTGCAGGGCCGTTTCCAGGTGCAGTAACCCTTCTTTTGTTTTACCCATAGCTATCAGGATAGCCGCCCGGTAATAAATAAAGATGGGCTTACGTCCTGCCTTTTCCTCTGCTATGGCCAGTTGTACAAGGGCTTCTTCCAGGAAACCGGATACATACAATCCCTTTAACAGTTCCTGCCAGGTAACTGCGCTTTTGGGCCTGGTACGTACAGCATTCATGAAATGTACCAGTGCATCCTTGTTCTTTCCAAGCTCCAGGTAACATTCACCCAGGCTCATATTATACTCTGCGTTGGTTTTATTTATTTTAAGTGCGCTCAGCAAGGATTTGGCGGCGTTTTCCCAGTTGGCTTCCATCATATAGGCCACCGCAATCTTGTAATACAGCTTATCGTCGCTGGGGCTCAGATGCGACGCTTTACGGTAGTAATAACGCGCCTGTGTAAATTTCCGCTGCCGCTCATAACAATGCCCGATGGCTTCGTAGATCACATCCTCCGGCTTGGCTATTTCCAGGTGTTTCTGGAGCACTTCTATCGCTTCCGCATACTTACGGAGCCGGATATACGCATCGCCCATGTTACGGTAGGCGTAATCAAATTTTTCGTCTATCGCCACTGCATACTGGTAGGCGTCTATCGCCTTTTCGTACAGCTTAAGCCCCTGGAACGCCGTTCCCAGGTTAAACCAGGCCAGCTGGTTATACGGATGCTCATCGATAATGGCGGTGTGCAAGCGGATGCTCTCTTCATTACGGCCGGTAAACTCAGTCCAGAAACAGATCTTATGCAACGCCTCCTCACTGGTAGGATCATATTCCAGCGCCATTTTCAGGCAGTCGAACACCTTTTCAAATTCCTCCCAGTCGTCGTACACATCGGCCAGTTCCAGCAATAATTCCGTCCTGTCTTCCCCGGAAAACTGTTCAATCTGTTCTTCCAGCACAGCCGCCGCTTTCTGGTGCTGGTTCAGCGCCAGGTAAACGTCTGTTTGCAGTATGTAAAGATTGATATCAGTGCGGTCCAGTACTTCTGCTTTCTCCAATAAATCCAATGCTTCCTTGTATTTTTTGGTTTCTATCAGTAAGTTGGCCTTTTTGAGAAGTAGGGTGGAAGAATAGGGGAATTGTTCGATGGCTATTTCTGCGGCCTGCAATGCGGTCGGCATTTCGTCATGCTCGTCATAATAGTCTATGATCTGCTCAAATGAATCTTCGTCCAAAAAAGAATGAGACTTACCTGCCCGGAGATTTTCAAACTGCTGCAACAAGTCTCTCAGATCATCAAAATCCTCGTTTAAAAATGAAAAGTCTTTACTCATTAATGTAAATATAGTACTTTTATCTATGCCCAAATATGGGGGGAAATCAATGTTTTAAAATATTTTTAACAATTCTTTGTGATTTCTTCGTATCTTGCGTTAAGAAGATGTTATCTGATATATCAAAAAGTTTGTACATTTGTGTTACAATGAAAGCGAAAACTCACATATCACGTACCTTTTCATTGTCTTGCTTGTTAGCGGGCGCCATGGCGTTTTTTGCTCTCAATGCGCTGGCGAATAATACCTTTTTGCCGACCGATAATAATAAAGACAAAGTGAAAAAGACAGCTGACAGCCCGCATTTCGTGCTGAATACAGCTATGCCCAAAACCAACCTGAGCCTTGATGCAGGTTACCGTTTTTCCGGTACCTTCAACTCAGCCTTTAAGTTTACTACTACCAATACCAACAATACTGTCATTAACCTGAAAGCGGTAATGACCTATACAAAAGGTAATGTTACTTACGTAGTCCCTTCCAATGTCCAGGTACAGGCACAACCTCCTGGAAATATGAACTTTCAGAAACTGCAGATCATTCTGCCACTTAAGAAAGGGTAATAAACGGAACGTTTCTTCAATTACAATATGGGCCGGTTAAAAAGTTCAACAGCTTTTTAACCGGCTCTTTTTTTAGACAACTTCCAACGCTCCATGCTTTCCCTTTGAATAAACACTAACACCCGTCGCTCTCCCTTTATACAGCCGCTAATACCGCATACACTCCCTTTCGTGAACCACTAATAATGCCAGCCTGCCATAATAAAAGCTTTATTTATTTTTAATAAAAACTTAACTCATGGCAAAACAAACAGGTTTGATCCAGTTCACCGGTAAGCTGGGCAACGTAATCGGCTACCGGAGAAATGGCGCCTGGTGTATGCGCAGCTTACCTGAAAAGGTTCGTCAAACAACGGCCACACGGCAGGCTTCCCGCAACTTTGGTATTGCCAGCAGCAAAGGAAAACTGATCAGGCAGGCCATTGTTCCCCACCTGGATATATTCCCCGGCGGCTCCATGGGCAATTGCCTGAATAAAGCGCTTATCCACGCCGGGAAAAGCCTGCAATCCCTTGAAGGCTTCCGGTTCAACCACTACACAGGTGTGGAAAAGTTTTTCTGCATCCAGCCCGTCATTTTACCGGGTGGGGTTATTCAAATACCAGCCCAATCATTACCGGAACAGGAAGCCGGCACGCTGCTGGAAATAAAAGCCATCGCTGTACGCATCAATTTTACAACAAGGAAAATAACCGGCAGCCGCACGGCCACTATCACCGCAGATCTGCATACTCCCTTCAATGGCGCCACATTGGAAGTAATGGCGCCCGGTAAAGACACATTAATACTGGTATTACAGGCAAGGCTGTTTAAAGCCGGAGCCTCCTCCCATAACCGCCGCTTTGTTGCAGCAAATATCGTCAGCATAGGCGCTCCTACCCCGGCCAGGAAAAAGCAGGTTAAAACAGGCAAAAAGCCGGCGCTGCGGAAAATACCGGCTCCCCTGTCACAAAAGCATCCCAGCCATCACCACCGCACGCCAAAACATGCGCCGGTGGCGTTGCTACAGCTGGAATGAGCAGGTTCCTTTCTCCTGAAATTATTGGTTATTAGGTACACGAAGGGGCTTCTTCGTGTATTTGCCATGCAAATAAGTGCCGGAATGCGTGTTTTCTTTAAAAAAACCGGCCGGAAACCAGCCGCTTAAGACGCTGAAAAGAGATTTCTATCCCCACTTTACGGGAAATACCTCCTTCATACCATCTCCCTTATATTTACTGGTTAAGTCCACCTTTTCACCAGATAATGCTGATATTCTCTACATATTCTGCAGCTCTTTCTGACTCACCTCTTTATAGCCCGTTTTTGGTACGTCGAAATAGGAAGCCGGGATCGGGTACAATTCTACTTTAACAGCCACTACCCTTGTTTTAGCCCCTGTTTTGGTAAGGATCTCAAATTCCAGCGGGATTCCTTTCAGATTTACAAAACGGCGATTGTACTGCTTATTCTCCGGAACGAGGTCAATGGCATAGTATACCTCGAAGGTTTTACCGTCGGGCATGGTACCAATGGCTTTCCGGCAGTCGTAACCTGCCACTTTCTTGGTTTCCGCCTGGTCCTGGAACTTAATCCCTTCGTATTGTTTCAGGTCTTTTTCATATTGATCTTTTCCCGCTCTTATCAGGTATTTGTTGCCATGCTGATCTATCAGCGTGGTCATGGTTTCAGATTTACTGTTGATCAGGTAGGTATAGTGTACAATATTGAAATTCATATCTATCCTGCTCAGCGGCCCGCGCATATACTGGGTGAAGGTGCTGCCCTCCAGCATGGCGTCCATTTGCAGCTGCTCCGGCGGCAGCTCCATTTTGTAAACGATCTTGGCATCTGAAACAACACGTTGCGCCAGCAATGTGCCGGTGCAGCACAGGAAGGTAAAAGTTAATAACAACCGATTTGACATAGTGTGGTGAATTAAGATAATCCGTTACCAGTTTAGCTTTTCTTTGTTTAAAAAAGCGGCTATCCCGCGTTTACAGTCGTTGTGGCCCCGGGTGGCAGCATTCAGTATGGCTGCGTGCGCCAACCCTTCCGCTACCGGTAAGTCCAACACTGTGCCAATCAGTTTTTTGGTGACCTTAAGGGAGTTTGCAGAAGCTTCATTACATAGGCTGGCAGCCACTTTCGCTACCTTTTGGGCTATTTCCGCCGCGGGTACTACCGCCGTGATCAGGCCGTCGGCCGCAGCTTTTTCAGCTGTTACCAGTTTACCGGTTAACAATAACTCCCGGGAACGGCCCTCTCCTATTTTACGGACCAGGAAAACCGCTACCAGGGCGGGAATAAATCCAATCTTCACCTCCGTATACCCCAACAGCGCTTCAGGTACGGCATAACTGAGGTCGCACAGGGTTACCAAACCGCAGCCACCGGCAACGGCATGTCCTTCTACCTGCCCGATCACTATCTTATCAAGATCATAGATCTCCCGGAACAATTCCATCAATTCCCGGGAATCTGCGAGGTTTTCATCATAGGTATTTTGCTGCAGTTGTTGCAGGTATTCCAGGTCGGCGCCAGCACAAAAAGCCTCGCCATTCCCCTTCAACACTACTACTTTCACGGCTTCATCAGTTGCCGCTGCTCGAAATGCGGCACGAAGCTCCGCTACCATAGGTCCGTTGAGCGCATTACGCTTCTCAGGCCGGTTCAGGGCGATGGTGGCTACCCGTTCGGATACAGTATACTGGATAAAAGAAAATGCCATAAACAAAGAATTTCAGACCTTGTTTATGGCAATCTAAACAAAAAAAATTTAATGGGTAATCTCCTGTATTACCTGACCTACACTGCCACTTGGCATCTGTATATGCAGCAAAGCAGCCAGGGTGGGCGTAATATCCGTCATACCAATGATACGGTTGGTTTTACCCGGGCGAACGCCCCATCCCATCCACACCAGCGGGATATGCGCATCGTAAGGGTACCATAAACCGTGAGTGGTGCCCACATTGCCGCCATCAATGTATCCCGGTGTTAACACCACCTGGATATCGCCGCTCCTTTTGGTGTTAAATCCGTTGGACAACATGGTGCGCATGGGCTCCGGTAAAACAGTCCACATAAGGTTATCCGTAGAAAAAGCTTTGGAAATAGCGGGCGATTTCAGCAGCTCCCGGATCATGAACTGGCGGATATCCGCTTCGTTTTTACCCGCCTGCGCAATAGCATCATGATTCAGCCAGAACTGGTAATTATCGGTGGCTTTTACTGCTTCCTTCACGCCAAACCTGGCTGCTACCTGCTCATTCAGGGAAGCTACTGCCGCTTTATCGTCCCAGGTACCGCCAGGCAGCTTGTTTTCCGCCATAAATCCGGGGACATGAGCCACACCATGATCGGCCGTGATAAAGAACAGGTATTGTCCTTTACCGACTTTCGCATCAAGGTAGCTGAAAAACGCCGCCAGGTCCTGGTCCAGGCGCAGGTAAGTATCTTCCGCCTCTATGGAATTAGGTCCGAACTGGTGCCCTACATAATCCGGGGAAGAAAGGCTGATGGCCAGCAGGTCTGTTACCGGTCCGTTTCCGAGGCCATAGGCTTCCATCGCTTTTTTTGCAAATTCCAGCGTCATGGTGTTGCCATAGGGAGAAGCTGAAACAGCTGTATTGGCGATGTCCGACAGCTGGTGAGGAAACGAGGTATTGGTGGCATTTTTATACTTTCCTTCGTAAGCTTTTTCGTCAGCAGTGCTCAGGGTATAGGTAGATGCGGGATAGAGAGTGGTCCATGGTTTGCTCAGGTATTGCTGCGGGAATTGCTGCCGGTTGAATTGCTGGGCCCATGCAGGCAATTCGTTCATGTAGTAAGTGCTGCTTACCCAGTTACCAGTGCCGGCATCATACCAGAAAGCCGCATTGGCACTGTGCCCCGCAGGGAGAATAGCGCCGCGGTCTTTAATGGCTACGCCTATTACCTTGCTCTGGAAATTATTGGATAACTTCAGTTCGTCGCCGATAGTGGTTACCAGCATATTCCGCGGGCTCATTTTACCGGCAGCGGATGAGCTGCCCACTGTGGTTACCGTGGTATCTTCCGCGCAGTATACCGTGCGGCCAAGTTCAGGACTGTACCAGGTGTTGCCGATAATGCCATGTATAGCAGGTACAGAGCCGGTATACACACAGGTATGCCCGCAGGCGGTAATGGTAGGCGTGTAATTGATCAGGGTATTTTCACAGGAAAAGCCTTCCTGCAGTAAACGTTTAAAGCCACCGGCGCCATACCTGCCGGCAAAGCGGTACAGGTAATCCCAGCGCATCTGGTCTACCACCATACCCACTATGAGTTTGGGACGGGCTGCAGTGTTGGTGTTCCCGGTCAACGGCTTTGAAGAAGAAAGTTGCTGCGCAGTACCGGTGAAGGCAGATAACAGGAATCCGGCTGCCAGGAAATGTGTAAATTTCATCAGATGGTAATAATTTAAAAGTCTTTGTAATACAATAAGATAGATCATCATATTGTATTAATAAATACGAAAAACGGCTTGCGCCAAATGTGAATCAAGTTTACAAAAAGTAATATTTTAATACCTTTGTGTCCATTTTAAATGGAATGAATTAACCATTACATAATATACCGTATGGATATTTTCGAGAAACTGCTGAAACATCTGGGCCCTATCGGGGAGCATTCAGACAGAGCCCACGGCTATTTTGCCTTTCCTAAACTGGAAGGGGAAATAGGTCCCCGCATGAATTTCCGGGGAAATGAAAAGATTGTCTGGAGCCTGAACAACTACCTGGGTTTGGCCAACCACCCGGAAGTGCGTGCTACTGACGCCAAAGCTGCCGCAGACTTTGGAATGGCCTCTCCGATGGGAGCGCGTATGATGAGCGGAAATACCAACTACCACGAGCAGCTGGAAAATGAATTGTCCGATTACATGGGCAAAGAAGCCACTACCTTACTGAACTACGGCTACCAGGGCGTTATGAGCGCTATTGATGCTGTAGTAGGCCGCAGGGATGTAATTGTATACGATGCAGAGTGCCACGCCAGTATCCTGGATGGATTACGCCTGCACCCGGGCAAGCGCTATGTATTCAAGCATAACGACATAGAAGATTTCGATAAGCAGATGAAACGTGCAACCGAACTGGCTAAAACACAGGGCGGTGGTATACTGGTGGTTACGGAAGGCGTATTTGGCATGGCCGGCGACCAGGGTAAACTGAAGGAAATTGCCGCATTTAAAGATAAATATGAGTTCCGCCTGCTGGTAGATGATGCCCACGGCTTTGGAACAATGGGTAAAACCGGCGCCGGTACCGGCGAAGAACAGGGTGTTCAGGATAAAATTGACCTGCTGTTCAATACTTTCGCAAAATCCGGTGCTTCCATCGGTGCTTTCATCAGCGGCGAAAAACAAATCATCAACTACCTGCGCTATAACATGCGCTCCCAGATCTTCGCAAAATCTATCCCGTTACCTATCGTAATCGGTCACCTGAAAAGGGTACAGCTGATGCGCCAGCATCCTGAAATGAAAGCGAAGCTGTGGGATAATGTGAATAAACTGCAGAATGGCCTGAAAGAACGCGGGTTTAATATCGGCAGAACCAATTCCCCGGTAACGCCTATCTATCTCCAGGGCGATATTCCCGAGGCAACCGCTATGTGCCTGGATCTGCGTGAAAACTACAATATCTTCTGTTCTATCGTGGTATACCCCGTTATTCCAAAAGGACAGATCATTTACCGCCTGATCCCAACCGCTGCCCACAGTGATGAGGATATTGAACTCACCCTGAAAGCGTTTAGCGAAACCAAAGCAAAACTCGATGAAAAAGTGTACCAGGTGGCAGAAATTCCAATGGTATAACCAACACATTTTATCATATTACATAAAAGCCTTCCTGCTTTCCAGGAAGGCTTTTCTATTTAAAATGGGAAAAGGCCAGAGGGGTCATAGCAAAGAAGGTACAGCAAATCGGGTAAAACAAAAAGGGCTGATGTTACTCAGCCCTTTACTTCAAATCGTTCTTTCACTGAGGTTTAATCTATTTTTCCACGTCATGAGGTACAGCAACCTCGGCAATTCCTAGCTTCGTAGCGCCGG
>JBCNPS010000346.1:0-8165 GCA_039593235.1 Chitinophaga sp. | reverse complement strand
TGGCACCTATCGCAATGTCGGCGCCCATTTCCTTGGCGGTGATCACCGGGAAGTTACGGACCACGCCCCCATCCACCAGTTTGCGGTCGCCTATCTTCACGGCAGTAAAAATAGACGGGATGGCCATGCTGGCACGCAGGCTGGTCACTATTTCCCCGCTGTCGAGCGTCACAATATCGCCGGTGGCCACATCGGTGGCAATGCATTTAAACGGGATATTGAAGTCTTCAAAGTTCTTGATGTCTTTCACCGGCCAGCAGAGCTTTGCCAGCTCCAGCCACAACGCTTCGCCGGAAATTACGCCAGAGGCCAGCTTGGGCTTACCATATTCAAAAGGAATTTCAATGATGTATTTATTATACTCCCGCTTTTCTTCATAGGAAATATCCGTAAGAACGGGCTGGTTGGAGAAAAGACTGTTCCAGTTCAGTTTCCGGGCTACTTCTTCAATTTTGTTCCCGGAATAACCCATGGCATATAAAGATCCAACAATGCTTCCCATGCTGGTACCGGTTACCAGGTCCACCTTCAAACCGGCACTGTCTATCGCTTCCAGGATGCCGATGTGCGCAAGCCCCCTGGCCCCGCCGCCGCTGAGCGTTAATCCTATCTTAGGTCTGTTGCTGATCGTTTGCTGAGCCTTCACGGTATAGTAACACAACATAAAAGCTAACAACAATAAACTGGTACCCCGCCTGATGTGGGCTTTTGATCCCTGCTTCATTTTAAATAATTGGCCCTTATTAAAGATAAGGCTTTATAAACATTCACGAATGTTAAGCACAAGAGATTTTTAGTTGAACGCTTGCTCTCATAGTAAATATTCGTTATCTTATTCCCCTTAAAAAGCTAACTAACAAAAGCCCGGCTTTTACAATTAACACGTATGAAAAACTCGCTCTCCACGCAAAACATCTGGCAGGTTATAATGGCTTCGTCGGCTGGTCCGCTCATTGAATGGTACGACTTTTACATCTTTGGCAGTTTATCCGCCATCATTGCTGAAAAGTTCTTCCCACCCAGTAATCCGCAGCTGGCCTACATCGCTACGCTGGCCACCTTTGCTGTTGGCTTTATTGTGCGCCCTTTCGGGGCCATTGTATTTGGCCGTATAGGCGATATGGTAGGACGTAAATATACCTTCCTGCTTACCCTGCTTATCATGGGCGGATCCACCTTTGCTATCGGTCTTATTCCCAGTTATCATACCATTGGTATACTGGCGCCCATACTGGTGCTGATCCTCCGCCTGGCGCAGGGCCTGGCCCTTGGCGGTGAATACGGCGGCGCGGCTACTTATGTAGCGGAACATTCGCCGGATAACCGCCGCGGCTACTACACCAGCTTTATTCAAACCACGGCTACGCTTGGACTGTTTGTATCGCTGGGCGTGATCCTGCTAACCCGCATGCTCATGTCGCCGGACGATTTCAACAACTATGGCTGGCGTATTCCCTTCCTCCTGTCGGTGCTGCTGGTCATTATGTCTTATTACATACGGATACGCCTGCACGAATCCCCGCTGTTTGCGCAGATGAAGAAAGAAGGTAAAACATCCACCAATCCCATTAAGGAAAGCTTTGCCAATAAGGAAAACCTTAAACTGGTATTGATCGCGCTGTTTGGCGCTGCCATGGGGCAGGGCGTGGTGTGGTACACCGGTCAGTTCTATGCGCTCTCCTTTCTCCAGAAAACCATGAACATTGAATTTGTGCAATCCAATATCATTATTGCCATTGCATTGCTGCTGGGCACGCCGTTCTTTATTTATTTCGGCTCGCTGTCCGACCGTATAGGCCGTAAAAAGATCATGCTCACCGGCATGTTGCTGGCGGCCCTGGCCTATTACCCGATCTATAAGGCCATGGATAATATCGGCAATGTGAAACTGAAAACTGAACAAACCGAACTTTTCAGGATAGAAAGCAATTCCACGCACAGCGAATCGGGCGAACTGGTGCTTAAATCCTTCCGGGTACACAGTTATACCGACGGCAGCATTTTAAGGGAGGCTACGGATAAAAAGGAATTAACCGTGAGCCGTACCAATGTGGCCTGGCTGGTGATCCTGATATTTATTCAGGTATTGTTTGTAACCATGGTATATGCGCCTATTGCGGCTTTCCTGGTGGAATTATTTCCTACCCGCATCCGGTATACGTCTATGTCGCTGCCCTATCATATTGGCAACGGCGTATTCGGCGGGTTACTGCCCACTATTTCCACCATCCTGGTTACCAATACCGGCAACCACCTGGCGGGGCTTATTTACCCCATCGGTATTGCAGTGATCTGTTTTGTAGTTGGTATTATTTATTTGAAAGATAAAAGAGGTATTCCGTTGTAAACGGGCGGGCCTGATGAAAAGGCAGGTGAAACCGTTATAATCGCGGTTTCATCTGCCTTTTTTTATTGAAAGCGTTGCAGCAGGTCGTTCAGCTGCAGCTGCGGATGCGCGGCTATCAGTTGCTGCACTTTTGCGGCGTAATGACTTAAAAACTGCCGGTGCTGGGGGCTTTCCGGGTTAAAGGGCCGGTGGTTGGCCGCCCGGTTTATTTCGGCGATGCTGTGCAGCAACTCCTGGCTACCGGGGCTGATCCCTGCCTTTATCACCTGCTCCCATACATAATTAACCGCCAGTTCATTGGGATGCACCATGTCTTCCTTATAAAAACGGTAATCGCGCAAATCATCTATCACCAGCTCATATGCCGGGAAATAGAACAGCCTGTTGAACTTATTTACCAGGTGGTGAACCGCCTGTAGCAGGATGGCTTTACTGAGATTATTTTCCACTACTCCATCGCGGATATAGCGAACGGGACTAACGGTGAAGAGTATATTAATTTTCCGGTTGCGGAAAAACAGGCGATGCATCACGTTATCCAGTGCGGTAACTATTTCATCTACGGTGAGCATGCGTTTGTAGAAGTTACCAGCCGGCACCTTATGGCAGTTACCAACCAGGCGGTTATCTTCTTTTAAGATGTAAGCATGGGCGGATCCCAGCGTAATAATGAGCCAGTCGGCGGTTTCAATAGCCTTTGTAGCGGCGGCCTGCATCTGCCGGATGTTTTCCAGCGTGGCTTCCGGCGTAAGGCCGGAGAAGCGGCTGTGGTGATCCCAGCTGTTCCAGAGATCATTGTGCAGGAACAGGTCTTCACGTGTATACACTTTCCCGTCGAGATAAGTGGTGAGCGCCTGTGTGATGCTGAGTGGATTATATAAAATGCCGTGGGGGTTCACCAGGGTATTAAACCGGTGTTCCTGCAGCTTTCCGCCTATTTCTTCGGCAAAGCAGGAACCCATCAGTAACAGCTCATGATCATATTGGATGGGAGCCGGCAACGGCGTTACGGGAAAGCTTAAATGAAATTGCATGTAATACAGTTAATCTTTAAAAACAGCATCTGCCAGTTGCTGTGCGTTGCTTAACGCGGTCATATCCAGTGTAAGCGGTTCATTTCTTTGCCGGCAGAAGGCTACCAGGTTTTCGGTGGCCAGGTTGCCCACCAGTTCATCTTTGGCCATAGGGCAGCCGCCTATGCCTTTGATGGCGCTGTCGAACCGTTTGCAGCCCTGCTCATAAGCGGCCAGTACCTTCTCTTCCCATTTGTTGGGCGCTGCGTGAAAATGTGCGCCGAGTTCCACATCGGGGTAAGCGGGAATGAGGTGTTTGAAAAGGCTGCTGATAGTAGCCGGATCTGCCACGCCTACTGTATCTGCGAGGGAAATAACGCCGATTTCCATCTTCACCATTTCTGCTACCCATTGCAGTACGATTTCCGGGCTGTACGGATCACCGTATGGATTACCGAATCCCATGGAAATGTAGATCACCAGTTCTTTCCGGTTCTTAATGCACAGTTCCTGCATGGAATGCACCTGCTCCAGTGATTCTGCAATGGTTTTATTGGTATTTCTCAGCTGGAAAGTTTCTGATATGGAGAAGGGGAAGCCCAGGTAACTAATTTCGTCGAACACTACCGCTTCTTCCGCTCCCCGCAGGTTGGCCACAATGGCCAGCAGTTTGCTTTTGGAGCCTGACAATTGCAGCCGGGGAATAACGTCTTTTGTATCTGCCATTTGCGGAATGGCTTTGGGAGATACAAAACTGCCGAAATCGATCGTATCAAAACCAACCTTTAACAGGGCATCCAGGTATTGTACTTTTTCGTCCGTACTGATCATTCTGTGCCATCCCTGCATAGCGTCGCGGGGGCATTCAACTAATTTTAGCATAGTAAACCATTTTCGTGGCGGGCGCCCGCAGGTCCGCTAAATATTTACCGTTCTTTGTTTCAGCGCTTCGTATAAAATGATCCCTGCGGCTACCGACACGTTGAAAGATTCAAAATTGCCGGCCATCGGGATGCGGAACAACACGTCGGAAGCCTTGATCAGCGCAGGATACACGCCTTTGTCTTCCGAACCCATGATCACTGCTACCGGCTCTTTCAGGTCGCAGTCGTACAGCTTTATTTCCGTTTCCATTTCACTCGCCATCACCTTGATACCGTTGAGATGCAGGGTATCAATCGCTTTGTTCAGGCTGTTCACCCGGCACACCGCGATACGCTCCAGCGCACCGGCAGAGGATTTCACGGCTTCTTCATTCAGTGCGGCAATGCCTTTATCAGGAATAATGATGGCCTGGGCGCCGCAGCAAACGGCGCTGCGGGCAATGGCGCCTATATTACGTACATCAGTAATACCATCCAGTATGAGGAACAGCGGTGTTTCTCCCTTTTCTGTTACATGGGAGATCACATCCTGCAGGTCCAGGTAGATAACATTGCCGGCAATGGCCACCACTCCCTGGTGATTGGCCTGGGTAAGCCCGTTGAGCTTTTCCACCGGCACATAGTTAATGGGAACATTCTGGGTTTGGGCCAGGTCTCTTATTTGCGGAATAATATCGCCGGTAGCGGTGCGCAGCATAAAGATGCGCTCAATGGGCTTCCCGGTGTTCAGGGCTTCCAATAACGGCTGCCGGCCAATAATCATGGTAGATTGCTTTGGCCGTTGCGTTGCATATTTTTTGGGACCTCGCTGTCCCTCTTTTCTTTCACCTTTGAAAGCGTTGAATTTCCTTTCCATTTGCTGCAAAGGTAACGGGTTTATTTGTTTAATAAGCCTTCATAGCCCATTAGCTTTACTTTTTGTATAGCCGCTACCGATAAGGAATCGGTGATCTCAAAGTTGTTCACCATCCGGTAGGCTTCTTCAAAAGGTATTTTTTTAACGATCAGCTGTTCTGTTTCCTCCGGCTCCGCCGCCCGCTGCTCCAGCCCACGGGCCAGGAACACGATCCCTTCTTCATCGGAAACGGAATTGGAGAGATCCATATGCGTAATTTCCTCCCAATGAGCCGCCACCAGGCCCGTTTCTTCCAGCAATTCCCTTTTAGCGGTATCCAGCGCACTTTCCAGCCCTAATGGTGCACCTCCTTCAGGGATTTCCCAGGAGAAGCGCTTTAAAGGAAAGCGGTACTGCCCCACCAGGTAAATATTCATATCATCATCCAGCGCTACCACGCCCACTGCCAGGTTCTTGAAATGTACCACCCCATAAATACCGGCGCCGCCGGCAGGGTTTAACCCTTCGTGATGCCATACACTGATCCAGTTGTTATCATATCTCAGGTCCCGGGAGTGAATGGTCCAGGGGTTCTTTGTTGTGTCCATACATTGCAGAGAGATCGCCTTCGCGAATTTTGTCTTGGAACACTGATTACGCTGATTTTAATGATTTGTCTGATTTTACTTTTACTTTTTCTGATAGTTTAAAAAGATGTAAACAGTTTATTTATATCTCCTTTAACATAAAATCAAGACATATTCCTCAAGCAAATCATTAAAATCAGCGTAATCAGTGTTCCAAGACAAAATTCGCATCGCCGAAGGCGATCCACGTTTTTTAAAGTGCTTTATAATAATAGTAGGAGTTCGTATCTTTTTTGAACCCTTCTTTTTCGTAGAGTTTTTGTGCGCCGGTGTTGGCAATATAGGTTTGTAACATGAGCCAGGCCGCACTGGTGGATTTACCGTATGCTGCGGCCCTGTCAAGCAGGGCTTTACCGGCGCCCATGCCGCGGTGCTCCTCCAGTACGTACAGGTCGTTCAGCAGCCAGCCACGTTTCATGCCCAGGGAAGTGAAGATGGGATATAGTTGGGTGAATCCGATAATTTCAGCATCCTTCAATACTACAAATATCACACTGTCCTTTTGCGCAATTCTTTCTGTAATAAAATCCAGCGCTCCTTTGAAATCAGGCGCCTGGTCATAGTAACTGCGGTAGGCATCAAACAATACCGCCACTTCATTTGTATGTAACTCCGTTGCCTGAATAACATCCATAAAATAACAGGTTTAATAATCCATCTCAATTTAATTCATTTCCATTACAAAAGAAAAGATGCTCCTTCCGGTAAACACCGGGGCGAGCATCTGTCTATAAACTTCTACCTTAAAAAAATATAGCTATTACAATTCTGCAGTTGCTGCAACACTTTTTTTACTTTTATTAACCGCGCTGTTCACTAAGTACACGCCCCCGATAGTTACCAGCGAGCAGATACCTGTTAACCACGTGAGGCTTTCATGCAGGATGAGCCATCCCAGCAACACCGCCACCACAGGGTTGATATACGCATAAACAGATACCTGCGCCGGCGGCAGGTTATTCAGCGCAAACACATAGGCGGAATAGGAAAATACCGAGCCTACCAATACCAGGTACAACAAACTTTCCCATAATTCCGTAGTGAAATTTTGTATTTCCACATGCTGCCCCAGGAATAAGGTGGCTACCAGCAACATGATAATACCGCTGAAAAACATCTGGAATCCTGCGCCGTACAGGTAGTTCACGCCCAGCGACCACTTCGCCGTTAACACAGAACCCAGCGCCCAGAATATACAGGAGATAAACCCAATGATAATTCCGAACTGGAAATCAGGGTTCATCAAACTGGACAAATAATTATAGAAGATCCCTGCCACACCGCCAAAGCCCAGGATCATCCCGATGATGAGCTGTAAGCTAAGCCGGGTGCGCTGTACCAGGAAATAGCTGGTAATGGTGATCCAGATGGGAATAGTAGCTGCAATGATGGCGCCCAGCCCGCTGGGAATATATCGCAACGCCCAGGTGAGTAAACCATTTCCGCCGCACAACATCAGTGTACCGATCACAAACAATTTCGACAACACTATTTTTCCCGGTAACTTATATCCCTTCAGTAAAAAAAATCCGGTGATCAGGAATCCGGCTGTTGCCTGTCTTATGCCTGCCAGCATCACACCATGCATGTGTCTTACGCCCACACTGGATGCCAGGTAAGTGGTTCCCCAGAAAATGCTTACAATGGCAAGCGCGATGTAAGCATTTGTATTTGATTTACGCATAAGTATATTTATTCACTATTTCTCCTGCCAATACCTTCATGGTATCATAGGCCATCAATACATCTTTACTACTGGTACGCCAGTTCACCAATGCCGCACGGATGGCGGAGCGCCCGGCGTAAGTGGTGGCCGTCATACATACCACGCCGCTGTTGTTCAGCGCCTCCAGGAACTCCTGTACCGCTTCTGCTTCTGCCTCCGGCGATACCTGCAGTGTAAAGCACACCACGCAAAGCCGCACCGGCGATAGCACCACAAAATTCGGATCTGTTTCCAGCAGGCTGCCCAGTTGTTTGGCTAATGAAATATCGTTTTCCACCAGCCAGCGATAGCCTTCTTTCCCGTAGGCCATTAAAGAAAACCAGGCTGGCAATGCACGCTGCCGGCGTGAATTTTCCGGTATATGATTAATGAAATTAAATTGGGTGGCCGGATCGCCTAAGTAAGCAGCGCCTGCATTCTGGAATACAGCCGATTGTAATTCCGGGTGCCTGCAAAAGATCATAGCGGCGTCGTAAGGTACATTCAGCCATTTATGTGCATCTATGGTGATGCTATCGGCCTGTTCCCACCCGTTCAACAAGTATTTCCACTGGTCGCTGCAGGCGGCAAAACCACCGAAAGCGGCATCCACATGCAGCCAGAAGCCATATTCCTTTTTCAGTTGTACCAGCGCGGCGATATCATCAAAATCAACCGTATTTACGGTGCCTGCACTGGCTACATATATGATAGGTGTTCCTTTATGCGCTTCG
>JBCNPS010000345.1:0-8178 GCA_039593235.1 Chitinophaga sp. | reverse complement strand
ACTGATTGGAAATGCCTGTTATGTTAAACATATGCTGGTAATTACCGGCTACCTGTCTTGCTTTTACTCCCGGCGCCATGATCACTGTTATCTTCTTAAAACTTACAGTATCAGGTAAAAACCATTTTTCTACATCCGCGGTAAGGTTGATCCGTGGCTGACTGCCGGTGGAAATAGTGAGCGGTTCAGGAAGTGGCAGCATTACATATTTCAGTACGCCGTCTTTTGATTTATACCCGCCGCAATGAAATAGAAACTCCTGCATGGGCGTGTTAACCGCAGTGGAATGTCCCTCTATCTGCGCCATGATATAGCCGCTGTTCCAGGTCCAGAACATACCGGTTTCCACCGCCAGGGCGCCGGATTGCACGCCGCTTACATTGCGGATGCTATCCACGCCGATCAGGAAATGGATGCTTTTATATTTACCGGCGGGGACGCTGTTCAGCCGGATATTTTTTGAACTGTCAATGGCATCATCTACCAGGAAATAAGCAGGAGGTAAAGTAACCACGCTGCCATTGGCGGTTTCCAGTGAAAAATTGCTGAGAAAATAACGGAAACGGCTGATCGTAAATGTTTCGCCGGAAGCATTGGTATAAGTTGCCTTGTTCCTTACCAGCGGCTGCTGTCCCATCAGATGGGTGAACGACAATTGCAGGGAAGGTACAGGGCCGGGATCAGGAGCTATCCCGGCAAATAACGTGGTTATAACCAGGAACCAGCAAGCATAGGAAGCAAAAATCCGCAAAATCATGGTATCCTCTTTTAAAGAAAGTTACAATGATTTTGCGGATTAAATATTAAAAAGAAGCCTGCCGGCTAAACTCTCTTATATCCTTTCCAGCCGTATAAGAACACAATCACAAAGCAGAAGGTAGGGATGCCATAGGAAATGGCAAGCGACTGCCACTCTGTTACAATCCCCATCAGGTAAGGAACGGAAGCGCCGCCTACAATGGACATTACCTGGAAAGAAGCGCCGCGTTTGGTATGCACGCCCAGGTCTTTAACCCCCAACGCAAAAATAGTAGGGAACATGATAGACATAAAGAAGAAAATGGCGATCAACGCATATACAGAGGCTGCGCCGTTACCGGTCATTACAAAAGCGCTCAGCAACACGTTGATAAATGCATAAATGGCCAGTAGCTGATTAGGGGCTATCTTACGCATCAGCGCTGTGCCTACAAAACGGCCACCTGTGAATAGCGCCATACCAATTGATAACAGGAGAGACGCATTTTTAGCGGAGGTACCGTGCCAGTATTCTGTTACATAATTAATAAACAATGCACCCACACCTACCTGAGCCGCCACATAAAAGAATTGCGCTATTACTCCCAATACGAAATGACGGTGAGCAAAAAGAGGACGGATATCTGCCATCACTTCTTCACCCTCCTGTTTCGCCTCTTCAATTTCAGGTAAAGGAGTTCTTAGAAAAAAAACTGCAATTAACAATACCACTACAGCAATAGCCACGTAGGTCACCTTAACGGTAGTGAGATCTCCTTTACCAGTACCTAGAAATAACCAGGCACCAATAATGGGGCCTAAGAATGATCCCAATCCGTTAAAGCATTGTGATAAGTTCAGTCGTTGTTCGGAGGTGGCCTTGTCTCCCAGCACTGTTACATACGGATTGGCAGCTGTTTCCAGGCAGGCCAGTCCACAGGCAAGGATAAATAACGCCAGCAGAAAGAAATCAAAATTCAAGGCATTTGCCGCCGGGTAAAAAAGAAAAGCTCCGGTGGCATACAACAGCAACCCGAGAATAATTCCTTTCTTATACCCGAACTTATTCATAAACATACCTGCCGGAAATGCCATGAGGAAATAAGCGCCGAAATAAGCGCCCTGTAATAAAGTAGAACGTTTGGTAGTAATGTTTAATACCTCCTGGAAATGTTTGTTCAGCACATCCAGCAGCCCGTACGCCAGTCCCCATAAGAAAAACAGGCTGGTAACCAGGATCAGCGGAAACAGGTAACTGCCCGGCTTTGCGCCTGTATCTTTATTGGTGGTATAGGTGGAATTACTTACTGCGCCTCCGGCCATAACGAAGAATTTAATGTTTCAGGTGATTGAATATTGTAAACAGGTGTTGGCTCTTTATCCTTAGCTGATGGATCTGTCGAGATGGGTGTAACCGCCATCTACATATACGATTTGTCCGGTTGTATGAGAGGAACGTGGCGACAACAGGAACACGGTGCTGTTGGCAATTTCCGTGGACGTGGTCATTCTTTTTTCAAATGGAATATTTGCAGTGATGGATGCCAGTTTCTCCTTTGGATTTGGCAATGAATTGATCCATGTTTCATACAGCGGGGTCCATACTTCAGCGGGGATCACCGTGTTAACGCGGATAGAGTAAGGCAGCAGTTCCACGGCCCATTCACGGGTAAGCGCATTGATACCGCCTTTGGATGCCGCATAGCCGCTGGTATTACCCTGGCCGGTATCAGCTACCTTAGACCCGATGTTTACAATATTTCCCTTGGTGATTTTCAGGTAAGGCAATGCAAAATGCGCCAGGTTGTAGTAGTGCGATAAATTATTCTGCAATGATTGCATAAATTTTTCCGGGCTGCCGCTTTCCAGTCCCACGCCATCATTGGCGCCGGCATTGTTTACCAGGGCGTCTATTTTACCATACTTTGCTATTGTTTCAGCGATCACTTTTTTACAGTCTTCCACTTTACCCAGTTCCGCGGTGATAGCCATGGCTTTACCGCCTGCGGCGATGATTTCGCTCACTGTTTTTTCATTATCGGCAGTACTGCGGCCGGCAATCACGCTGATGCCGCCTTCTGCCGCCACCAGCTTTGAAATAGCTTCCCCGATCCCTTTTGCACCACCGGTAACGATGATCACATTCTCCTGTAATCCTAAATCCATAGTAAGTATGATATTATTTTTTATAGATGATAAAATGAGCGAGCATTGCCTCCCATTATCTGTTGTTGTTCACTTGTTGATAAGGTGCTGATAAAATCGGTCACCAATTCTTTCACTTCACGGTACTTTGCCGCCACCAGGCACACGGGCCAGTCGGACCCATACACCAGCCTGCTTGCACCAAAGGCTTCCAGCGCCACTTCCATAAAAGGCCGGAAATGTGCGGGTTCCCATTGCTGCCAGTCGGCTTCCGTTACCATGCCGCTTAGCTTGCAGTATACATTTGGCGATTGTGCAATACGGCGCATATGCGCTGCCCAGGTATCCAGCTCACCCGCTTTGATATCGGGTTTGGCCAGGTGATCAATGATCAGCGCCTGTTCGGGGAACTGCTGTACAAACTCCTCTACCGCGGGTAACTGTTTCGGGTATACGAGAATATCATAGGTGAACTGGTGTTGCTGCAACGCTTTGATGCCGCGGCAGAAATGTTCACCAAGAATGAAGCGGTTATCCGGTTCTCCCTGCACAATATGCCGGAAGCCTTTCAGCTTGGGATGTATGGCATACTGCTCCAGCTGTTCACTGATGTTGGCGGCACGGAGGTCCGTCCATCCTACCACGCCTTTAATGAAGTCATGCTTATCTGCCAGTGCCAGCAAAAAAGCCGTTTCATCTGCGGACTGGTCGGCCTGTACCGCTACACAGCCATGCACCCCGTTGTCGGCCAGCACAGGGGCCAGGTCTTCCGGGTAAAAGTCACGGCGGATCACCTGCATGGATTCATCTATCCATGCGTCGCGAACAGGGTTGTATTGCCAGAAATGCTGATGTGCGTCAATAACCATGTAAATGTTTTTTGCCTGGCGCTGACTAAAAAGTAAAATAAAGACGCTGAGAATCGCGTAAACGCGGTTTTGTCTCCATCACCAACCCGGGAGGGGGCGCCCTTTTTAGTCAGCCCCAGGTATTTTCTACAATGCAAAAATCTGGTCCATAATGATCCACTTCTCTCCTTCTTTCGCTACCGGCAATGACTGCTGGTATTTCCACATGAGCCCTTCCCATACCTGTACGGCGGGATTGGCGGCGTCCATGGCGTCTTTACGTTCAAAGGAAAAAGTATCATCTACTTCCATGATCATAAAAAGGCGGTTACCCGCGCGGTAAATATCCATTACGGTAATACCTGCGTCTGTAATGCTTTTTTTTATTTCAGGAGATACTTTGCGGTGATGGGCTTCATACTCACTGATCAACTGCGGATCATCTACCAGATCCAGGGCCAGGCAATATCTTTTCATAACTACTATTTATACGCTACGGCAGTTTGTTTGGAAGTTCCTAACCCGTCAATACCCAGTTCAATTACATCTCCTGCCTTCAGGTATACCTGTGGGTTCATACCCAGGCCCACACCAGCCGGTGTACCGGTAGAGATCACATCTCCCGGGAGCAGGGTCATAAACTGGCTCAGGTAAGCCACTACATATGCCACGTTAAATATGAAGTTAGAGGTGTTGCCATCCTGCATTTTTTGCCCGTTAACGGTGAGCCATAAACGAAGATTGTTCACGTCGGCAATTTCATCCCTGGTAGCCAGCCATGGGCCTAAAGGAGCGAATGTATCGCAGCTTTTGCCTTTCACCCACTGACCGCCTCTTTCGATCTGGAATGCCCTTTCGCTGTAGTCGTTATGCAGGCAGTAACCCGCTACATAGTCCATAGCGTCTTTTTCTTCCACGTAAGTGGCCTTTTTACCGATTACCACTGCCAGTTCCACTTCCCAATCTGTTTTCTGGCTGTTGCGTGGAATCACCAGGTCGTCGTTCGGCCCTACCAGTGCGCTGGTACTTTTAAAGAACACGATAGGTTCTGCAGGAATGGCGGCATTGGTTTCACGCGCATGATCCGCGTAGTTCAGCCCTATGCAGATAATTTTGGAAGGACGAAGGATAGGCGAGCCCAAACGGGTACCGGCAGGCACCTGCGGGCATTCCGCAGCATGTGCGCTATACCATTCAGATAAACGCGCCAGCCCGTTGGTTTCAAAAAATTTCTCTCCAAAATCCTCACCGAATGCGCTCACATCAAACATTCCTGCTGCGGTGGCAACACCCGGTTTCTCTTCTCCCGGTAAACCAAACCTGATCAGTTTCATATCAATACTATTTATTTATCTTACTTAATTTCTTTTAGTGTTTTAATCTGTAATCTTCCGCTTTCCACATGCAGGTCGATCACCGGTTCTGCTTTTCCATCTTTTACAAAAGAGAAATACACATGATCATCCTGTCCTGTTGGCTGGATCACGCCTTTACTTCCGGTGGGCACAGGCATGAACATGCTTTTACGCAAGCCGCCAAATTCCACGTACAGCTCCAGGCTGTCCGGTGAAGCATCGGGTTTTATTTCTGCAATAAAATCCGCCAGGATATTGCCGGACTGGATGCTCTTTTTATATTGCTGCAACATTTCACCACCGGCTGTCACCTTTCCAAGACCCAGTGTTCCTTCCATGTATTCCCAGATAGGCTGGGGCGGTGTGGCAGCCCATAATATTTTCACATCTTTCTTATCGTCTATAAAAGCGTGGTAATAACGTGGCTGATGATTCGCTTTCATAACGCCGATATAACAGCTGTTGGGTTCATTCCATAACACCTTGTAAAGGTCCGATTCCGGTACATCCTTCAGGATAGCCTGTTCAAAGCTCTTTTCTTTTGTTCCTTCTTTCAGCTGAAACTTAATGTGGATCAGCGATGTATCTTTTTCCTTGTCTGAGAAAGTGACCGACACTGTACCATCCGGTGTTGCCGGTTTTATTACTGATGCGGATTCCCCCGTGGCAGCGTTCTTGTTGCTACCGGAATTACAGGCAGATAATATGGCCAGTGCTAACGCCAGCCCTATTCGAAAATGTTGCATGATATAACTAAAAATTAATGAATGAATAACTTGAAAGATACGGGTAATCGTCCGCACTTTAAAACACACATCCCATTAATTCTTAATTATTCAACCTGATAAAACCGCCATCAATCGGGTAGTCGGTGCCTGTAATAAAGCCTGCTTCATCCGAGCACAGGTATAACGCCAGGTTACCTATTTCCACCGGTTTGGCCATACGGCCTATCGGCTGGGTTTTACTCAGTTTTTCAAACATCTCTGCTTCTTTGCCCGGATAGTTCTTGGCAATAAAGCCATCCACAAACGGTGTGTGTACTCTTGCGGGCGACACGCAGTTGCAGCGGATATTAGCGCCGAGATAATCTTTAGCCACGGATAATGTCATGGTCAGTACCGCGCCTTTACTCATAGAGTAGGCCAGCCTGTCCGGTATACCCACACTGGAGGCGATGGAGGCCACATTCAGGATCACGCCGCCGCCCTGTGCTTTCATTTGTTTGATCACTGCATACATACAGTTATAGGTGCCCTTCACATTTACCTGGTACACCCTGTCGAAGTCCTGTTCAGCGGTATTTTCAAGGTTACCTACATGGGCAATGCCCGCGCAGTTCACCAGGATATCCAGCTTGCCGGCCGTTTTCACAATACCATCCATCACGCCGATCACTGCTGCCTGGTCGGCCACATTGCACGCATGCACGGTTGCCTGGCCGCCTGCTGTCCTGATTTCGGCTGCTGTAGCTTTACCACCATCTTCATTCAGCTCCAGGATATGCACCTGTGCACCCTGCGCCCCGAATGTTTTTGCAATTGCCTGTCCTATGCCGCTACCACCACCTGTGATAACCGCTACTTTATTGTCTAGTCTGAACAGTTCCATCGTATAAAAATTTAAGGGTTCTAAAATACCTATTAATATAAGGTGATTGCAATTGTATTTTCACTGTATTTCATACTTTCTTGCCTAATTTTCATAAAATTCAATAAGCCTTGCCAAATCCGGGGCTTTTTCTGCAATTTTAAGCACATGAGAATAATACTGTTAACAGCGCTCCTGTGGACCATCTCCAGCCAGCTGTATGCCCAGAAAATACCGCCTAATAAATACGGGCTCGCGGTACTGAACACCCAACAACAATATGAACAGCTGGTAAAAAGCGACAGCAACCAGCAGCTGGTAGATCTTGAAAAATATATCCCGGGCATTAAAAAAGATGTGCGCTACGCTACCACCAACAACTTCACCAAACAAAAATTATACACCAGCACCAATATCTACCTCCGCCTCCCTGCCGCAAAGGCGCTCAAAGCCGTGCAGGAATCGCTCCGTAAAAAGGGATATGGCCTGCTCATTTACGATGCCTACCGTCCTTATCATGTAACGGAAGCCATGTTTAAAATAGTTCCCAACGACCTGTACGCAGCAGATCCCCGCAAAGGATCGGGGCATAACCGTGGCGTAGCCATAGATCTCAGTATGGTAAACCTGAAAACAAACAAGCCCGTGGCCATGCCTACGGACTTCGACGATTTTACCATGAAAGCGCATCAGAACTACATCCCGCCAGATCCGGCCGTAGCGGCCAACCGCAAATTGTTGAGAGATACCATGCGGCAACATGGCTTTAAAGGAAGTTCTACAGAATGGTGGCATTTCTATCTCCCGGATTATAAAAAATACCCGCTGATGAATATCGCCTTCGGCGATTAGGGTATTGTTACCGTATCCACGCGGTTCGCAATTCCCTCCCACTTCAGGTAATAGGTACCATTACCGGGAGGAGTAAAAGCATAGGTTTTTGTTTGCCTGGTAAAAGACTGGGTACAGGGGGTACAGGTATTAAGGATGTATTCCGCTTTTACAAACACGGTGTCCCCGTTCTTTGATGTTATTATTTTATTAATGGCGTAACAGGAATTACTGAAAATGCAGCTTACATCGTAAAAAACGCCGTTCTGTCCATTTACATTATTGGTGCTTTTCCCCAGGTACTTGGCTTCCTGGATGGGTATCCATCCATATTGGGAGCAATTATCCGCTTCTTTGCTGCAAGCGGTAAAAAATAAAATAACCAGGAGTAAGGGAATTGTTTTCATCAGGGCTTGTTTCTCCCCTGTAAAACGGACCGGAAGAAGAAAAGGTTACAGGAGCGGATTTTGTCTGACTCAGGATTATGATGATTTCGCTGATTTCGCTGATTTTTATTTTTGAACTTTTTTGAGTTAAATGATTTGGGGAGATATAAGCGAAAAGATGTAGTGCCCCCTAAAAGTTAGACGCTTTTAGGGGGCATTTTTATGGATAAACGCAGGAAATACAGTTTTACGCAAAAATTAGCCATTGTACTAGCTGTTGAAGAT
>JBCNPS010000344.1:0-8199 GCA_039593235.1 Chitinophaga sp. | reverse complement strand
ATTAACGACTCCTCTGGCCATCGATGAATATATGATGATGACCATCCGTAGCCACGACCAGTTCAACACTACCATTTACGGGCTGGACGACCGTTACCGCGGTATATACCATGAACGGAGAGTGATACTGATGCATCCTGCAGATATTGCGGCTGCCGGTTTCCACCCCGGCGATGTGGTAGACCTTTATAATTATCACGGTAATAAGGAACGGGTGGCTTATGGCTTCATTATTGTATCCTACCATATACCGGAAAGATGTACGGCTACCTATTTCCCGGAAACCAATGTGCTGGTGCCGGTAGACAGTGTTGCGGATAAAAGCAATACGCCCACATCGAAGCTGGTGATCATCAAAATAAAATCATCGGACATAAAAAGATAACACATGCAACCTATTCTATGGCAGGCGTTACAATGGCCTGCAACCGAGTACTTCACGCTGCAGGACAATGGCACCGGGAAGCTGGCTGCCGGTTGTATCAACGGGGTAAGGGATCAACAGCCATTTTGTGTACATTATAAAATAGAGATCACTCCATCCTGGCAGGTATCATCCTTTCATATTAAACAGGAAGGGCCCGCACCAACGGAATTGAAGCTGACTTCGGATCTTCACGGGCATTGGTTCGACAAAGACAATAACCACATCGACGCATTTGATAACTGCATTGATATCGATATTTCACTGACTCCTTTTACCAATACCCTGCCGGTGAAACGGCTGCCGTTTGAGCTACAGGAAAGTAAACTGCTGGATATGCTCTATATTAACCTGCCCGAATTTGAGTTGCAGAAAGTGCAGCAGCGTTATACCCGCACCGGCCCGCAGGAATACCTGTACGACAATGTATCCACCGACTTTACCGCGCAATTGCCTTTTGATGAAAACGATATAGTGATAGATTATCCCGGCATCTTCAGGCGTATTATTTACTAAGCACCATAGCCGTTTCACGCACCAGTTCTGCAAAAATATCCGCCGTGCTCCAGGCACGCGCTTTTCCTGCCGCCTGCCCGGCCCACATATTTATGAATGCGGGGTTATCCAATTCTTTGGCCAGTTTACGGCCAGGTTGCGTTAGTACATCCTGGTAGGGATATTCACTGACAGGTAAGCCGGAGGCTTCTATTTCCCTGATCAGGGTATTGCGTACACCCCTTGCCCAACGGCCTGAAATGGCGCGGGTAAGCAGTGTATCCGTATCCGTTATATCGGCCAGAGCGGCCTTGTGAGCGGGTGTAGCCAGGCTTTCATGCGCCCTCAGGAAGAGGCTTCCCATTTGCACACCGGCAGCGCCCAGCATTTTTGCCGCCGCTACTCCCCTGCCATCCATGATGCCTCCGGCGGCTATAACGGGCACGCGCACACGATCTGCTATTTGCGGTACCAGCGCAAAGGTGCCTGTTTTCGGTAATTCTCCAGGCAGGAAGGAACCCCGGTGGCCACCCGCCTCTATACCTTGTGCAATCACCACATCCGTTCCGGCGGCCGTGAGCACTGTGGCTTCTTCTACAGAGGTAGCAGTGCCCATCAGCAGCACCTGGTGTTGTTTCAGCAATTCAAACCCCGCTGTATCGGGCATGCCGAATGTAAAGCTCACATATTTTATACCGGCGGCAAGGATCACCGGCAGCTGGCTTCTCCAGGAATGAAAAGGCACTTCGTCAAATTTCACCGGCGCTGCCGCCATCCTGTTGGCGCCATACAGGAATTGCAGGAACTCCTGCATATCGTCAAATGTTTTCCTGTCGTAATGTTCCGCAGGCTCATAAACGAAAAGGTTTACAGCAAACGGTTGCTGGGTTAATCTTTTCACTTCCCGGATTAATGTGGTCACTTTATCGGGAGGCAGTCCACCTACCGGTAAAGACCCTAACCCACCACTGTTGCTCACTGCCGCCACCATGGCTGGCGTAGTAATACCTAACATGGGCGCCTGGATCAGTGGATACGTGATCCCCAGCATACGGGTGAGTTCATTCTTCCATTCCATAACACAAAAGATTTGATACTATAAATTTACGGAATGTAGGTGCATTATTTAGATTTAGCGGAAGTTCAGCACCGTGGGGGCGCGTAATGCAGAGATGTCAAAACGGAAATCAACAATGGTAGTAATTTCCAGCATCAGCTTATTCATAGGCTTTGGTGCATTGGGGTAATAATACCCGGAAACTTTAATGGTATTCAGCGACAGGTTTTCATTACGGACACGGAAACCGCCTCCCAGGCCCATGTAAATAGGATTTCGCAGCAGGTCGTCGCTTTTGTTGGTGATCATAGACGCCTGCAGGGAAGTGAAGAAGTTAAATTTGAATCCGAGAAATTTCAGCGGACTGTAGTACACTGTTTCCGATCCGAGGTTCAGGCGCTGAAAGCCATTGATCATGGTATTTTTATACCCCCAGATGCCGTACTCCATATTAATGTTGAGCGGCTTATTAAAGAACGGGTTAGGGCTGTTGAGGTAGTCGATGTTCAGGAACTGCCGGAACCGCGCCTTGCGGATATTCAGCAGCCGGCTGTAATATTCAAGCCGGGCATGTATTACGCCGTCTTCCCACGCGTTATTGAGCCAGAAAGTACTCAGTCCTATGGTAGAGTTAAAGAGGCCCTGGTTTTTGGTGGTCCAGTATTTCTGTGCTTCAATACCGGTGTAGATCCGCCGCCGGTCTTTCCAGCTTTCCCAACCGCTGGTGGCGCTGATATTATATCCCAGCGGGATATCTTCCGTTCGTCCAAACCCGAAGAAGTAGTGGGCTTTGAAATAATCAATGCGGTAAGCCTGTAGTTCCAGCAGGTACAGGCGGTGATTATTGTACACGGGATCGTCTTTATATCTTAGCTGGTCCGGCTTTCGCTGGAACGACAGGTTATAGTGCCTGGCCAGTATGGCGAAGTTGGGCTTTTTACCGATGGTGCCGTCGTGATTATAGTGGTTAATGAAGTTATAGCCGATCCATCCGTCGATGACGGAATAGGTATAATCGCGGTAAACGCTGTCGCCCAGCTCCGGTAAGGATCCCCTGATATTGATGGACCAGTTTTTTGACAATGCAAAACCGCCCACCAGTTTAGCAGCGTTGCGGTAAAGCGGCCTGTTGAAATTGATGAATACAGCGCCTTCGAAGGCATTGGTATCCAGCTGGGCGTAATTATTCAGGGTGGTGTATCCCAGGGTCATATCTATGAAAGAACCCAGCAGGTTGTATTTCGTATACCGTACTTCCGTGTTCCAGGTGGGCGAATAATCGGAACGCCACTGCATACCTACTTTCAGGCCTTGCCCTGCGCCAAACAGGTCGTTGTTGGAAACGCTGGCCCTGATATCTTTTGCACTGAACTGGGAAACATCTGCGCCGTATTCAAACAGATCTTTTGTCACTACTTCCACATCGATGGAATCGCTGTTGGCGTTCTTTATATAAATACGCGCATCCTGGATAAAGGGCCTGTTACGCAGGTAACGTTCATTGTCGGCCATTTCAAAAGGTTCCAGCGGCTGGTTTTCCCGGAAGAACAATGATTGCCGGATCACCCATTCCCGGGAATCGTAGTGCATACGGTTAGCCAGATGGATCAATTTCATGCTGGTGGTAAAAGTGGTATCATTGATGTTGCGGGGGCCGAATACTTTCACCTTCCTGTAGTAGATATTTCTGATCACTTTGCCCGCAAAGGGGGTAAAATATGCCTCACTTTTAATGATGGTACTGTCGTTATCGTTAGAATGTACCGGTTCATCCTGTTTGGTAATACGTTTTATGAGCGATTGACGGTATTCTTTATTACGTATGGAATCCCGGTACTCTCCGATCTTTTTGAAGAGCCCACTGCTTCTGTGGGGAATAGTGTCTGCTGCGCGCGGAAACTGCTGCCCTTCTGCATAAAGTAAGGCAGGACTATGCAGGCCAATAAGCCAGCATAGGACAGTTAGTGTAGGCCATATTTTGAAATAATTCCTCAAATCTAGCAGCAGGTAACAATTATATCGAAAAAAAATGAAATAGTAACAACCGCAATTATTGTACTTACCGGAATGATAATTGTGTAAAATTGAACGGATTACCTGGAACAAGTGTTACAGATACTATTTGTTTACCTTAAAGTTTTAGTTATGTTACGCTGGGCACTCATATTTTTTATCGTAGCCATTATCGCAGCAGTATTTGGTTTCGGGGGCATTGCCGCCGGAGCAGCATCTATCGCCAAGATCCTTTTTTATATCTTCCTGGTGTTATTTGCTATCTCCTTATTGTCAGGGTTACTGCGGAAATAGGCGGTGAACCGCCTTCGGCGGTTGTTAAGCGGATTTTGTCTGACTCAGACAAAATCCGCAAATTACTTCATGATGCTGGTTTCCCAGCCATCATATTCGGCATTTATTTGTTGGGCCAGTTCCCAGAGGCTCATGACCACACTGTCGATGGAAGCCTCGCTGGCTTTGTCGGAGCGGGAAATGCATAATTTATAGGGAAATTCAGGGTTATCTGTTTTTTCTTCTCTCGCCAAAGCAAAACCATTTTCCTTGATATGTTCCCAGTAAGCAATTTTATCTTCTTCCGTTCTGAAATGGATCCAGTGCTCTATGATGCGCTCCTTTTCTGAGGCATCGCCATGCTGGCGGAGCATACGTAGTACTTTCCTGTTTTGTATGCGCTGAAACTCGTATACATCCGGAAAGAGGAAATCAAAATATAGTTCCCAGTTATTATCTTCCTTTACGCCGTAGTCGTAACGGTAGTCAGGAAAATTCACCATTGCATCCGCAATGAATTTATCATGCAGCAATGTGGTGCCTGAATAAAAGTAAAAATCTCGTACGCCATTGGAAAAGGTGCGGCCTACAAAATGCGCATCCAGCTTAGTTTGCAGCTGCTCCACCAAACTGTCCTCAATTTCACCCATGATGGCAAATTCATCGTTCTGCGGGAATCCGTCCTCACGTGGATTGTTAAGATATACGGTTATATATATGGCATTCGGCTTTTCCTTCAATGGCGCAAATCGTCTCAGATCAAGGTCAAGGCCTATTACTGCTGGACTTTCTTCAATATGGCACGTGTAAATATCCCAGTCCGGTCGGTAATCCTTATGCATATAAAAAAATTAAAATAACGCAACAGCGGGCTGTAAAGATACGTTGCTCTGTAATACAATGGAAACGATAAACTTGTATTGACCTCTTTTTTATCCACAAAATTTAACGTATGCTATCCGTTGGCCTCCACCTGGTTAAACCGGTTAAAAACCAGGCTTAACACTAATTAACACTTGAGGTGTTTTTTCTGCATATTCCTGTAACCGGCTACCACAAAGAATCCTGTTCAATTCTGTAGTGGAAACAGCGGACTGTAAAGGGTTCTGACCAACCTTTCATCCTAAAAACAAGTAATTCTTCACTCATAAAAGGTAATTTTACAGGGCTATAAATTGTTGGAAGCTATTATGAGAAAAATTGTATCGTTAATTACAGGCTGGCTGTTATTATTTTGTATGAGTGCTGTGGCGCAACGTCCGGAGGGTAAAGCTGCCTCCGCCAGCGCAGGCCTCATTTACGGCAAACTGCTGGATGCACAAACCGGCAAACCTATTGAGTACGCATCTGTAGCACTGTTGCGTCCGGACTCCTCCGTACAAACAGGAATGCTCTCCAAAACCAACGGGGACTTCCGTTTCGAAAATATTCCGCTGAATAAATATATCCTGAAAATTAACTTCATCGGGTATGAAACTATTTATAAACCGGCGGCGCTGTCTGCCAAATCAGGCAGTGTAGACGTTGGTAATATTAAACTGAAAGCCAATGTAAAATCACTGGCTGCTGTAAATGTGGTGGGAGAAAAACCAGCCTTTACAATGGCTATCGATAAGCGGGTATTTAATGTAGAAAAGAACCTTGCCAGTATAGGCGGTACCGCCACTGATGTACTGAAACAGGTGCCTTCGGTGAATGTGGACATCGACGGGAATGTAACCGTGCGCAATGGCGCCCCCACTATTTTTGTTGATGGCCGCCCTTCTACCCTTACACTGGATCAGATCCCCGCAGATGCCATACAGAATATTGAAGTGGTAACCAACCCCTCCGCCAAGTACGATGCGGAAGGAATGAGCGGTATCCTGAATATTGTGCTGAAGAAAAATAAAAAGGCAGGTATCAATGGTTCAGTAAACGCCGGCGTTACCTCCCTGGGCAGTACTAACGGTGGCGTGGATTTTAACCTCCGCGAAGAAAAGTTCAATTTCTTTATCAACTATAATATCCGAAACCGGAAATCACCCATGACCAGCCGCCTGTTCCGCAAGAACCTCGGCACTGATACCACCACGTATACCGAGCAGCTGGAAGACGGCGACTTTTACCGTAAGTTCCAAACCGGCCGCATCGGGTTCGATTGGTTTGTCGATAACCGTAATACCATCACACTATCTGAAAATATTACCGGCGGTAACTTTAACCGGTATAATAACCAAACACTGAATGAGCTGGACGATCACCAGCAGCGCGTACGTTATGGCACCGGTGTGAATAATACATTGAACGGGTTCCGCAACTATACTACACAGCTGGGCTACAAGCACACGTTTGCAAAAGAAGGCGAAGAACTGACCGCGGACTTCACCTATAACTACGCTACCGGCGACAACAGCTCCAATTACTCCCTGCAGTATTTCGATCTTTCCGGTCAGCCTATATATGATCCGAAAAAGCCGGAGCTGCGCTATGGCAGCGGAGAAGGAACCACCAAATACATGACCGCCCAGATCGATTATGTAAAGCCGCTGACGGAGAAATCCAAAATTGAAATGGGGCTGCGCAGCAATACCCGCAAGTTCGACAACTTCACCAATACCTACGGACAGAACTATCCTTCCGGCGATTTCACGCTGGACACAGCACTGTCTAACAGCTATCACTACCAGGAACAGATCAACGCGGGCTATGTAAGCTATACCGGCGCCAAAAATAATTTCGGCTACCAGGTGGGCTTACGTGCAGAACAATCCAATTATGACGGGGAAACAAGACTGGGAGAAAAATCCTCCTATAAGATCAGCTACCCCATCAGCCTGTTCCCGAGCATTTTCCTGTCGCAGAAGTTCAAGGGCGATCATGAGCTGCAACTGAACTACAGCCGCCGTATACGCCGGCCCTGGTTCCGCGACCTGCTGCCAAACATCGACTATAGCGGTCAAACTGCCAGCACCGGTAACCCGCAGCTGAAGCCGGAGTTTACCAATTCCTTTGAATTATCTTACCTGAAAGACATTGCACAAAAGCATAACCTGCTGGTATCTTTATATTATCGTAATACCAATAATGCGATCACCGATTTTTATGTAGATACGACCCTGAACCTGAACGGGCAGGATCAGCATGTATTGCTCTCTTACCCTATCAACGCCAGTACACGGAACTCATATGGGGCAGAGCTGACCGTGAGAAGCCAACTGACAAAAATATGGGACCTTACCACCAACGTCAACATTGCACAAACCAAGATTGACGCTACCAGCGATGGCAACAATCTTTCCAACCAGGGCTTTACCTGGTTCGGTAAGCTGAACAGCAACACCAAACTGCCATGGAATCTGTCGTTACAGGTGAGCGCCGAGTACGAATCCAAACAGATCATGCCACAGGGGGAAAGAGAACCCAAATGGTCGGCCGATGCCGCCATTAAAAAGGACCTGCTTAAAAATAAGGCGCTGTCTATTTCCCTTGGCATTAATGATATCTTCAATACTGACCGCAACCTTACTTATACCAGTACCGGTTTTTCCGAACAGGAAAATTACCGCAAACGCGCTACCCGTGAGCTGCGACTCAATGCTACCTGGCGCTTTGGTAAAATGGACACACATCTTTTTAAGAGAAAGAGTAACAAGTCCAAAGAAAACGACAACGGAGAAATGGGCGGAGGTGATAATTTTTAATTCGTAATTTGTCGTTGTAAACAACACTTATGGATTCTATTTATCACACTATCACCCTTCGGTTCCTTGCAGAGCCGTCGGACGTAAATTTCGGCGGGAAAGTACATGGCGGCTCTGTTATGAAATGAATTGACCAGGCGGGTTATACCTGTGCCGCCAACTGGAGCGGGCAATACGCTGTAACGGTGTATGTAGGTGGTATCCGTTTTTTTAAACCCATTTCCATCGGCGACCTGGTGGAAATACATGCAAAA
>JBCNPS010000343.1:0-8213 GCA_039593235.1 Chitinophaga sp. | reverse complement strand
GATTCCCGGAAGGCCGGCCCGGGCCGGAAAGGCGTTATACCTATGTGCATGATCAGCTGGTGTCCGTATCTCCTGCCGCCACAGGCGTGACGTTCGACGGGGATAAAATGGTGATCAGTGTAAATACCTATCATACTTCATCACCCGTGAATAAAGTGTTGTTCAGCCTGTTTGACAAAAAAGGAAACCGCGTTAAACAGGTACAGCTGCAACCGCGTACGGACTGGAACTGGGTTACCGCTACCGTCATCCCCGCTACCTGGATGAACGGCGTGTATACTTCCACGTTGGAAGCTACATTAGGCACTGGCAGGGTGCTTTTCCGCAGGGATACATTTACACTGGCAAAAAATACGCCCGTTAAAAACAATACCTCACCTGCCAACTGGCCGGAAGTATTGCAGAATATACAACGTACCGGCGCTACCGGTATTTCCACCGCAGGGCCACTGCATTTACAATGGACCGCAAACGTGGGAGGCAATATCTGGAAATCATCTCCCATATGCGCAGCCGGCAAAATATTTATTGGTACCATCGATGATGAAGGCAATCACCATAGCAGCATCACCGCGCTGGATGCACAAAGCGGCAAACAACTATGGCAATTCCCTACCGGTAATTCCATCAAACACAGCATCAGCTATCACGATGGCCTGCTGCTGGCCACCGATGCCGAAGGCGTTACCTATGCCCTCGATGCCGCCACCGGGCAACTGCGCTGGAAACATGCCGGCGATCATAAAAGCCTCCCGGCGTATAATTCCGGCGGCGCCATTTATAACAACATTTACTACACCGGCGCCGGCAATTACCTGCAGGCCCTGGACATTAACACCGGGCAGGTAAAATGGACCAACCACGACTGGACCGGCGGTGAAGGTACACCCGCCGCCATGGCTATTCATAATGGCCAGCTGATCACTTCCTCCAACTGGAATCACCTGTTTGCCCACAACGCCACCACCGGTAAACTGCAATGGAAACGCGCCGATGAAGGTATCCGTTTCCGCAGCGGAACTCCTGCTTTCTTCGATAACCTGCTGTATGTACACGGTATCAATAAACTCCATATCCTGGACCCTGCCACCGGTAAAACAACAGATAGCATCCCGGTTACTGAAGACCTCAAAACCATGACGGCGCCACTGGTAACAAACAACTATATCATTACCTGCACTGCCGCCGGTGGAATGATCGCCTTCGACAAAAAAAGCAAAAAAGAACAATGGCGCTTTGTTCCTGGCGAAGCCCTGTTTTATTCAGCGCCGTATTCTTCCCCTTCTTCCGCCACTATCGAATCCACGCCTTTACTGGCCGGTAACCGCCTTATTGCAGGTGCGTCTGACGGGTATGTATATGTGATAGATCTCCACACCGGAAAAATGATCAGCCGCTTTAATACAGGCGCCCCGGTGTTTGCAGATATGGCGGTGTATAACGGGATGCTGTATGTAGCGGATTTTTCAGGCAATGTGAATGCTTTCAGCTTGTAAGTATAATAACACCTTAATAGCAAAAAGAAACCGCCGTAAACACTTGTTTGCGGCGGTTTCTTTTTGCTATATCCAACATATTAAACAGCTTCTGCCTGCACAATGGCGGCCACCGGCTGTACTACCACCGGCGCAGGCGCCTCTTCTACTTCATCTCCTACTACCGGCCCGTTATGCGCCAGCTCACTGCCTTCCTTCTTCGATTTAAAAATAGGCCACAACAACTGGGCATACCACTCCTCTTCTTTATAGTGCTTCAACCCATAAGCAACCGGGTACTGACGGGTAATAATGCCTGTTCCAAAGATGAGGTCCCAGATAAAAAACATGTTGCCAAAATTACCTTTGTAATGACCAATGCCATCATCCGATGTATCGGCATGATGCGCATGATGCGTGGCCGGCGTTGAAATCAAACGCTCCATCACCCAGCCTATAGGATTCAGCCAGCGGATGGTATAAAATGGCTTATCCCATTTTATACTGGAATGCGCCGCAGTAGTGATCAGTGATTTTATACCGCCTACAAAAAGCGCCGGGTAACCAAGCCCAAGGTAGGTAAGCGTTACCGTAAGATAGATCTGTGAAAAGAAGGCTGTATAAATAATGTTCTGCCTGCCCGTCATGGCCATACCCATATAAGGCGCTGAATGATGCGTACGGTGAAAACGCCACAGTAACGGCAACTGGTGATGCAAGCGGTGGTACCAGTACTGTGTAAGATCATCTGCCACAGCCATGATGGCAAAGCCCCACCAGAAGGGCACCCAGGCAAATACATTCTTTGCATCAGGTAAAACAAACGGCAATAACTTCAACCCGAAATAAGCGATCATCGGGCGCAGTACTACTTTCGGAAGTATAAAGCAAACTATATCCAGCGTGCGCTCATTCTTCGTCCATTTATTCTCATAAAATCCTACAGAAAATTCCACAATCCCCACTACCACCATAATTGCCGGCAGGCCCCAGGTTTTCAGGTTATTGAACACTGCTTCTACCAATGCAGGCGCCCGGAAACCAAGATGCTCGGAAGTGGCCTGCAGCCAGGGTTTGCTACCACTGATATAAAACCACAGGAACATAAGCCCGATCGGCAATGTGTATAGCAGTACGCTTATCAGGGAATCGCGCAGTATTACACGCGATGGTGTTTTTGCTGTTGTTGTCATAACTATCTTTTTTACGTGATCAATGATGTTGATTGGATAAAAAATGGATCAACCAGATGCTGCCGGCAACAATCACCAGCGGTACCAGGAATATTATTATGCCGATGGCAATTTTCTTTGTTATAATCACAAGATCTGTTAACGTCATAATGGAAGATTTAAAGTGAAGGATGTATTATTTCGATATGGTTAAGCTTACCGGTAAAATTATAAGGCGATTTATACAACGGCGATACAGCAGAACCCTGATCCCGTCCCACATCCAGCCCCTCGTCGTATGGAGAGATAGTGGCATCTGCTTTGCTGATGGCACGCTCCGCTACTTTCTCATCGTTGATGTACAATGCTTCTGTACCGGCAGGATCCGTTAACCGTAATGCGGGTGTATATGTCAGTTCGTAGCGAAGCACCGCTTTCCCAGGCGCCAGCGCCTTCCCCGATGTAAGATCCGTTAACCGCCCATTGTTGTTATGCACCGCTTTCAGTTTTCCCTGCTGTACAAAAAAAGTAAACCCGGAGAAACGCCCGCCGATACTTAACAGTACACCTTCATTCTTCACATCATTCAACTCCACATCCGCTTTAATGATAAACGACTGCTCCGAAAGAAAAGGAGCCGAGCGTGTAGGCACCTGCGTTATACCCGGGTACAATATAGCGCTGGCTTGTGTATCCAGCGGACCGCGGGTAATAATAGCAGGAGTAAGACGGGTAGTATCTCCCAGTAACGGGTATACTTTATACTTCCATGCCTCTTTATCAAAAAGATTTTGCAACTCTTTTAGTTTTGCAGGATTCGCAGCGGCAAGGTCATGCTGCTCATTAAAGTCTTTCTCCAGGTTATACAGCTCCCATTTGTCGGTAGTGAACGGCGTGCCGCGTTTGTGGCTTACTGCAGCTTTCCAGCCGTCTTTGTAGATAGCGCGCCCACCGGCTATTTCATAGTACTGTACATGATGCCTGCCCGGCGCAGCAGCGTTGTTAATGGTGTAAGCCAGGCTGATACCTTCCAATGTATCCTGCGGGTAGCCATTGATCACTTTGGGCACTTTAAGCCCCGCAATCTCCAGTACTGTAGGTGTAACACTGTTCACATGTGAATACTGCGTGCGTATGCCGCCTTTTTTGATCAGTTTGGGATAGAAGATCACCAGCGGGTTACGCGTACCGCCTTCACTGTTGGCGTCCTGCTTCAGGTAACGGAACGGCGTGTTTGCCGCCTGCGCCCATCCCACCGGGTAATTGGGCCCCGATTCCGGGCTGCCTATCTTATCATATAAACTATCAATATCCTTTATCCTGCTTTCATAATTTTCTGTAAACAAACTACCGTCTATATACTCATTAATACCATGTACATGACCACTCAAACCACCTTCTTTACTGGCGCCGTTATCACCTATAATAAGCACTATCAGGGTGTTGTCCAGCTGTTTGGTATCACGCAGGTAGTTTACCAGGCGGCCTACTTCATAATCGGTATGGGAAAGGAATCCTGCATACACTTCAAAGAAACGGGAGAATACTTTTTTCTCGGTGGCGGAAAGCGAATCCCATGGCTTTACACCCGGGTTGCGGGGTGGCAGGGTAACATCCTGCGGCACCAGTCCCAGCTGCTTTTGCCTGGCTAATACCTGTTCCCGGTATATATCCCAGCCTGCATCAAATTTACCTTTGTACTTTTCTACCCACCACTTATCCACCTGGTGCGGGCCATGTGTAGCGCCCGGTGTAAAATACAGGAAGAAAGGCTTGTTTGGCGCAGCGGAATGTTGCCCGGCGATATAGGAGATCGCCTTATCCACCAACACCGTAGTAAGATGTTTTCCCTGCAGGTCCGGTTCTACTTTCACCGTATTTTCCCAGAGCGCAGGCGTATACTGGTCTGTTTCCCCGGCCATAAATCCGAAGAAGGCATCGAACCCGCGGCCGGTAGGCCAACGGTTAAAAGGCCCTGCCGGTGTGAGGTCCGGGCTGGGAGTCACATGCCATTTACCAACTGCATAAGTATTATATCCATCTTCCCTTAATATTTCCGCTACAGTGCCTTTCTCAAATGGCATATAACCGTTGTGACCCGGCAGGTTCACCGCAGCATCAATCACCGTAGGTACATTTACGGAATGATGATTACGGCCGGTAAGCAAAGAAGCGCGTGTAGGTGAACAAATGGCGGTAGTATGAAAATTCGTATAGCGCAAACCGTTATTAGCAAGACTATCAAAAACCGGTGTTTCCACTAATCCGCCAAACGCGCTGCTGGCGCCCCATCCCACGTCATCCAGCATAATATAAATAATATTCGGCGCCCCTGGGGGTGCAACAGGATTAAAAGGCGTAGGGGTAATAACCGTTTGTGCAAGGGTAGCACCCGGCTTCCCTGCATATTGTTTTTGCGGACTGTATTGCGCATAAGCACCTGATGCCAGGCCCAGCAACATCAATGAAATAAAGGATCCGGAAGAGGATGAAAAGGTCATTGTTTATGATTTAATTGGCTGATAGTTTTATTTGTCCCACCACAACGCAGGGGTTTGATATCCCGATCCTGCCGGGGTGTTTTTATTCAACGACTGCTCATTCTGAGGATAAGGAATCCTCCGGGGGATCTGCCCGTTGGGGTTGGCAACACTGGTAGCATCCTTTGCCAGCGGCAGTGCAGGATAGCCTGTTCTGCGGTAATCCGACCAGGCCTCCGGCTGCAGGAATAAGGCAATATACTTCTGCGTAATGAGGGCTTTCAGATCGCTGCCTGAGTCACCGTTTAATATAGCCTTTGCCGTTATATATGCGGCCTGCTTTTCCGGTGTGGCATAAGGATCGTCAGGATTAGTCACTACCCGCTGAAACGACGCCCGTATAGCGGCTTCCAGCGATGCCTTGGCTAAAGGATCTGCAGGATTGATCCGCCAGCGTGCTTCCGCTTCCAGGAATTTTGCCTCTGAAAAGCTACTGATCACCACCGGTGAAGTAGCGGTACCATAGTAACTGCCAATCACTGAAAATGCACCCGGCACTCCCGGCGCACTGCCCCGGTAAGTATTGCTGCCTGCGGGGTAAGGGGTAGCAAAATAAGCCCGTCGTGGATCCACCAGTAAGCCTTCGGGCTTGGTAGGCGCATCGGTTACTTCGTTTCCGTTCAGCAGGTTCACAAAAGAAGCGCCTAGTCCTATCCATCCCGGCCTGTTGGTATTCTGCTGGTAAAAAGGATTGGCATTTGTAGTAGAGGCGCCAAATACCACCAGGGCATCCGCCGAATTATCTGCTATTCCCCTGTAACGGGTACCGTCATACAACGCATTTAACACCGCCTGCGCTGCTGTTGTACTGTTTATTTTAGTAAGATGGATGGCATACCTTGCCTTCAATGTATACGCGAGCGATTTCCAGCGTTCCACATTTCCGCCGTATATCACATCATCTGTGGCCGGCAATGCGCCCAGGTTATTGGCCGCTGGCTGCGACAGTTCCGTAATGGCGGAATCCAGTTGCTCCTGCAACGACTTGTAAATATCTTCCTGCTTATCATACACCGGGTTAGTGATATTGTTGCCATACAGCGATTCTTTGTAGGGAATATCCCCAAAAAGATCAGTTAAGGTACCGTACGTATATACACTCAGCACCCGGGAAATACCACTGTAATAAGGCAATTGCTGCTGCGTGGCAGTAGTCCTTACAATTTTCAGTTCATCCAGTACATCTACATAAAACCCACGCCAGGTTTGATTAAAATATTGGGTAGATGAAGCATAGTTATCAAAGGAAGCAGCGTCGCCGTTAGCGCCGGATGTCTGTTGAATGTAAATATTGGCAATAAGGCCCGCGTTAACGCCAAGGTTAAAACCAAGCGCTACTTCAGCCCCTGTAAGCACTGCGCTCACAGATACTTCCGTAGAGGCGTTGGGGTTAACATTTGTATCTTCAAGCGAGCAGGACGCCGGCGCCGTTAACATACCCGCTGCAATAAATAAACGTCCGATAGTAGATGAATATATTTTCATATTGCTGATTACTTAATGGATTAGAAAGAAACGTTCAATGCCACCCCATAGCTTTTTGTATTGGGCGTTGTCCAGAAGTCAATGCCCGCCGCATTCGACAAACCATTACGGCTTCCCAGGTCGGGATCGCTGCCGGTATAATTGGTGGAAAGCAAAAAGTTCCTGGCAGTGAGTGTAACACTGGCCGCCGCTATATGTGCAGGTTTCAACACGGTGGCAGGTAAGGCGTAGGTTAAGTTTACGTCTTTCAGTTTCAGCCAGTAAAGGTCGTGTTCAATGTAAAGACCTTGTATGTTGAAAGTATTGCGGTACCATGCCTGAGATAACACCGCTTCAATGGTATTTGGTTCACCCTTTGAGGCGGTAACGCCGTCAAAAACAGTAGTGGTGCCTCTTGCTGCTGTAGACGCATCCACGCCGTTAAACACCATCTGCAGGCGCGGCGCATTGAACAGGTCAAAACCAAACCGTCCATCCAGTAAAAAAGAAAAACTGAACGCACCATATCTTAATTCATTACGTAACCCTACGTTGAAGTCGGGGTTCGGATCCCCTATCTTGGTGAAGGTGGTGTTCACTAGCGGATAGCCATAGCTGGCACTGTTTGGGTTATCGTCGATGATAGGTTTGCCTGCTTCATTACGCTTTACATCGGTACCGTAAAACACACCGTAGGGCTGGCCAGCCTGGCCACGGGCTTCCATCCAGATACCCCCCAAACTAACATTCGTAAGGTTATCAGCGATATAGTTCACACGGCTGATGTTTTTGTTAAACAACGCAGTAGCTGTCCATGAAAATTTCCTGCCGTTGAAAATACGCTGTTGTAAACTGGCTTCAATGCCTTTGTTGATGATGTTACCTGCATTGGTAAGCGTATATGCGGCGCCGGTAGAGTAAGGTAAGGTAACCGGTATGATCTGGTCTTTACTGCTGTTATAATAGTAAACAGCTTCCAGTTGCGTTTTATCATGAAAGAAATGCAGATCCAGACCGGCTTCCCAGGTGCTGATCCGTTCCGGCTTCAGGTTGGGGTTACCGATGGTGGCGCTGTAACTAAGCCCCTGCTTGCCGTTGAACGGGAAGCTGATAGCGCTTTGAATCCATCCTCCGCTGGTAGTAGGCACATAATAGGTTTCAAGAGAATAAGGGTCCGCATCATTTCCTACCTGTGCATAAGTGGCGCGGATCTTACCAAAGTTCAGGATGGAGTTATTCCAGTGAAGCGCATCTGTAAAAATGAAACTGGTACTGGCGGAAGGATAAAAGAAAGCGTTCTTCCCTTTGGCCAGCGTGGAGGTCCATTCGTTCCTGCCGGTAAGTTCAAGGTATAACCATTTCCTGTAATCCAGCTTCACGTCTGCATATCCGGCTACCAGTTTCCTTTTGATAGTTTGATTGAATGTTTGGGTAGAAGAAGCATTGGAGATGTTAAAATTACCAGGGATGGTTAATCCATCACCCCGCGTATTCACCTGGTTCTTCCAGGAATTATAATAGTTGTATCCCGCTACTACGGTAAGCTGCAGGTCGTTGTTAAG
>JBCNPS010000342.1:0-8246 GCA_039593235.1 Chitinophaga sp. | reverse complement strand
GATACCCACCGCCGCCTGCTCGACGAATTTGCCGGCAGCCATGTTTAAAACGGATACGCATAGTTAACTTAACGTTGCTTACTGATAGAATGTTACCACAAGTTATAAAAAGATTTCAGATTCGGTGTTAACTAAAAAGTGTTAGCGGACTGGTTTCATATGCAAGGTATTCTCCGCGAAATGGTCGATCGCTTTTTCCACTGCGGGAATGTCGTGCCCTGTGAGCGCGCATCCCATTACATGATTGCCCGCCCCTGGAATCGCCACGGCCTCCTTTAGGGAATCCGGTGTGCCCAGCTTCTTTTCCATTTCCAGGATGGCGGATACCCTCACGGTTCCGTCCTGGTTCGCCTCATCTTTATAATAGTATAAATTGAGCACCGGCTGATGTACTTTCTCAAAAGTAGCATCCACCATGCTGGACTCCAGCAGGTTCTGCAATTGTACCACCGCCTCCAGGCGGTAATTATTATACCAGTACTTTGCTATTTCGGGATTCTTATCATCACTACGCCTGAAATCCCCTTTGCTCACCGCCCGTGCCAGCTGCAATCCCCAGGGATTATTGGCCAGGAAGGCCAGATTGTCGTTGATGGCAATATTGGGCGACATATTGATCATCGCATATACATCATTGGGATAGGCTGCTGCCAGCTTCAACGCCAGCGTACCACCGGTGGAGGTGGTCACCAGGATCACCTTGTTGCCCAGCGCCTTGCCTATGCTCAATGCCTCTTCTGCATCTTTCCACAAACCGGCGGCTGTCATATGCAACAGCGGATCGCTGGTTTCAATCCCGTGCCCGTCGAGCCGCGACAGGAACAGATTACACCCGTAGCGTGCGGCAAAATTGCGGTGTACCGGGTTCCCTTCTTCCTGGCTGGCGGAAAAGCCGTGCAGGTATACCACCGAATAAGGCGTTTTATGAAAACCGGTGTCCTGCCATACAATACGGGCTTCATTATCAGGTTTCAGGCGATAGGCGGCCTCTTTATGCTTTATATAGGCATCCAGGGCCGGACCGGCCGCCGGCACTGCCGGTAAACGATGTTCATACACCGGCGCTCCCGGGGAGGGGCCCAAAAAATACACCACGGCAAGCGTGGCGATAACGATCAGGGATATACGAAACCACCTAGGCATCATCAGGATATTTATTCCCGTTAAATGTATAGAAGAATTTTGAAATGCCGCTGCCGGTACACGGATTTAACCAAGAAAAAATCCTTCAACAGCCATGCCATTGAAGGATTCTCTCTGAAAAAGTATGCGAAGGTTATCTTCTCCTTACTTTCTGGTAGATGCTCATACCGGTACCTACTATGGTTACAACGATACCTAGCCACAGCACGTTGATATAAGGGAATATCAGCGCTTTCATCACGATATAGTCGTTGAAGCTGGTGGCTTCTTTTACCTTCAGTTCTATTTTGTTTTCCGCAGGCATGATCTTCGAGAACCTTACATTCAGGTTCAGCGGCGCCAGTGTATCTTCTACGCTGTACTGGTAGCTGCTGTCGCGGATAAAATAGATAGGCTGCAGTTTAAAGTGATCATCTGTTTGTGTATATACCTCCAGCTCAGCTCCTACTGCCAGGTCGCCGCTCTGCGGAACATAGTTGCGGCTTTGCGGGTTGGTGTTCAAACCTTTCAGCACAATGAACCCTTTGGAGAAAAATACAGAGTCGCCCTGCTTCATTTCATGGGTCACATAAGGCGTGGTATCCGCCTGGGCGGCTTCATCGCGGTTAGGTGCGGCAGATACATAGGTGAATATATCCCTTGTGAGGTAATGCCTGGAAGCCGGGTTGGAAGAAAGTGCATTTTCCTTTTTATTCACGAAAGCATCCGGGTAAAGGGTAAAACGCTCCAGCGCTTTGCCTGTTTGCCTGTCCTTCTTCTCGTAATGTACTACGTAGTATGTTTTAGGATCGCCCTGCGCTACGGAATCACCTGTGTAGGTAACGTGGTAGTCGCCCATTTCCACCGGTACATCTTTCGGCAGCATGATATTCTCGCGGGGATTCTGTTTGCTTTCCTTTGTAAAAATACCATCGCCCAGCATCTTCATACGGTCAAGCGAAATCACTTCCATTTTAGCAGAAGAGATCAATACGCCCAGCAACACCATACCAAAACCGATATGCGCTACAGAGGCGCCTGCGTTTTTCAGCTTGCCTTTCAGGCCGGAGAAGATATAAAAGAAGTTGGCCACAATAGCATAAATGCTGGCGAACAACATCAGGTAAATAGCAGTGAGGAAGCCGGCGCCGTATTTATCGTAAGTGATAGTACCTTTCCAGGCCACCAGCCCGGTTAATAGTAAAGTGATCACGGTAGGCACCAGCAGCTTTTTGGTGATCTCGCCACGGGGAGTATCCTTGTACCGCATAAACTGTACAATGGCGGTTAATACGCCCAATACAATAGCAATCCAGATCTGGATCTTGTTGTAGTGGAAAATACTATCGGATGGGGGCGCAATATCGTTCATACTGAACAGCGATTTCAAACCGGTTACGCTCAGTAATTTATTCCATACAGGAATAGAAGTAGTAAAGGTGATCTGGATACCTGCAATGAGCAGGATCAGGGAACCTACAAACAGCCAGAACTCGCGGGAGTAGCTGTTCTCTTCTTTTTTCACGGTAGGAATTTCCTTCCTGCGGATGATCAGCAGGGCGATAGACGGGATGGTGAACACCAGCATGGAAAACAGTAGCTGTGCGGTCATTCCCATATCTGTAAAGGAGTGTACGGAAGTATCTCCCAGTACACCGCTCTTTGTTAAGAAAGAGGAATACAGGATCAGTACGTAAGAGATAAAGAAGAAGAAGAAGGTGGATTTCAGCGAGTGCCCGGTGGCTTTGTAAGCCAGGAGGGTATGTACGCCCGCCACCATGGTGAGCCATGGCACCAGCGAGGCATTCTCTACCGGGTCCCATCCCCAGTAACCACCGAAGTTCAGTGATTCATAGGCCCAGGCGGCGCCCATCATGATACCGGTTCCCAGCATCATTACGGCAAAAAGGCTCCAGGGTTGTACCGGTTTTACCCAGCCGGTATAATCCTTTACCCATAAGCCTGCAAAGGCAAAGGCAAACGGAATGATCATGGAAGCAAAACCCAGGAACAGTACCGGCGGGTGGATCACCATCCAGTAGTTCTGCAACGTAACGTTCAACCCGTTTCCGTCGTGGATATGCTGCATATAATCTGCTGTCTGGAAAATAGGAGCTGCCTGGTTTTCAGGCGCTTCCCTCAGCAGCATGAAAGGATTGCTGCCCACTTTATAACCCAGGATGAAAATACCAAGCAGCATACTTGCCATGATCAGCTGTGCCAGGGAGAAAATTGTCATCACCGGCGCCTCCCAGTTTTTGGAAGTGCGGATCAGGAAAATCCCCAGGATACTGTTCCAGATGCTCCATAGCAGGAAACTTCCTTCCTGGTCGGACCAGAGGCTGGACAACAGGTATTGGATAGGCAGGTCGCGCGAGGTATTGCGCCATGCGTATTTATATTCGAAATAGTGATTATACAGAATAAAGTACAGGCAGCTGAAAACGCCGATTACGGCGGCCGACTGTATAATAAAAGACCAGCGCGCCAGTTTCTTCCATGAATCCCGGATCAGCGGTTCTTTCCCTTTAACTACATTATAATAAGCCACAGTGGCTACCATAGATGCTACAAATGCCAGTATGGCAAAGAAGTGGCCCAGTTGGCCCGGCAGTAAATGTTCCCCTACAAACTTCATAAAATTCCTCTGAGAGATGTAAATATTGTGGCATTGATTATCCGACGATGATAATCATATCGTATAGCTGATTACAACTGTTTATTGCTTACTGCAACCTGGTCGTCCTTATATTTGGACGGGCATTTCATCAGTATTTTACTGCAATGAAATTCATTGCCTTCCATTTTACCGGTGAGTACAATGGATTCGGCTTTCTCAAAGTCGGTAGGTTTAGCGCCGTAGAAAACTACTTTGTGGGATTCCCCGGTTTTATCGTGGACATAGAAGCTAAACAGGTTGGCATCTTTGATCGGATCGTAGTTCATCGTCTTTAAGGTATCGAGTGTACCAATTACATGGAACTCTTTTCCTTCCTTTTCACGGGCTGTTGCAAAAGTTTCATAGGTACTGAAATCACCCACCATAGTCACTATCACTCCAATTGCCACCGCAATTACCACCAGCAGAATAATATTTGTTTTTTTCATATGAAAATTATCTTCCCTATTGATTAGACTCAAGCTGCAAAAACCCTTTACCAGCGCGACTTCCTCACCTCCTCTCTTTTTGCCTTACTTTATTTGTTTCCGATTAATCGGCAAAATTAAGTCAAAATGACCTTCTTCCGACAAAATTTATATAAAAGGCAATTCTTTTTATGAGAAGGACGGCTGTAAGTAAACATAATCCTATCTTTGCGCGGAATTTAGAAAAGTACGACTTTATCATGGCAGATTTATCTCAATTTGACCCTAACTCGGTTGGCCTGCTGTCCAACAACGTTTTTGGCTTACCTTTTTCCGAAGAAGAAGCAAGACTGGTATTGGTACCTGTTCCCTGGGAAGTAACCGTTTCTTACAGTAATGGTACCGCCCGTGGCCCGGAACATATTTTCAGGGCTTCCTTCCAGGTAGACCTGTACGACGCAGATGTGAAAGACGGCTGGAAACAGGGTTTCTATATGCGGGAACCGGACAAACACCTCCTGCTGCGCAGCGATTACCTGCGCAAGGAAGCGGAACTGTACCTGAAGTTCCTGACCGAAGGGGGAGATATTTCTGAAAATGAATTTCTGAAAAAGACCCTGGTAGATGTGAGCAACGGCACCAGGGCCATGAATGAATGGGTGTACACCCAAACCAAAGCCCTGCTGGAAAAAGGAAAACTGGTAGGCCTCGTAGGCGGCGACCACAGTACGCCGCTGGGCTTCTTCAAAGCCATTGGCGAGCACAAAGGTGATTTCGGGATCCTGCAGATAGATGCACACTGCGATCTCCGCGATGCATACGAAGGATTCAAATACTCCCACGCTTCCATCATGTTCAATGCGCTGGCCGAAGTACCGCAGCTTTCCAAACTGGTACAGGTAGGCATCCGCGATTACTGCGAGGAAGAAGTGGATTATATCAACAACAGTGAAGGCCGTGTAGTTACCTTCTTCGATAAACAGATCAAGGAAAGACAATTTGAAGGAGAATCCTGGAAAGCTATCTGCGACAGCATTATAGCTACTTTACCGCAACAGGTATATATCAGTTTTGATATCGACGGGCTGGATCCGAAATTATGCCCGCACACCGGCACACCGGTAGCCGGCGGTTTCGAGGCAGAGCAGGTATACTATCTTTTCAAAAAAGTACTCGAAAGCGGCAGGAAACTGATCGGCTTCGACCTGAACGAAGTAAGCACCTCACACGATGAATGGGATGCCAATGTAGGCGCACGTGTGCTGTTCAAACTTTGTAACCTGCTGATCAGTTCAAATTCTTAATCTCACATTCCTGTACATGCATAGTTTGCGCATCCTGCATCCGAATACCCCCAGCAGAATCCGGTTAATACCGGTGATGCACGGGCTTACCGGCATACTGTTCCTGTTTAATGCGATCGGTATTTACCGCAGTCCGCAACCTAACTGGTTCCTGGTAGTATTCTTTCTTGTAACAGGAATTGCCTGTATCGGCTTTCCTTTTACCATGAGGAAGTTTAAGAAATTCAGCGAAGCCAATACCGTAGCCAGGATAATAGAAGCACTGATCTGCTTTACCGGCAGCCTGTACTTCCTTTCGCACCTGAACCCGGTTACCGCCTTGCTGCTTTTCCTGGTAGGCGCCGGACTGGCCTATGTAGGCTGGATGGAACACCGCATTTTCCAGCCCGTTTACGTGAAAATGGACACTACCGGGATCACGCTTCCGGGCACCTTTTCAAAAAGGCTGGTTGGCTGGAACGAACTGAATAACGTAATTTTGCGGAACGACCTGCTTACGATCGACTTTAAAAATAACAGGATCCTGCAACTGGAAGTACTGGATGAACCAGGCGCAGCACAAAGGGAAGCCCTGAATAGTTTCTTCCAAAGCAGGGTGCAATAAACAGTACCTAAAAACAAAAAATGCTGAAACAAACACCTTACATATTATACTCAGACGGTAACGGTAATATTTTTGAAGATACCTCCATGTACGTAACCGGCCGCAGCGGCTGGGATGCATGGCCTGTGGAAGCAGACGAATGGATTGAATTACCGGAAGGAGGTAATTTGTATGAGTTGCCCGGCCGCCGTGGCATTGGTATCAACGCCGCTACCGGCGATATGCAGCTATGCGATAAAGGATGGGCCGTAGCCGCATTTATACCACCGGCGCATACCGGTTTTTACCTGGCTGCCTACGAAACCATGCCGGACGCACCTACCCTGCCGCTGTTCTGCTACACCGCGGTGGGCTGGCTGGACGGTAAATTTTATGTACCCGCCACCCGTATTGAAGCAGATATCCGCCAGGAATGTGCGGGATTTGATGATAAAAAAGTAAAACAGGGTGTAAAAACCCTGGTGGAAGCATACCCGCACAACAGGCTGGTACAGCATCTTGCAGAAAACTGCGCACTCACTTACGAGTGCCCTGCCGCCCGTAATTATTTTATGGGAAGATGGGAATGCCCTATTCCTTCCTCTCCTGCATGTAATGCCAATTGTGTTGGATGCATATCATTCCAGCCGGAAGAAGAAAGTATTGTTTCTACGCAGGACCGTCTACGTTTTAAACCAACCGCTGAGGAAATTGTGGAGTATACCGTACCTCACCTGGAAACAGCTCCCTTCCCTATTGTGAGCTTCGGACAGGGTTGTGAAGGCGAGCCCCTGCTGATGTGGGAAACCATCCGCGAATCCATCCTGGAAATACGTAAGCATACGCCTAAAGGCAGTATCAATATCAACACCAACGGCAGTAAGCCCGATGCCGTAAGAGCCCTCTGTGAAGCGGGTTTGAACAGTATCCGGGTAAGCCTGAACTCTGCACAGGAGAAATATTACACCCCGTATTACCGGCCTAACAACTACGTTTTTGAAGACATTATCGAAAGCCTGAAAGTAGTGCGTGAATTTGGCGGTTGGACCTCCATCAACTACTTCGTATTCCCCGGGATGACAGACAGTGCGGACGAATATGAAGCGCTGCGCAAACTGATCCGGGAAACAGGGCTGAACATGATCCAGTGGCGCAATTTCAATATTGATCCCGACTGGTACCTTGGTAAGCTGGGTATCACGGAAACGGGAGAATGTTTAGGTGTAAAACAATTGCAGGAACTGATCCATGAAGAATTTCCGGATCTTAAGTTCGGTTACTTCAACCCTCCTATGGAGCGTATTACCGGTGATTATATGAGCGATTTCGCGCATTGAGAATAATATAAAAAACAGAACAGGCGTCTCAAAATAATTGAGACGCCTGTTTTGTTTTAATCAACCCCGTCATGTATTATTAAAATACAAATATTCTATATATATTAGCTTTAATAATACGCTATCACCTACCTATGGAACACCTACAAAAGCGCAATAACATTGCGGTACGCATAGAGGATCTGCAAAAAGAAGTAGAACAAAGTAAACTGCTTTCCCGGGAAGCCGTAACAGCCATCAGGAAAGTTTTTACTGTTGACGCGGTAAACGATAAGTACGCCTATGAACCCGCGGTAAAAGACGACATTGCCACCGCCTTAACCGCCTTTGCACTGGTGGCCTGGAATAAAGACAGGGACCTTGGCAGCGCCATCACCCTGGTAAAATGGGCATTGGGGCTCTATATTTCTGATGAATTGCGCCAGAATATCTGGGTGTATGAAAAACAGCTGGAAGAACTGTACGGCAAACATGTAGGCCAGGATATCTGTTACTTTTGTGCAGGCGCGCCACATGATAACAACAGCGCCCTGGAAAAGAAATTATACATAGAGAAAGACCGTTCCAATTATATAGTGGCCCGCAAGGTAAAATTTTCCGTACTGGAATTAAAAGTGCCGCGTTGCGGCCGCTGTGCCAATGAACATGATACTTTGACAAATAAATACCACTTCACCTGGGGAGGCATTGTAATATTGTTTGTTGTTATAGGCGCCTTTACCGGCGGCCTGATCATCTTTAGCCTGTTGGGTGTGGGCATTGGCTACCTGGTAGCGAAATATGTAAAAAAATACCTGAAGCAGGACGACATCA
>JBCNPS010000341.1:0-8262 GCA_039593235.1 Chitinophaga sp. | reverse complement strand
TACCAAACTGTTCATTCTGATAAGCAAAGGAATAATTGACAAATGCAGATACTGTAGGCAGATAACTCCATTTGTTATACTTCAGATTCGCTTGTTGCAGGCTTTGATTCGTTTCCAGTAACTGGTATTCGATGCGGTTTTTGTAATCTGCGGTAAGCAGGGTATCGGCGCCGGTCACCTGTGAAGCAACGGCAGCAGAATCTTCCGACAGTGGTACATCTCCGCTGTTCATCGGGTATCCCATCAGCTGCTTCAGGTAAGCCTGTTTGGCGGTAAGCAGTTCACGCGCCGACTTTTGTTGTGCACGGGCATTGTTCAGCGAAATAGTAGCGCGCTTGGCATCGGTTTTATCTACCACACCGCTGGCATACTGGTTATTCGCATCTTTCAGGCTTCTTTCCAGGCGGGTAATGTCTTCACTCAGTACCTTGATCTGTTCGGTGGTAAGGAGCACATCGTAATAGGCCTTGCTCACATCCGCCACCAAGTCTATCTGGTTACGGGTGGTAGTTTGCCGGCTTTGCTTCCGTACATCCCTTGCCGTGTTGGTGGCCAGTAAAAGATCGCGGGTAAAGATGTTCTGGTTCAACCCGAACAACGCGGTAGAAGTATTGGCCACACCTACTTTGGTAGGATTACCTCCAAAAATGGAAGTGGGCAATTCCAGGTAATGCTGGAGGTTATAATCCAGGTTTACCTGCGGATACCAATCGGCCAGCTTACTCTTTACCGTCCGGTCGGTGATCGCTTCATCAATGAGCGACTGCCTGATAACCGGCTGGTGGGCAAGGGCGTACCGTACGCATTCCTGCAGGGTAGCGCTGGTTAACAGGGAGTCAGTAGATTGCTGTGCAAATACCTGCGGGGATATAATTAATCCGCATGCCACAGCTAACAAATAAAATGCTCTTTTCATAAAAGGCTTTTGACATTCAGTTCATCATTGTACCAATCGAAAGAAAATAACGTATACATAAAAAAGCCCGGCTTTTAATGGCATAGCATTATTGTCCCGTATTTGTTATGGCGCTATCCGCATCACAACATTTTTAATTGCCGCAAAAACATGTTAAGCTGTAATGATTACAGCAAACAGGTAGGTTGATAAGAAAGTCGCGGATTCAAATTCAGCTGGAACTTTATCGCACGGTTTCCAGGGTGGTTCCAGGTATCTGAATACAACGTATAACAGGAAGTAGGTGTACAACAAACGATGTTGTTGCTAGGTAAAACTAAATTCGGGCGCTAAGATAACGTTATGAAAACAAAAATCCACCCTTCCGGGTGGATTTTAACAAATAAGTGAAAATCAGTCCCGGTCATCCTTTATTACGACCGCTGACAATATGTTTTTCTGCATGATAGGATGATCTTACTAACGGTCCTGACTCTACGTAGTCGAGTCCCATGTTATAACCTATCTCGCGTAATTCTGCAAATTCATCGGGGTGAACGAAGCGCGCTACGGGCAAATGTTTTGGCGTAGGCTGCAGGTACTGGCCCAGCGTTACCACATCACAACCGTTGTCGTACAGGTCTTGCATAGCCTGCACCACTTCTTCTTTTGTTTCACCCAAACCGAGCATGATACCGCTCTTGGTGCGCATACCGCCTTCTTTCAGGCGACGGATCACTTCCAGGCTGCGGTGGTATTTAGCCTGGATCCTTACCTGTTTGGTTAAGCGCTCTACCGTTTCCAGGTTGTGCGACACAATTTCAGGCGCCACATCAATAATACGCTGGAGGTTTTCCCATTGACCACGGAAGTCCGGGATGAGCGTTTCCATGGTAGTTTCCGGGTTCAGCGCTCTTACAGCATTGATGGTATTGGCCCAGATGATGGAACCTCCGTCTTTCAGTTCATCCCTGTCTACAGAGGTGATAACGGCATGTTTCACTTTCATCAGGTAAATGGCTTCCGCCACGCGTTGCGGTTCATCGAAGTCCACCGCTTCCGGCCTGCCGGTGGCAACGGCGCAAAAGCCGCAGCTACGGGTACAGATATTTCCCAGGATCATAAAAGTAGCGGTGCCGGCGCCCCAGCACTCGCCCATATTGGGGCAGTTGCCACTTTCGCAGATCGTATGTAATTTATGGGTATCTACCAGGTTTCTAACCTGTTTATAATTCTCGCCTATGGGTAATTTAACGCGCAGCCAATCGGGCTTTTTCACTCTTGTTGTAGCCGGTTCGGCGGCTATTACGGGTAGTTCTTGCATCGCTTATTCCTTTCTTTAGAAGAGCAAAGTTAATACTTATCTCTTATTCCAGCGCTTCCCGAATTGGATGCTGACATATGCATTAAAAAAGAACTGTTTATTATGGTCAACTCCATCTACTACCACCATAATTGGGATCTTTTTGGTGTAGTACTCTCCATTTACCCCTACTTCCAGGGCGCTCACCACTTCGTTGAAATGGGCCCAGTCGAACCGCATTCCCAGTTTGGCATGTAACCCTGGTACCACGCTGAGGTTGTTCCACCCTTTTCCGAAACCGCCCGCGCCGTTGATCTGTTCCTTGTGCAGGAAAAGATCCGCCGTTTCAGGGGTATACTTGATATCCACATTTTCCCCGTTCTCATTCTGCACATTCAGGTAATAAGGCTTTACCAGTCCCAGGGATACGCCTCCGTAATAGATAGCATCTACCTCTACCCCGTTTTTATTGGCTTTACCGCCAATGAGGTACCGTTGTCCTACGCCCAGCTTAGCCTGGTAAAAATTATTCTGTTTACCGTAAATAAAAGGACGCTGGGTAAAGGCATACCCACTGTTTATCTTTACTTCCTTATTACTCTTCTTCTCTCCAAACTCAAACTGGAAATAATTCACTTTTTTCCTCGTTTTCCGGTATCCCAGTTCCGCAAAACCGGACCATCCGTCGGTATTCAGCCTTGCTCCTGCAGAAAAATCACGCTGGAAAACGTTCTCTCCCTCTTCCTGTTCACGGAAAATGGAGATCTTTTTCAGCTTACGCTGTTCTTTGTCACTTTTCTTGGTGCTTTGCTGCCTGGAGGTGGTTTGCGCAAACAAGCCGCCGGATATCGTCGCTAAAAACAGGATTAAGTATATTTTTTTCACAGTGGGCTATTATTATAATAAATAAACGCTTGAACAAAGGTATTGTTATGTATATATTACAAACGTAGCTAATTTTTTTTTAGTTTACCAGGTACCTTTACTGCCAGGGATACACTTATAATAAAAATACATTTAATTTTACGGATCGATCATTTAAAAAGATATCATGCAAACAGCATCTATAGTTTATACCGGCCAGTTACGTACCACCGCTACCCACCTGCAATCCGGCACTGTTATCGAAACAGATGCACCTGTTGATAACCGTGGCAGGGGCGAAAAGTTTTCTCCCACCGACCTGGTTGCCACCGCACTGGGCTCCTGTATGCTCAGCATTATGGGCATCAAGGCAATGGATAATAACTGGGCCATTGAAGGCACCAAAGTAAGCGTTCAGAAAATAATGGGCACAGAGCCGCGCCGCATCACCGGCGTAACCATCGTGTTCGACTTCCCCGAAGGCCACGGCCTTGGCGAAAAAGAACGCACCATCCTGGAAAGGGCGGCACATACCTGCCCCGTGGCCATGAGCGTTCACCCGGACATAGTGCAGAATGTAACCTTCAACTGGTAATCGCCGAAGGCGCTAAACGCCTGAAATGATCTTCACTCCTATGGCGCAGTGCAGGCACCTTTTCTCATCGCAGTAGTACTGTTTTAGCTGCAGCAGTGCCTGTGATTCCAAAGCGCTTTCCTGGCCAATTCCCAGCTGGCTCCAGCTGTTGGTAATGTGGTTTCTTTCCGGCGGCAGCTGCTGCAGGAAATGCAGGGCTTTTTCCTGGTAATATTTGCCATTCTTATCCTGTCCGTACAGGAACAGCAGGGGCAGCACCGTGTTGATCAGGATGCCCTGTACTGCCTGCTTGCCGGGCCGCTGCGTGCGCGCCACGGGGTGACCGAAACGGTAATGCGTACGCCAGTACGCCGATGGCTGCACGAAAAACAGTTGTTCCAGCGCTGTTACATCGGGGGCTTCCAGTATCCGGGAAAACAGGTGGGTGGATTGCTGCAGCAACGCGGCAAAAGTGGCCAGCCGCATGGTAGGAAAGGCTGCAGGCCGCATCCGCAGCCAGTTCCAGTGGTGAGCTGGTATTGGGCTGAGCCGGAATTTGTGCTGCAGGTGCCCGTAAACATCCTGTAACTGTAACGCATACCCGTCTGTTTGGGGTGCTTCCAGCATACCGGCCTGGCCAAACAGCAACGCCTCTACCTGGGTCAGCAGGTGCCGGTACCGCATCAGCATTTTATAGGGAAGCGACTGCGCCACCTGCAGGAAAGGCAGGGCATTTACCGGTGTACCATAACTTTGGGCCACCGCCCAGTAACATACCTCCTCCCAGTTGTAATGATTATGCTGCAGCCAGGCCCGCAGGCTGCTGATCTTGCGTTCCCAACGCTCCGCCAGCAACCGCTCTTTCCAGCTCAGCCAGGTCAGCTGCGGCACCCGGGAAGCATGGGGCGCGCAGGGTACAAAGGGCGACAACGCCTTCAACTGTTCATAACGCTGCAAAAGCACCTTGGGGATATGCTGCTGCAATTCAAGACAGGGCGCATTCCCCGTAACAACATCGGGCATGTCGTGCACAAACACCACATGCAGGATAATACGGCCGTATTGCGCATTATGCTGGTGCCCGTGCCGGAACCAGTCGGATGTACGCAGGTGCAGCTCCACCTGGCCTATCCATAAAGTAGCGCCGATCCTGATCTTCGCGGCCGAAAAATCGGGCCCGCCATTGTGGTTATGAACACCGGGAAACAATACCTGTACCGGCTCTCCGCCAGTGGTGGTCAGGTGATCCTGCTTAAATAGCCGGAATGCCCAGATATGCTGGAACAGCTCTTCTGAGAGCAACGGGTTAACAAACATAAAGATATGGTTGGGTATAAAATAATATCATCCAAAGGTAATAAAACACCGGTTAATAAATAAAAAACAACTCCAATTTGGAAATCTGCCTAAAGTGATATTACCTTTGCGCCAGTTCTTACACATCACTTATCCAGAAAGGCGGAGGGACTTGGCCCTGCGATGCCTTAGCAACCTTTCCTGGTCATTATGACCGGGAAAAAGGTGCTAATTCCTGCCCTGGTGCAAACCGGGGAAAGATAAGTTGGCAGAGATAATACTTCACAGATATATATAACTTTCTAAAGGAGCTCTTCCAACAAACGGGAGAGCTTTTTTTATGCCCCCTCCCCGCCCCTTTCATGGATTTGTTGTTGTTTAAGTTGATCTTTAATGATATCGTTGCAGTTGGCAATTGTGCACATTGAACATCATTAAAAATAATTTATAACATGAAAACAGCTACACAACTGATTCACAGCATACCGGTAGACGAACTGACAGGCGCCATTTCTGTGCCTATCTATCAAACGTCCACCTTTGTGCAGGAATCACCCGGCATCAATAAAGGCTTTGAGTTTTCGCGGGCAAACAACCCCACGAGAAAAGTGCTGGAAGACCTCATCTGCAACCTGGAAGAAGGGTTTGCCGGGTTTGCGTTTGCCAGCGGTATGTCGGCCATAGATGCGGTGCTGAAGCTGTTAAAGTCCGGCGATGAGATCATGGCCGTGGAAGATACCTACGGCGGCATCTTCCAGATCTTTAACCACATGTTTGAACGCTTTGGGATCAAAGTGAATTTTGTAGATACCAGCAACCTCGATAAAGTACTGGCCGCCATTACGCCCAATACAAAGATCATCTGGCTGGAATCCCCTACCAACCCAACTTTGCGGGTATCTGATATTAAATCTATCAGCAAAATTGCCAAACAACATAATATCCTGCTGGCGGTTGACAATACTTTCAGCACTCCACTACTGCAACAGCCGTTAACACTGGGCGCCGACCTCGTGATCCACAGCGCCTCCAAATACCTGGCAGGCCATTGCGACGTGATCGCCGGCCTCGTAGTAGTGAACTCAAAAACACTGGCAGACCAGATCCGGTATAACCAGAATATTTCCGGCAGTATACTCAGCCCCTTTGACGCATGGCTCACTATACGCGGTATTGAAACACTGTACCTCCGCCTGGAAAAACAATGCAGCAACGCCAGCGCCATCGCCAACTGGCTGGCCACACATCCCGCTGTGGATAAAGTATTCTATCCCGGACTGGCTACACATAAAAATCACCACATCGCCCGTAAACAACAAAAAAATTACGGCGCACTGGTAAGCTTTTCACTGAAAAGCGACAATATCAAAAATGCGATCCGCATCGTAAACGCTACCAAATTATTTAAACTGGCAGAAAGCTTTGGCGGCGTGAAAAGCATGCTGGCCCACCCGGCCACCATGACGCATCGTACCATTCCGGAAGAGTTCCGGAGAAAAACAGGGCTGCAGGATTCCTGCATCCGTTTATCAGTAGGTATCGAAGATGCCGATGACCTGATCAACGACCTGAAACAGGCGCTGGATAAACTAAACCATCCGGCCGGCAAGCAAATTACTGTTTTACAATAAAGCCGCTAGTAGTTGGTAACACCACTTTCAATGTACGGAAACTGATCATCTCTGCACGGCGAAAGACTGATTGCGAAGGCTGCAAGCTCAAAAAAAAGTATGGAAAACAAGACCATCAATTTAGGTATTTTCGGATTCGGCGTCGTAGGACAAGGACTCTATGAAGTTTTGAACAGAACAAAAGGTATTAATGCAAGGATCAAAAAGATCTGTATTAAAGACCCTAATAAATCAAGACCGATCGATAGCAGTTATTTTACGACAGATAAAAATGAAATCCTCGAAGATCCTACCATTGACGTAGTAGTAGAACTGATCAACGACACCGAAGCAGCCTTTGAAATAGTGAGCAAAGCGCTCCGCAACGGCAAAGCCGTAGTAAGCGCCAGCAAACGCATGATCGCCGAAAACCTGCCGGCTTTATACCAACTGCAGGCGGAAAACAAAGTACCATTCCTGTATGAAGCATCCAGCTGCGCCAGTATTCCCATCATCCGCAACCTGGAAGAATACTACGACAACGACCTGCTCAATGCAGTAGAAGGTATCTGTAACGGCTCTACGAATTATATTCTTACCAAAATATTTGAAGAGAACCTTAGCTTCGAAACCGCCTTACAACAGGCGCAGGACCTGGGTTTCGCGGAAACAGATCCTACACTGGACATCGAAGGATTTGATCCGAAATTCAAAATAGTGATCCTGCTGCTGCACGCATTCGGCACTTTTGTAAAACCGGAAGAAGTGTTCAACTTCGGGATCCATCACCTGAATGATTTTGATATCCAGTTTGCCAAACAAAGAAATTGTACCATCAAACTGATTGCACAGTGCCGCCGCCAGAACGGTCATGTATTCTCCTATGTACTGCCGCACCTGATCAAAGAACACAACCTGCTCTACGATGTGTACAACGAATACAATGGTATCCTGCTGGAAAGCGCATTCACCGACAAACAGTTCTTTGTGGGTAAAGGCGCAGGCGGTACCGCTACCGGCAGCGCTGTATTATCGGATATCTCCGCACTGGTGTACAACTACCGCTACGAATACAAAAAGATCAAACAAAACAACCAGCCCAGCTTTACCAATGATGTAAAACTGAAAGTATACCTGCGCTACAAATCGCCCGACCAGGTAGACCTGGCAGAGTTCTTTAATATCTCTGAAAAATATGAATCTACTGAATGGCGCTATGTGGTAGGTACTATCAACCTGCAGAAACTGAAAGATGCCGGTTGGCTCAAAAATAAAGAGGTGAATGTGCTGGTGCTGGAATAAAGATATCTAATAAGCAAAAACCAATCATGATTACGGCGCAGTTCCCTGCGCCGTTCTTATTGATTAAAAATTTTCCAGCTCTTCTACTACCCTGCTTACCGGTAGCCCCATTACATTATAGAAGCAACCGTTTATACTGTCTATCCCCACAGCGCCGATCCACTCCTGGATAGCATAGGCGCCGGCCTTGTCAAACGGTTTGTATTCATCTACATAATAAGTGATCTGATCAGTGGTCAGCAGCTTGAAATGTACGGCTGTTGTTTTGGAAAACGCTACTTCCTTTTCTCCCTGCCGGATAATAACGCCGGTGACTACACGATGTTCACGTGCGCTGAGCCGCGATAAAATAGCAATGGCATCTTCCCGGTCCTTTGGTTTGCCGATAATATGGTTGTCCAGCACCACCACGGTATCT
>JBCNPS010000340.1:0-8306 GCA_039593235.1 Chitinophaga sp. | reverse complement strand
GGTACCCGCCGATAAAAGGCGCTACTATAGGCCCGGTAGACCAGATGATCGTAAACAGGCTGAGATAATGTTTTAGCTGTTCCCCTGCATACAGGTCTACAATAAACGCCCGCTTGCTCACTACCATGGCTGCTATGGTAATACCATGCAGCACCCTCATGGCGTAAATAATATAAATATTATGCGTGTTGGCAATGGTAACGCAGGATGCGCAAAAAATGAACATAGCCACCAGTGAGATCCGGTACCGGCCAAAACTATCCAGCAGTCCGCCTATAAAAAGCTGCGATAAGCCGTAGCTGATCAAAAAAAGACTCAGCGTAAGCTGGGCCTGGCTGTTGGAAATACCCAGGGCATTGGTCATGCCCGGTAAAGAAGGGATATAAATATCCGTGGCAAACCCCGACATAGGGATCATGGCAAAAGCCAGCAGGGTGGCTATTCCTATATTGCTGTCCTTTATTCTCTTTTGTTTAACAGTGCTGTTGGTCATATTACAGTTGCTGGTGATTCAATCACCGCAAAATTACAGCATCCCTATGGCATGACGATTATTTTCTTTCCTTCTATCCTGTAACGAACCCCCATTTTCGCCAGCACTACAAGTGCCTGCGATAAATTCAGGTCCCTTTTTATTTCCCCGCTGAATACGATATCGGGGACCCCGTGTTCATAAACAATACCTACATCGTACCAGCGCGACATTTGCCTCAGCACTTCGCTGAGAGGCGCGCGATCAAACCGGAACAGCCCGTTTTTCCAGGCCATTACCGACTCCACATCCGCATTAACGATGTTCATTCTCAGCTCATTTTTGATCTGCGCCTGTTGGCCCGGCTTCAGCATCACTGTTTGCTGGTCGTGGAACATGATAATGCTTCCTTCCAGCAGGGTGGTCCGGATGCTCTGTTCATCCGTATAGGCGTTTACGTTAAAGCTTGTTCCTAAAACGGCTACTTTGGCCTTGCCATCCACATCTACCATAAACGGCTGTTCCTGGTGCTGCGCTACTTCAAAATACACCTCTCCTACTACCTTTACATTCCGGTAATGATCCGTAAAAGCGGTAGGATAAGTAATACTGGATGCAGCATTGAGCCATACCGCCGTACCATCCGGCAGTTGCAGCCGGTACTGGCCTCCGCGGGGCGTGGTAAGGGTATGATACTCTACTTTGGCTGCATTTCCTTCATAATCCAGTTTACCGCCACTATTGTTTACATGAAAGTTCCCTTTCTGCACAATATTTCCTTTTGCACTGTCCAGCAATATTTCCTCCCCATTAGGCATTTGCAGTATAGCGCGACTGGAACCGGAAAGGATCTCACCGGATGGCGATACATTCCCGGCAAACGGGTGTGTTTCTTTTTTATTTGTGTTCACCAGCCATACCGCCGTGGCAGCCACTGCAATGATCAATACGGCCGCTGCATAACGCCACCAGGAAGGCATGCGGCGCACCCGCGTTTCCGGTTTATCCAACTGCACAGCAGTTACCAGTCGCTCCAGGATCCGCCGGCTGGCATCCGCTGAAATAACAGGCGCTTCTGTAAATGATTGATTGTACACTTTTTGCAACAGCGCTTCCAATGCGGCATTGTCTTCAATGGCATTGTGCTTTAACCGCTCAAACAATTCCCCGCTCTCCGGCTCCGAAATGGTACCGTCCAGGTACTTTTGAAGCAGGTCTGTTTCAGAAAATCTATTCGGCTCCATATCAATAAGACTAATGAATAAAACAAATGGGTGGATGCGACGGAAAAAAAAGTTATTTCAGCGATACCAGGAGGATCAGCAGGGAAATATCGCCATGCTCCAGCAGGTATTCTTTGATTGATTTTATGGCCAGCGACAAATGCTGTTTAAACGTGTTACGGGAAATATCCATTAAGGCAGCCGCTTCTTCATAGGTTTTGCCCTGCTGCCGGCAAAGGATAAACGCTTCCCGCCGCTGCGGCGGCAGGCTGTTCACCGCTTTACTGAGCAATTCCTCGTATTGCTTCGCCTCTACATTGTTCATTAAAGTTTGATCGTTGATGCCCAGGGAAACCCGGTGCATCACTTCATCACGGATAGTATCGTACAGGGCGATCCGGTTCAGCTGCGTAAGGGCCGTGTTGCGGGCCAGGCGGTACAGGTAAGCCTGGAACGACAAGCGTATATCCAGCTGGGCCCTTACCTCCCATATCTTCAGGAAAACATCATGTACCAGGTCCTCGGTAAGTATCGGATTCTTGGTAAATTTCAGCAGGTAATTATAGATACCACCATGGTATTGTAAGTAAATAGCTGTAAATGCCTCCTGGTTGCCAAGAGAAAGTTGTTTAAGTAATTCCTGTTCGTTCATTACGCTATGATAATATCATTCTATCCGGAACGGTTCACATGACGATGGGTAAATTAAACATTAATTGTCAGATTTAATAGTTCCCCTTCTTCACATTCCGCATGATCTGCCAGGCGCACCATAACCAGCCACATGTTATAGTTACTGTGAGTAATAAAGCAGGCCATACCAGCATGATCTGGTAAAACGTTACATTAAACCCGTTATGAAGCAGGTAAACAATGGTCCAGTAAATGATCATGATCAAACTGGTGAGCAAACCGTATTTTATTCCTGTCCACAAATATTTCCCGGGATCATTAAATATCCTTTCTCCCGCTTTTCCTCCAAAAAAATAAGTGATACCAAAAAGAAGGATAAAAAAGAACAGTACGTCGAGGTTCATCTGGGCATCTATAAAGAAAATCAGCCCATTTGCCCAATCACCTCCCGCTTCTGTAAGAAACCAAAAAAACTCCAGGATTGTCATTGCCACCAGCTGTGCAATTATCGCTTTTTTTCTACCGGTTTGTTTTGCTGTGTCGGATGTCATTTTATAGGGAAATTTACATGCAGGGAGTAATTTATACAATTACCCCGACATTCCGCAGGCAACGTTGTTGTTTGTATTAAGGCGGGTTGCTCAAGCCTGGCCTTCAACCCGTAACCAGCTGTGAATGGGCCATGCGTTACAACATGTAATCAATATGCGCCATGGGTGCGCCGTTCCGGGATAAGCCATATATAAACCATAGATAAAAAAAACTCCGTTATTAGATAACCCTTATCTATAAGATACCGGTTATATACATGTAAACACTTTTTTCTTTCCTTGTGTAGTTACTCTATACCTGGAAGGGTCACCAAACAATTATTAGTTATGGCATTTCTAACAGACGGCATTAACTTCACGGGCTCACTGGGCAAATTATCGGCCTATAAAGTGAGAGGCTCTGATAAAATCATTGTCCGCACCAAGGGAGGCGCCACCAAAGCGCAGATCCGGCAATCGCCGGTTTTTGAGCGCACGCGGGAAAACAATACCGAATTTGCCGGCTGCGGCTATGCAGCAAAAAACATCAGGCAGGTATTGTACCCTGTAAAACACCTGGCCGATTATAATTTTACGCCTATGCTGGTTAAACTGGCTAAAAGCATACAATTACTGGATACCACCGGCGACAGGGGGCAAAGAAGCATAGACCTTTCCCGGCACAGGTATTTACTGGAAGGGTTCCAGCTAAACAGGAAAAACACTTTCGACAGCGTGCTTCGCCATCCTGTTCAATGTACCATTGAAAGAGAAACCGGGACCGCGGAAGTGCAGCTGCCCGGCCTGTTACCGGGGCTGAATTTGCTGCTGCCCTGGCAATACCCGTTTTTCCGGTTTGTTATTACATTTGGAATAGTTGCTGATATTGGATTCAATGGAATTAATTACAGGAATGCGGAAAATCAACCGCTACCGGTATCGGCGCGTACGGAATGGCAGTTGGTGAAGCAGCATTCCGAAGCGCAGCGTATTTTACTGGCGCTCACGGACCTTGGGCTGTTGAATGATGACAGTACTTTGCTGGTGGGTATTGGTATTGAAATGGGTATGCCTGTTACTGACCTGGTGATTGAGCGGGTTAGGTATGTGGGTTGTGGGAAGGTGCTGGTAACGGGGTGAGCAGCTTCTCCTATAAAAAGCCTGTAAGCCATTAAAATTACACGCCCCAACAATCGTTAAAATTTCACTCAATTCGGCCAATCTATGTCATTATTCTTTTATTTTTCAACCTTTTATGCGTATTTTGCGTGAAAAATTCACGCACATGTTAATTCGCTTACTTGTAAAGAACCTTTTCTCCTTTAAGGAACTTACAGAATTTAATATGGTGCCGGGACGGTTTGGACGCCTTTCCCATCATATTTTTAAAACTGAAAGCATTGAGCTTTTAAACCTGAATGCTATTTACGGAGCTAATGGTGCAGGGAAAAGCAATCTTATACATGTACTTGCCGTTCTCAGAGATTTTCTTCTTGATGGGGAGATGCCGATAGCATTGATTACAGAAACATTCAAATTTGATGAAGAGAGCAGCTCAAAGGATATTTATATCGGAGTGGAGTTCATTAAAGAGAATGTCCCTTATTATTACGGATTAACAGTAAATCAGGGTATTATTATAGAAGAAGAATTGTTAATAAGCGGATTGGGGAAGAAGAACGATTATACCCTTTTTATCAGGACTGATAAAAAGGGTGAAAAGGATCTTAAAATTTCCTTTTCTGAAGAGGTACAAAAAGATGCCGAAGCATCACTGTTCCCTACGTTCCTGAAAAATGAAGTTTTAGAGAGAAACAAACCTGTACTGTTTCATATGAAAAACAGGCAGAATAAAGTTTTTGAGCCTTTTAAAAATGCAATTGAATGGTTTGAGAAAGGGCTGGAAATAATATCCCCTGACTCAAGACCGGGCGGGCTTGTTTTACAGTTAGAAAAGAATCCCTTCTTTCTTGACTTCGCCAAAGATATAATGAAGACTTTCAATACAGGTGTTATAGATATCCATGTTGATACAATGCCGATTGAAGCCTTTTTTGGAGAAGATAACAAGCAGGAGGCGGAAAGAATAACCGCCGATTTACGGGCAAAGTCCGGGAAGGCCAAATTTCTACGCAATCAATACGAGGATGTTGTTTTTGTTTTTGAAGAGAATAAGCCTGTTGCTAAAAGGATATTATTTTCTCACGGTGAGGACAACGGAAAGGTTCGTTTCAAACTTTCCCAGGAATCTGATGGCACAAGAAGGTTACTTGAATATCTGCCCGCACTGTTTAATGCAGTTAATAAGTGTAAAACCTACCTGGTAGACGAAATTGAGAGAAGCATTCATCCTTTGCTCATAAAAGAACTGATTAAAAAATTTTCCCATGACCCTGAAACTAAAGGACAATTGATATTCACTACTCATGAATCAAATCTTCTTGATCAGGAAATTTTCCGGCCTGATGAGATCTGGTTTGCGGAAAAAAATAAGGAAGGAGCAACTGAATTATATGCCCTAAGCGAATTTAAAGAACATCATACTATTGACATAAGAAAAGGATACTTAAACGGCAGATATGGCGGCATCCCTTTCTTAGGGAATTTAAAAGACTTAAACTGGGAGAAATATGCCAAAGCCGATTAAGTTTATTTACGAAAAGAAAGCCGCTTTCAGAGATGCATTTCTTTTCATAATAGTTTGCGAAGGCCAAAATAGAGAACCTGATTACTTTCGCTTTTTTGATGGCATATCATCAAGGGTTAAAATAGTGCCGGTTAGAAGTGGACACGGCAGTGCTCCCAGGCTATTGATAGAAAAGGCAATTGTAAAGGAAATTGAGCTGGACGCAAGTGCGGATCTTTGTTAAGAATAATAAATCTTCAATAAAGAAAACGAATGAATGCCGTAGATGAACTTAAAAGAAAGCTGAGGCCAGGCAGGGTTTACCGTCGCGGTGAACTCACGCAATGGACAAATGCGGTGGACAGGCATTTAACAGAGCTGGTTGAAGATGGTACGTTAAAGAAGCTACAGCAGGGGCTTTACTATTACCCCAAACAATCTACTTTTGGCCAGGTTCCCCCGGAGGAAAAGGAACTGGTGCGTAGTTTTTTAAAAGATAAAGATTTTCTGCTTACCTCTCCTACCGCATACAATAGCCTTGGGGTAGGTACTACCCAGCTTTATAATAAACGTATTGTTTATAACCACAAACGGCATGGTATATTCCAGTTGGGCAATAAATTCTTTGACTTTAAGATTGTTCCGCATTATCCGAAGAAAGTGACCCCGGAATATTTACTTGTTGATCTGGCTGGAAATATGGAGTCCCTCGCCGAAGACCCTTTGGAATTGACAACCCATCTGTTTTCCCGCATGGAAAAAGTTGATAAAAATACGCTGATGAAGCTTTTTAATTATTATGGGAATGCCAAAGCCAGGAAGCTGTACCAGGATTTTTTACGACAGTCTAAAACAGAGGATTAGCAATGCCACTGTTATCATCCCGGACAATACCTTCGTTGAAAAGCTGCAAAGGTATCAGTCTACAGCTGCCTTATACCATAAAGGACAACCTGACTTTGACCAGGTGATGGAACGTATCAGTCAGTTTGTTATTCATTTATAACCGTTGACACGTGGTGTCATATACAACCGCCTATTCACTTTATTCATTCCTTTATTTTGCTATCTTACACCCTTACTTAACCCATTGTTTACATGAAACGCAATTCCGTATCTTTAGTTTTCAACATCTTCCTGGTCATTGGCATTATTATGCTAACCGTTTCCCTTGTCTTCTTTTTCAGCGTTAAAAAGTTCAATGCTTCCGCCGTAAAAACCAATGGCACCGTGGTAGACCTCATCGCCAAAAGAGGCTCCAAATCCACTACGTATGCCCCGGTTGTCACCTACAATGATGAAGCGGGTGTAAAGCATCGTTATATTTCCAATGTATCGTCCAGCCCCGCAGGGTATGATATCGGCGACCAGGTGGAGATCTACTACAACCCCAATGATCCTGACGACGCTAAAATAGCCGGCTGGCGGCAATATTTCGCCGTCTTTATCACCGGCATATTTGCATTGATATTTGGCCTTATTGGTTTGGGATATCATATTGTGAGAAAGGTGGGCAATTCCCGGAAGGAACGGCTGAAACAATCGGGACAGCTGGTGCCCGCCAGTTTTATTGCTGTGGATATAAACAGCTTTGTTTCCGTTAACCGCCGTCACCCGTTTTTTATCCGGTGCGAGTGGAAAGATCCGCTTACCGGGATCACACATCCTTTTAAAAGTGGTTTTATCTGGTCGGATCCTACCCCGTATATTGACCGGGATAAAAAGATAGATGTGTACGTGGACAGGAATACTTTTAAGAAGTATTATGTTGATATTTCTTCTTTCGAAAGATAGAAAAGCCATCCCTGGAAAGGGATGGCGGTCATCACTCTATGATTGATATTATAAAAACATTTGCATCCAGTTCCTGATCACTACCCATGCTTCGGGGGCAAAGTCGCCCTTCAGCTGCGGCAGTTCGCTGTTGGTGCAGCTTTCGCAATGCAGGAAAAGATGATTTAGCCCGGGCAGTACTTTCACCGTCACCTGCTTATTACCGCTCTCCTTTAACACAGTTTCAATGGTGGCCAGGTTTTCTTTATAAGGCACCATGATATCCTTATCACCGTTCAGCGCCAGGAAAGGTACTTTGATCTGTTGCAGGAAAGGCACAGGATCATACCGCAGGTGGTATTGATACCAGGGGCCGGTAGCCTGCCTGATATAAGAGTCCAGGAAGAAGCGCATGTGATCTGCTTCCCCGGCCTTGTCTTTCGCATAGGCGCTGTCGTCCATATGTTTCCATGCATTGTACGTGGTGCGTAGCCGGGGCTCCAGCTCCGGCGTATAGGCGTAACGGTAAGCCGTATCAAACATCAGTGTGGTGATGGTACGGTGGCGTTTTTTGTCGTAATCAGGAATGGGCGCTGCATCAATGATGGCATTGTTTTGCAGCTTCAATGCCTGTAAGCCGTTAGTGGCCAGTCCTGCCAGGGTGATCACAAAGGCCACCTTTTTACTTTCAGCAGCGGCAATGATAGCGGCGGCGCCACCTTCACTGTGGCCTATGAGGCCTGTTACCGTAACGCCGGGTTGCAACTGCAGAAAGTTGATCGCAACCAGTGCATCGTCCGCAAAGTCTTTGGTGGTGGCTATTTCATATACGCCATTGGTTTCACCGGTGCCGCGATCATCTGTACGGAGCACGGCAATACCTGCTGTCGCCAGGGAATCGGCCAGGGCTTCAAACATTTTGGGACCAGCCATAGTGCCATCCCGGTCCTGCTTACCGGTGCCGGATAGTAGCACTACGGCGGGAAAGTTTTTGCGGTTGGCCGGAATGGTAAGCGTGCCACCACAGCGGATACTTTTATCTTTATTAT
>JBCNPS010000034.1:0-23800 GCA_039593235.1 Chitinophaga sp. | reverse complement strand
CCCGTCACACCTTGATCTTCTTCATATTATACAAATTTTTCATTATGTTATTAAAAGAACTTTCTCCGAAAATTTATGACGCACTGAACCAGCAGGTAGAGATGGAAGCAGCCTCCTCCCAGTATTACCTCGCCATGGCTTCCTGGGCAGAAGTACAGGGGTATAACGGCGTAGCCCAGTTCCTGTACCGGCATTCCGACGAGGAAAGGGCCCATATGCTCAAACTGCTGAAGTTTATCAACGAAAGAGGCGGTCATGGCCTGGTTCCGGCTTTAAAACAGCCTACTGTGAAATTTAAAAACATCCATGCCATTTTTGAGCATGTATTCAGCCATGAACTATTGGTTTCCAAAGAGATCAACAACCTCGTGGATATGTGCCTGAGCGAAAAGGATTATGCCACACATAATTTCCTGCAATGGTATGTTACCGAGCAGATCGAAGAAGAACGCCTTGCCCGTCATATCCTGGATAAGCTAAAACTGATAGGAGAGGACAAGGGCGGTCTTTATATTTTCGACAGGGATCTGGCCACACTGGATACCAACGATAAACACTAACATTAGATATAATTATTGTGCGCCACTTATTACTTTTGTGATCATATATGCAAACATCAAAAGTTTTAAAAGCCCGCAAAAGAATAGCCCTGATCGCTCACGACCATAAAAAGGCGGAGCTGATAGAATGGGCCACTTATAACAAAACGGTACTCAGTCGCCATGAACTGTATGCTACCGGTACCACCGGCCTGCTGATAGAACAGGCATTGGATGTATCTGTAAGAAAACTCCTGAGCGGCCCCCTGGGCGGCGACCAGCAAATTGGCGCCCTGGTGGCCACGGGGGAACTGGATGTGATCATTTTTTTCTGGGATCCTATGGAAGCATTGCCTCATGACCCGGATATCAAGGCACTGCTTCGCCTTGGTGTGGTATGGAATATCCCGATGGCCAGCAACCGGGCATCAGCTGATTTTCTTCTTACCTCCCCCCTGATGCACCAGGAGTATGAGGCCAATTTGCCGGACTACAGCCAATACACCAAAAGGAAGATATAACCACCTGCTACCTGAATTTTCCGTATTTTAAATAAAAGCTACGGGAATGAAAATTGTTGATACCCTCTACTTCGCAGCCATACTGGTTTGTCTGGCTTTTCCATGCCATGCACAAAACGACAGCAGTAAGGCCAGCCGCGACTCCCTCACCGATTCACAACTGATCCTTACCACCCGCCTGCTCCGGGAAAGCGATTCCCTTCAGAAAGCAGATAATGAACAGAAAAAAGAACTGCAGCAACAACTGCTACAGATCAGCAACGATAACGACAACCGGAAAAAGGAGCTGCAACAAAAGCTCTCCGCTTTTGAACAGGCCGATTCCCTGAAAAAGGCCGCCGCCCGGCAGCGCATCCTTCAACTGAAAGCCATCAGCAAAGGGATTCCTGTAGTACCTTTCCGGGACGACACACTTTTCTACATTTATAATAAACTGGGACCACTGAACCCAAGCGACCGGGCAAAGAACATTGAACACAAAATGATCCAGCTGGCCGATGATCCCTTTTTTGCTCCCGACTCTATAATAATTATACCCAATGAAAATAATATAGACGTTATCTATAATGAGCTGGTACTGCTGAGCGTAACCAACGACGATGCACTTTGGCTGGAACAGGACAAAGCACAGATGGCACAACAATATGCAACTGCTGTACGCAATGCAATACTTCAGGAAAAGAAAGACAGCAGCCTGCAAAGTGTTCTTATCCGCATAGGGTGGCTGCTACTGATCATCGTTGTTTTTTCCTTCATCGTTTACGGTATCAACCGTTTGTTCAGGCAATTTCGCAGAAGAATTGTAAGGGAAAAAGACCGTTACTTTAAAGGCGTTAAAGTAAAAGAATATGCACTATTGAACCAGCAAAAGCAGGTAGGCATCGTTTTTAATATTCTTCGCATCGTGCGGATCATCGCCATTCTTCTTGTTTTCTATATTACCCTGCCTTTTGTATTCAGCATTTTTCCCTGGACAAAAGGGATTGCCGATAAACTGATCAGCTGGACATTATCTCCTATCAAATCCATCCTGATCGGTTTCTTACATTATCTCCCCAAATTACTCACTATCATCGTAATTTATTTTGTAACAAGATACCTGGTGAAACTGGTCAATTACCTGGCGGAGGAAGTGGCTACCGGCAACCTTACCATCAAAGGCTTTTATGCCGATTGGGCAAGGCCCACCGGAAGCGGTGTCAAGTTCCTGCTGTATGCCTTTATGTTCGTGGTAATATTCCCCTACCTCCCCGGGTCGGATTCAAAAATATTCCAGGGGGTATCTGTTTTTCTCGGCATCCTGTTTTCACTGGGTTCTTCTTCGGCAATTGCCAATGTGATAGCAGGTTTTGTAATTACGTATATGCGTCCGTTTAAGATCGGCGACCGGGTGAAGATCGGGGAAATTACGGGAGATGTAATAGAAAAGAACCTTCTTGTTACCAGGCTTCGCACCATCAAAAACGAGGAAATAACAGTCCCTAACGCCAGTATATTAAACGGCCACACCATTAATTTTACCACGTCCAGCAAAGACCTCGGGCTCATATTACACACTACTGTTACTATCGGCTATGAAGTACCCTGGAAAAAAGTACATGAAATGCTGATCAAAGCAGCTATGGCCACGGATGGCGTTATGAAAAACAAGCCGCCGTTTGTTTTACAAACCAGTCTTGACGATTTCGCCATCGCCTACGAAATCAACGTGTATACAGACCATTCCCATAAAATGGCAGTCATCTACTCTGATCTTCACCGGCACATTATAGATGAGTTCAATGCAGAAGGTATTGAAATTATGTCGCCACACTTTATTGCACACCGCGACGGCAACATGACCACTGTACCGGCGGAATACCTGCCGGAAGATTACCAGGCGCCGGCCACAAAGCTTAAAATGGAGAAAGATTAGCTCCCTATCTTCATAAGAATCACATATTTGTATCAAATCAGCCTTGCTTTTCGCTATTTTCGCATCTTACGGAAAAAAAAGTCAGGCTGATGTTGAAGCAATTTATAGCAGGCGCAATATTTTTAATTATCGGAATGCAGCAGGCATGGGCACAATTGCCTCCCAAACGCGAACTGAGAGCGGTATGGATTGCCACTGTGGAAAATATTGACTGGCCATCCAGGCGCGGGTTAAGTACAGAACAACAAAAACAGGAGTTCATTACAATACTTAACCAACAGCAACGGAATGGTATGAACGCAGTAGTGGTACAGGTGCGCCCGGCTACAGACGCCTTTTACGCTTCCCCTTATGAACCCTGGTCGGAGTACCTCACCGGTGTACAGGGTCAGGCTCCTAATCCTTACTATGATCCTTTACAGTTCATGGTGGAAGAAACCCACAAACGTGGTATGGAATTTCATGCCTGGTTTAACCCATACAGGGCCGTATTCAATACCAGCCGCAGCAGCGTGGCGCCTAATCATATCACCCGCCTGAAACCACAATGGTTCGTTACCTACGACAATAAAAAATATTTTGACCCCGGCATCCCTGAAGTGCGCGAATATGTAACAGCAGTGATCCGTGATGTAGTAAAACGCTATGATATAGACGCCGTTCATTTCGACGACTATTTTTATCCTTACCGGGTGCCTGGAAAAGAATTTCCGGATAACAGCTCCTACCGGCTATATGGCAATAATATGCTGCGGGACGACTGGCGCCGCGCTAATACAGACGCCATTATAAAAATGCTGAGCGTTGCTATTAAAGCGGAAAAGCCCTGGGTTAAATTTGGCGTCAGCCCTTTTGGTGTATGGCGTAACAAAGATAAAGACCCCGAAGGATCATACACCAAAGGAGGTCAAACCAACTACGACGACTTGTTTGCTGATATCCTGAAGTGGCTGAAGAACGGCTGGATTGATTATGTAACGCCCCAGATCTACTGGGAACGCGGGCACCGGCTGGCCGACTATGAAATTTTACTGAACTGGTGGAGCCAGCATGGCTATGGACGGCAGGTATATATCGGTCATGGTGTATACCGTATAGGCAGCAATGCCGCCTGGAAAAACCCGAATGAATTACCCGCGCAAATAGAAGAGGCAAGGACCCTGAACACGATCCAGGGTAGCATGTTTTACAGTGCAGCCTCTTTCCGCGGCAACCCGCTCGGCATTGAGGATGCGCTGCGTACCCGGCTTTATAAATACCCGGCCCTGCGGCCTATTATGCAATGGCTGCCCAAAGAAACTCCGGAGGCGCCTTATTTTATTGATGCCTTTGAAAGACCCTTCGGACTGGAAATACACTGGGCAGATGATGATACCAGCGGTCATACCAAACAATACGTGCTATACCGGTTTGAGCAAAACGAAGCCATTAACGTAAGCGACCCTACGAAAATAATTGGTATCCTGCAGCAATCGTCAGATCCGGAGTTCAGGGACCTAACCTATGTTAAAGGGAAACTATACACCTATATAGTAACAGCTCTCGACAGGTTGCAGAATGAAAGCCACATCAGCGAACCGCTGCGTATGCGGCTGGTGAATGGTAAGGCGCAATTCCTTTTTGAACCATAGCTGTAGGGGAGAAGTATGGCGCCTGATTTCCTGCTGTTGAAGAGAATGGTATGACCGATTCCCTGCTGATAACGCCGGTGTTGTTAACAGGCGCATTAAAAAATCAATGCGCCTGTTTCCATATCTATTGCAGTAGCTTCAGCAGGGAGCTTCAGTTCCGGGAAAGCGTCTGTATGCTGCATAGCGGAAGTAGTGCCCAATGCGGCTCCGGCAATACCGCCAACAAACGCCCCGGCAATGATAGCGGTTTGTCTTCTTTCATAGGCTGATAGATAAGAGGTGATCACATAGCCATAACCACTGCGCGATAATCCTACCAGCGCTTTATTATTGTATTTAAAAACGGCCCCGTTCTTTACTATACCCCATAACGAAGGAACAGGTGTTTTCTGTTCATCGCCGGCAATAGCATATACCTTTACTTTACCTGCTTTTCCCTTTGTTTCAAACTGCAGGATATCCGGTTTATTCTGAAGAAAGCTGGCAAATGACAGGTATACGCCGTCGGCCATCAGCGGCGCCCTCAAAGCGGGCAGCTCCCGTTTCTGTGTATAAATTTCCGTTATCCCAGCCAGGGAAAGGGTGGGCTGGGTATCTGCCAGCACCGAATCGATGGCCGCCGCACCTGTTGTATAAAACTCCTTAAAGGCGTTTGAAATATTGTTCCGGTGTTGGTGGGTTACATCAAACCCACCATTCAAATGCGCTATATCAATGGCTTTCAATAACTTGTAGCTGTCGCCTCCGGTTTGTATATAAGCCGTGGCCTTTAAACGGACATAGGCCTTTTCACTCATCATCTGTGTGCGTTCTCCAATGCGAAGGTCCTGCACTACCCAGATAAGCCGGGGTTTTCCGGGAACGAATACCCTTCCAAAGGCGTTATTTACATACTCCTGGAGGTAGCTACCCATTTCCTTATCCGGTACCGCTTCTACCTTGTTATTAAACAGCCCGGTTTGTAAAAACCCGATACGGGCGGTATCCCATACCGCGCTGAGCACGGTAATGCCGGATATTTTTGCCTGCTGGCTGTCGGCTGTAAAGGGAGCGGCCTTATCCAAGCTTACTTTTTTCTGTGAAACAGGCGCCGGGACTTCCGCCTGGTCCTGCGCGGACGCGGGTTGCAGGAGGCCGGTAAATATCACTAAAGATACCGCTGTAAACAGCTTCCGGGATATACAATTGGTATAGGCATTCATGTTAATGGAGGTATTATCCAAATATAATATAAGAAGGTAAAAAAAGTACCTGACCATAAAAGAGACTTTTCCTGCGAACCCGGTAAGCCTGTCAGCCTGAGCCCTGAAACCGGCTCAATTTATCCTGAGGAAGCTGTCATTTTTTCAAAAGTTCTAACAATTCATGCTATCTTTTTATTTTTTTCTAAATTTTAACCGTCTAACAAAAGTTTATACAAAAAATACCGCGTTCCTTTAGTATCTTTAAACCGTTCCCGAATTATATCGTACACCATCACCCGCGGCGCAAGTCAGAAGGGAAGGGTGTGCCAAAGCAAAAAATCTAAACCAAATGGATGAAGTGAAGCAAACGCAAGGTTTATACCGTCCGGAATTTGAACATGATGCCTGCGGAACAGGTTTTACAGCCCACATTAAGGGTCGTAAATCCCACCATATTATTCGTGATGCTTTAACCATGCTGGAAAACATGGAACACCGCGGAGCCTGCGGCTGTGAGCAAAATACGGGAGATGGTGCAGGGATACTGTTTCAAACGCCCCATGAGTTCCTGTATGATGAATGTCTGAAACTGGGCATCGCCTTACCGGAATTTGGAAAATACGGTGTAGGCATGGTGTTCTTTCCGAAAGAACCACGCTGGCGTGAAGAATGCCGCGAGATCTTTCAACGCAGCGCAGAGAAACTGGGCCTGGAAATTCTTGGCTATCGTAAAGTACCGGTACGTCCCGACGGCATTGGTGAATCTGCCCTTTCTGTAGAACCGGAAATTGAACAGGTATTTATTGCCTGTCCTTATCATATCAGCGATCCGGAAATTTTTGAGCGCAAATTGTTTGTGCTCCGTAACTACGTTTCCAAAACTGTTCGCAATACAGTTCCTAAAGAGAAGTCACTGTTTTACATTGCCTCCCTCTCTTATAAAACAATTGTATATAAAGGTCAGCTGACCACCTACCAGGTGCGCCATTATTATACAGACCTGAGCGATGAGAAAATGGTGTCTGCCTTTGCGCTCATCCACTCCAGGTTTGCTACCAATACTTTCCCCAGCTGGCGACTGGCTCACCCGTACAGGTATATTGCTCACAATGGTGAAATCAATACGCTGAAAGGTAACCTTAACTGGTTACGCGCCGGCGAAAGGGACTTTATTTCCAAATACTTCTCAAAAGAAGAAATGGAAATGCTGCTCCCCATCGTGGAAGAAGGCCAGTCCGACTCCGCCAGCCTGGATAATGTGATTGAACTGCTCACCATGACGGGCCGTTCCCTGCCGCATGTAATGATGATGCTGGTACCGGAAGCATGGGATGGTAATGAAGATATGGGTGAAGAAAAGAAAGCGTTCTACGAATACCATGCTTCTCTCATGGAGCCATGGGACGGTCCTGCTTCCATTTCCTTTACCGATGGTAAGATCATTGGTGCCACCCTTGACCGTAACGGGTTACGTCCAAGCCGTTTTGTGGTAACCAAAGACGATCGCGTGATCATGGCTTCTGAAGCCGGTGTATTACCGATTGATCCGAAAAATATCAAAGAAAAAGGCCGCCTGCAGCCTGGTAAAATGTTTATTGTAGACATGGACCAGGGCCGCATCATAGGAGATGAGGAGCTGAAACAACAGATCTGCTCCCAGCAACCTTATGGCGAATGGCTGAATAAATACAAGATCCGCCTGGAAGAACTGCCGGAACCAAGAGTAACCTTTACTCACCTGGAACACGACCAGATCTTTAAATACCAGCGCTCATTCGGTTACAGCACAGAGGACCTGGATCAGATCATTGCCCCTATGGCGATTGATGGCAAAGAACCTGTTGGCTCTATGGGTACAGATACCCCGCTGGCAGTACTGAGCAACCAGCCACAGCATCTGTGTAACTACTTTAAACAACTGTTCGCACAGGTAACCAACCCGCCAATTGACCCTATCAGGGAAAGACTGGTAATGTCGCTGGCAACCTTTGTGGGTAACAACGGTAACCTGCTGGATGAAGATCCGCTGCACTGCCACGGTTTGGCGCTGCGTCACCCGATCCTCAACAACCACGAACTGGAAAAGATACGCAGTATTGATACCGGCTTATTCCAGGCCAAAACATTACACACCTATTTCAAGGCAGACGGTAAACCCGGTTCCCTCGAAAAAGGCCTGGCCCGCTTATGCCGCTACGCGGTAGATGCAGTGGAAGATGGTTTTGAAGTGATCATCCTGTCCGACCGCGCTATCGATTCAGAGCATGCTGCCATTCCGTCTATCCTCGCAGCTTCCGCTGTTCACCACCACCTGATCCGCAAGGGTTACCGTGGCCAGGTAGGACTGATCGTAGAAGCCGGCGATGTTTGGGAGGTTCACCACTTTGCCTGCCTGCTGGGCTTTGGCGTAACTGCCATCAACCCGTATCTGGCGCTCAGCACCATCCGTGATATGAAGCTGAACGGCAAGTTGGATACCACGCTGGATGTTGATAAACTGAAGAAGAATTATATTAAAGCCATCTGCGACGGCCTCCTGAAGGTATTTTCAAAAATGGGTATCTCTACCCTGCAATCATACCAGGGTGCGCAGATCTTCGAAATACTGGGTATCAACCAGGCAACTGTTGATAAATATTTCACCGGCGCCGTTTCCCGTATACAGGGGCTTGGCCTGGATGAAATTGCCCGCGAAACACTGGCTAAACACTGGATGGGCTACGGTCGCAAAGAAACACCGGTACAACGTTTAACAGAAGGTGGCGTATACCAGTGGAAACGTAAAGGAGAATTTCACCTCTTTAACCCAACCACTATTCACTATCTGCAACTGGCCACCCGTATGGGCGACTATGCAGCCTTCAAAAAATATTCTAAAGCGGTAAACGATCAAAGCGAAAAAGCAGCCACCTTACGTAGCCTGTTTACTTTCAAAAAGAATCGTCCGTCTATTTCTATTGATGAAGTAGAACCGGCTACCAGCATCTTCAAGCGCTTCGCTACCGGTGCTATGAGCTTTGGATCTATTTCACACGAGGCACACTCCACACTGGCAATTGCCATGAACCGTATCGGTGCAAAAAGCAATACCGGTGAGGGTGGGGAAGATGAGCTGCGTTATGAGCTGCTGGAAAACGGCGACTCTATGCGTTCTGCCATCAAACAGGTAGCCAGCGCCCGTTTCGGGGTTACCAGCTACTACCTGACCAATGCCGATGAATTACAGATTAAAATGGCGCAGGGTGCAAAACCCGGCGAAGGCGGGCAGTTGCCCGGCCATAAAGTGGACGACTGGATCGCGAAAGTAAGGCACTCTACACCCGGTGTGGGCCTCATTTCTCCGCCACCTCACCACGACATTTACTCTATCGAGGATCTGGCCCAGCTGATCTATGATCTGAAAAACGCCAACCGTGCCGCCCGTATCAGCGTGAAGCTGGTATCTAAAGCAGGTGTGGGTACTATCGCAGCCGGTGTTGCAAAAGCACATGCCGATGTGGTACTGGTTTCAGGCTTCGACGGTGGTACAGGTGCATCCCCGGTAAGCTCTATCAAACATGCCGGTTTACCATGGGAACTCGGTTTGGCCGAATCCCACCAGACACTGGTAAAAAATAAGCTCCGCAGCAGGGTAGTACTACAAACAGATGGTCAGCTGAAAACCGGCCGCGACATTGCCATCGCTACCTTATTAGGTGCCGAAGAATGGGGTGTTGCCACCGCTGCCCTCGTGGTAGAAGGCTGTATCATGATGCGTAAATGCCATGTGAACACCTGTCCTGTTGGTGTTGCCACCCAGGATCCGGAACTGCGTAAACGCTTCAACGGCGATCCGCAACACGTGGTAAACCTGTTCACCTACCTCGTGGAAGAACTCCGCGAAATCATGGCCGACCTGGGCTTCCGTACCATCAACGAAATGGTAGGCCAGGTAGAATGCCTCCAGATGCGTGATAATATCACCAACTGGAAAACACAAAAACTGGATCTGTCACCGATCTTATATAAAGAAGAAGCTTCTGCCGAAACCGGCCTGTACAAACAGGAAGAACAGGATCACGGCATCAGCGAAGTGATCGACTGGCAACTGCTGAAGGCTGCACAGCCCGCACTGGAAAAGAAAGCCAGGGTGTACCAGCAGTTCCCTGTAAAAAATACAGATCGTACCATTGGTACCATCCTGTCTAACGAAATATCCAAACGCTACAAAAGCGAAGGATTACCGGAAGATACCCTGCATTTCAAATTCATCGGATCTGCAGGCCAGAGCTTCGGCGCCTTTACCACTAAAGGTTTAACGCTGGAACTGGAGGGTGAAGCCAACGACTACTTCGGTAAAGGGCTGTCTGGCTCCAAGCTCATCCTTTATCCACATGGAGAAGCTGGTTTTAAGGCAGAAGAAAATATCATTGCGGGTAACGTTTGTTTCTATGGTGCTACCTCCGGCGAAGCTTTCATCCGCGGTAAGGCAGGAGAACGTTTTTGTGTCCGTAACTCCGGTGCTACCGTAGTAGTAGAAGGAGTGGGCGATCACGGATGCGAATACATGACCGGTGGTAAAGCGGTTATCCTGGGTGAAACCGGCCGCAACTTCGGAGCAGGTATGAGCGGCGGTATCGCTTATGTATACGATGTGAAGGGCACTTTCGCCAACCACTGCAACAGGGATATGATCGACCTGGATCCGCTGGACCAGGAAGACGTAGCACAGCTGCAGGACCTGATCACTAAACATCATGCCTACACGAACAGCACAGTAGCGAAGTTTATCCTGAAAGACTGGGAAAACCAACTGCGTCATTTCGTGAAAGTATTCCCGAAAGAATACAAGGCTGCGTTGAAATCAGCTAAAACACAGGGCCAGAAAGTAGGTCACTGATTGAACAATTAACATTCATCATCAAAATATCCCTTGCAGGTAAGGGACTTGTGGAGGAAAATTATGGGTAAACCTACAGGATTCCTGGAATTTACACGCGAGCAGCCCGGGAAAGCGGATCCCCGGGAAAGGGTTAGTCACTATAATGAATTTGTAGAACGATTCCCGGATAATAAACTGAATCAGCAGGCGGCCCGCTGTATGAACTGCGGTGTGCCTTTCTGCCACAGCGGATGCCCGCTGGGTAACGTAATACCGGAATTTAACGATGCTGTATACCGTCAGGATTGGAAAGAAGCGTATGATATATTGTCTTCTACCAATAACTTCCCGGAATTTACCGGCCGTATTTGTCCGGCTCCCTGCGAAAGCGCCTGTGTACTGGGCATTAACCAGCCTCCGGTAGCTATCGAAGAAATAGAAAAGCATATTATTGAAATCGCTTTCGATAAAGGCCTGGTACAGGCAAAAGCACCCCGGGTGCGTACGGGCAAAAAAGTAGCGGTGATTGGTTCCGGCCCGGCCGGCCTGGCCGCTGCAGCTCAGCTGAACTATGCTGGTCATACGGTGACTGTATTTGAACGCGACGATGCACCAGGCGGACTTTTACGCTACGGTATCCCGGATTTCAAACTGGAAAAATGGGTAGTAGAACGCCGCGTGAAACTGATGGAAGAAGAAGGAGTGGTATTTCAATGCAATGCCAACGTAGGCGTAAACGTTAGTACCAATGATCTGCTGAGAGAATACAACGCGATTGTGCTGGCTGGCGGTTCCACCATTCCGCGCGATCTCCCGATCCAGGGCCGTGAGCTGAAAGGCATACACTATGCAATGGATTTCCTAAAACAGCAGAACAAAAGAGTAAGTAATATTGCCGTAGAAGGCAGCGATATACTGGCAACCGGCAAAAATGTAATCGTGATTGGTGGTGGCGATACCGGCTCCGACTGTGTGGGAACCAGTAACCGTCATGGCGCCAGCAGTGTTACACAACTGGAACTGTTACCAAAACCTCCGGGCGAACGTACCGCATTTATGCCATGGCCTACCTACCCGATGATTTTAAAAACATCTTCTTCCCACGAAGAAGGAGCAGACCGTAAATGGGCCATCGCTACCAAATCCTTCATCGGAGATGAGAATGGCCACCTGAAAGCCCTGCGCCTGGTAGACCTTCAATGGACCGCCAGCGCCGACGGCAGACCGGCTAAATTCACAGAAGTACCGGGATCTGAAAGAGATGTACCCTGCGAACTGGCCTTACTGGCTATGGGCTTCGTACATCCGCAGCATACCGGCTTACTGGATCAGCTGGAAGTGGAAAGAGATGAGCGCGGTAACGTAAAAGCTACCGAAAAGGATTACCTGACATCCATTCCTAAAGTGTTCACTGCCGGCGATATGCGCCGCGGACAATCGCTGGTGGTATGGGCAATAAGTGAAGGCCGTGAGTGTGCAAGAAAAGTAGATGAATTTCTGATGGGTAGTTCCCAGCTGGAAAGCAAAGACCATTCACTGCAGGCAATGGCTTTATAATTCAAAAATGTAAATCAAATTTTTTCTCATAAGCAGGTTTAGATTTTGTTGTAACCTTCAGCCGGGCCGGGTTTTTACCCGGCCTATAATTTTTTTAGAAAGACAGCTCCGGCAGTATCTTTACACTGCTTCAATCTTTGTCCCAAGCCTTCCATCTTTTCTGCATCTCCGGTTTTAAAGACATAAATCAAACATCAGCAGAAACAAAGTCGGTGTTCAGCTATTTCCAGATATCTGCCCCCTCCAAACCCGATACATTTGTTCATTATGAAACAACTGTTGTGCTTTTGGGGCTTTATATTGCTGGGCTTCTCTGCAACAGCCCAAATTGAGCTGATTACAGATGCCCCCCAACTAAAGAAAGGGTTGTACAAAACCTTTGAAGAATTTCAATCCAACAATCCTTCAGAAGAAGGCGACCTGGTAATCAAAACCCGCAGCTCCGCAGCCCAGATCTACCTGTTGGCCAACCGGAATGAACTGCTGCTCCGGGACGCCTCCGGACAGGAACATAAACTAAAAAACTACTGGGGCTTCTGCGATGGGAAAAATATTTATATTAAAGACAATGGTCTTAATAAATTACAGGAAATAGGTTACTACTGCATATATGCACTACATGGTATGCAGCCCTCCCGCGGATACATCAATCAAGCCGATATGACAACAAACAGCATCAACACACCGGTGGTTCTCAAAAAAGTGCTGAATGTGGTAACGGGTCAGATACTGGAATTATCTGCCTATAATCTCAAAAAATATATCCTCCCGCAAGACAGTGCATTACTCGATGAGTTCAAAAGTGACCGGGAGAAGAAAGACCAGCTTGAATACTATATTTTCAGGTTCAACCAACGGAATAAACCCGAAATAAAATAATTGAAATTCAATTTGATACTGTTTGGATTTCATTAACCTGCCGGGGTTAGCGATATAGTATATTACGTGCATCACGATATTGTGAGATCACGTAATTTTTTTTATGAAAAAAGAATTGATTGAAGCATTGTTTAAACAATTTGAACAGGCTTGTTATGAACACAACGGCATTGAATGCTGGAGCGCCAGGGAATTACAGCAGATTCTTGGTTATACCCAGTGGCGGAACTTTCTAAAAGTGATTGACAAAGCAAAAACATCCTGTGAAAACAGTGGGGTACCGGTCAAAGACCATTTTGCTGATGTCAGCAAAATGGTCACTGTTGGAAGTGATGCAAACAGGGAACTTCAGGATATTGCCCTCACCCGCTACGCCTGCTATCTCATCGCCCAAAGCGGGGACACCCAGAAAGACCCCATCGCCTTTGCTCAAACCTATTTTGCTGTACAAACCCGTAAACAGGAAATTGTCGAAAAACGACTACTGGACATCGACCGTATCAACGCCAGGGAAAAACTTTCCCGGTCGGAAAAAGTGTTGTCCGGGATTATCTACGAAAGGGGAGTAGACGATGCAGGATTTGCCAGGATACGTTCCAAAGGCGACGAAGCCCTTTTCGGCGGGTTTACCACACGTGATATGAAGAAGAAGCTGGTGGTTCCCGAAAACAGGGCCCTGGCAGATTTCCTCCCCACCATCACCATTAAGGCAAAAGATCTTGCCACGGAAATTACCAGCCATAATGTAGTGGAAAAAAATCTCAAAGGGGAAGAGGATATCGCAGAAGAACATGTAGATAACAACACAGCTGTAAGGAATGTGTTGCTGGAAAGGGGCATACAGCCTGAAACCCTTCCTCCCGCGGAAGATGTAGATAAAGTTAAACGAAGAATCCAAAAAGAAGATAAGAATGCCCTGAACCAGGATAACTAAAAAATAATCCTTAACCCTACTCCATTTCGTCAATCTGTGCATTTTACTACTCACCCCATTTGTTTTCCCCCGCTAAAAAAGTATGCCCGTTACCGTATTTAATGTATTCTTGCAATTACTATTTATTCCCTGTATCCCGGGGTATGGATTTTGTTGTACCCCGCAGGCGAGCGCCCGGTTACACTATCCTGCCGGTAAAGTAAACCATAAGTGCGCTTTTGCGTTTATATTCAGTAATTTACGCTTGTAATACATCATAGTGACAGAACCAGCAGAAACCGGAGAAAAACACGGCCGCCCCTGGTGGCGATGGCTTATATGGATTATTGTTGCGGTGCTTCTACTGCCCGTAATGGCTGTTTTATTACTGCAGCTGAACGGAGTCCAAAACTACCTGAGAGAACAGGGAGAATTATACCTGCGGAAGAAACTGCATACCAAAGTGCAGATCGGTTATTTGCGCGCACGAGGCTGGCAATATCTGGAGCTTCGTAACGTTTACGTGGCAGACACCTCCAACCAGGCCCTTTTTTATACCGGCTCCCTGAAAGTACATTACAACCTGCTTTCCCTGATCACCAATGAACTGAAAATAGACAAACTGGAATGGGATACCCTGCTGGTAAACGTATACCGGCATACCGGCGACTCCGCTTTCAATTACCAGTTTGCGGTAGATGCCTTTGTAACTCCTTCCGATAAACCAGATACCCTTGCTCCGGAAACAGGCACCACCCTGCAATTCCGGCTGAAAGATATTTCCCTTCGTAAAGTAAAAGTAAGCTATACCGATGCCCCCGGCGGAATGTCTGCCGTACTTACCTGGGATAGCTTACATGTGGATCCGGACGACCTGTTGATCGACGATGGAATTTACGCCTTCAGAGGCATCGCGCTCGATGGGCTAAAAGGCTTTTTCCGGCAACAATATATAGCACCTGCTGTTACCACCGCCGCACCACCGCCGCCGCCTGCCGATACCAACAGTGCGTCACTTCACCTGCTGCTGAAAAAATTACAGATCAATAACAGCAGCTTCCTCTATGCAGATGAAGGAATGGGCATCACCACTGCCTGGAAAATAGGCGCATTCCAACTCCGCAACAGCAACCTGGATCAGGACTCTACCCGTATACAGGTGGGCGATCTGACGATCAGCAATACCGCCGGCCTCGTAATGATGATACCCGGGAAAGACACCATTACCACCGCGCCAAAAGACACCACGCCAAATACCTGGCAGGTGTTTGCCAACCAGGTAAATCTTGATAAGCTGGCATTACGCTACGATAATGGCGGACCCGCACCAAAAGCAGCAAGCACTGATCCCGACTATAATCACCTGCTGCTGACAGGCTTCTCCAGTAAAATCAATAATATCCGGTATAAGCCCGACAGTATCATGGTGGGCATCAAATCACTGACTGCCCGCGACAAATCCGGCTTTACCATTCGTAAGGCCAATATGGATGTATTGTTTACTCCTTATTCGCTGGCCCTCCGCAATTTCCTGCTGCAAACCAATAAAAGCATTTTCCGCAAACAGGTAATTGTAACCGTTCCTTCCTGGTCCGGCATCTCCGACCACCTGGATCAACTTGGTCTGGATGCTAATCTCGATTCTGTACAGGTTGCCCTGGGTGAATGGCTGCCCTTTGTTCCCGATGCCCGCAAAAACAAATCATTTGCACCACTCTGGAACAAACAACTAACGCTGGCGGCTATACTAAAAGGGAACCTGGGAGAACTCAATATCAAACAGCTTTACATTAACGATCACGAAGGCAATCTTATTAAAACAGATAACGGCCAGGTATTCCATGCTACCGATCCTGACCGCCTCAGCGCCAATCTTCCTTCCCTTTATATACAATCAGGGAACAAGCCCTTGCGGGCCTGGTTACCCGCCGGTACATTACCGGATACACCCCGCCTGCCGGAAAACCTGCTGATCACGGGAATGTTTAAAGGAGGTATGAAAGATCTTGTAACAGAATTACAGCTGAAAAGCGAAACCGCCAATGCCAATATTAACGCGCACCTGGTAAATATTACCGATAGCATCCACAGCAGCTACACCATCAGTATTCCGTACTTCCACGTTAACCCGGGAGCTATGCTATATGATACCACTTACGGCTGGATGTCAGGAAAACTGAGCGCTACCGGTCAGGGCTATACGATAAAACAAATGGCCGCCAAAGCAGCCGCCCAGTTGGATGAGGCTACCTATAACGCCTATACGTACCACGATGTAAGTGTAACCGCCGGTATCAACAACGGCGCCTTTGAGGCCCAGGGCGAAAGCGCAGACACTGCCATCACCGCCACTTTTGATATCAGCGGGCAACTGGTGGATACCACCATCCAGGCACTGAAAGTAAATATGGAACTGGCAAAGGCCGATCTTTACGCCACTCATTGGTATACAGAACCGCTAACTGTGCAGGGTAACCTCACGGCGGATTTCAATAGCATTGAGCCCGAACGCATAGAAGGCGGCGCTTTCTTAACAAAATGGCAGATTGCCACCCAGGGACAGGTATTCCCGCTGGACAGCATCTCTCTTACCGCTGAATACAAAGATCAGCAATACATTACTTTAAAAAGTCCGTTCGGCCTGATCAGCGCTAACGGTCATATCGATTATACAAAGCTGGGCGGCGCGTTTACCAATATTATTAACAAACCGCTGATGCCAGCAGATTCCGGCCGTATTGTAACAGTACCTTCGGGGCAAATACTGCAATGGAATGCGTCTCTGCTGTGGCCCAAAAGCCTGCAGCAAATGATCCCTACCTTGCGCATGGAAGTACCGCTGGTGATGAACGGCCGCCTCAATAGCGACAGCAGCCTGCTAATGTTGAATGCATATCTTCCTAAAATTAATTATGATTCCCTGCAGGTCGACAGTCTCCGCCTGGGCCTGGCTATCCAGGATAGCACTTTACGGCTCGGCGCTTCACTGGCCCGTATGGCGCATCCTTCATTCCCGTTGCAACATACCTACCTTACTGCGTATGCCAATACCGGCGTGGTTGATTTTGATGTGGTGCTGGATGATGTCAAAAGACAACCCAAGTATAAAGTGGGTGGCATTTTCAGTTTCCTGGAAGACAATGCCATGCAACTGTCCCTTAAACCCGGGCTATTACTGAACAAACAGGAATGGACAGTGGCGGAAAATAATATCCTCCGGATGAAAAATGGCGCTCCCGATACTGCTAACATCAAACTATCGCAGGGCGATCAATCCATCCAAATTGCCACCCAACCGGATACCAGTGCAGTACCTGCGCTCCAGGCCAATATTGCCAATTTTAAATTATCTACTATTACCGGCTTGCTGGCCACAGATACACTGCTGGCAAATGGTATCCTGAATGCAGAAGCAACCGTGCATAACTGGAATCAGTCGCCGCTGATACATGCGGTGCTGAAAGTAGACAGTCTAACGGTGAAGAATACACGCATGGGCACCCTCGATGCCAATGTGGAAAACAGCGGCCCGGGCCAGTATAAACTCACTGCCGGGTTAACAGGAAACGACAACGATATCAGGGTAGACGGTACTTACGATAGCACTATTAATGCCCAACTGGATATCAATAAACTAAGTGTTGCCTCCCTGGAGCCCTTTACAATGGGCAATGTTACCCATATGTCAGGCAATGCCAGCGGCCAGTTTAACATCACCGGTACACCATCTGCACCCAAGATATTGGGAAGCCTGCATTTTGATAATGCCACAGGTATGGTAACCATGATAGGCAGTACTTTCCACCTGCCCGATGAAGACATTGTAATAGACGAGCGGGGCATACAACTGAATAACCTCGTAATAGCAGACAGCGCCAACAATGAACTGGTAGTGGATGGCCGTATCAATACACGCGATTTCACCAGGTATAACTTCAATCTCGATGTTACTGCCGACAACTTCATGGCATTAGGCCGTCAGCAAAATCCCGATCAGTGGATTTACGGTCCGGCTTATATAGACAGTAAAGTGAAGGTTCGCGGAACAATGGATCTTCCGAGAATTGACGCCGTGGTAAAGCTCCGCGATAAGTCGAGCGTAACTATGACCTTACCACAGGAAGAACCCGGTCTTGCCAACAGGGAAGGAGTGATAGAATTTGTGGATAAATCCAATCCCATAGACTCTGCACTGCTGGCCCGTGAGGATAGCATTAAATTTAAAACTACCCGGTTAAAGGGAATGTTCCTCTCCGGTAACCTGGATATTACACCGGAATCTGTCATTAAGATCATTATTGATTCACAAAACGGCGATTATGTGCAGGCAAAAGGTACTGCAAGCATCAACGCTACCCTGGATCCCAGCAGCAAGCTGAGTCTTACCGGCCGTTATGAAATTACGGAAGGTAAATACGAAATGTCGCTGAACCAGCTCATTAAACGTTCCTTTGACATAGAGAAGGGAAGCTTCATTTCCTTCAACGGCGATGCTACCAGCGCCGACCTGGATATCACCGCCAAATACACGGTAAATGCTCCTGCCTACGACCTGGTGGCAGATCAGCTCCAGAGCATGTCTGCTGAACAACGCAATACCTATAAACAACGGATGCCCTTCCAGGTATACCTGATGATCAAGGGAAACCTGATGAAACCGGATATCAGCTTCCGGCTGGATCTGGCCGAAAAGGACAGGAACACACTGAACGGCACTCCATATAATCGCCTGAAACAGATCAACCAGGTGCCGTCCGAACTGAATAAACAGGTGATGGGATTGCTGGTGCTAAATTCCTTTATCCCCGATGATCCGATGAGCACCCTCGATGGCGGCTCCGGTGGCGGTGTTGGACAGGCAGCCAAAAACAGTGTAAGTAAAATACTTTCGCAGCAGCTCAATAACATGGCCGGTAACCTGATCAAAGGAGTAGACCTTAATTTCGACCTGCAAAACCAGGAAGATTATTCCACCGGTACTGCACAGGAAACTACCAACCTAAAAGTAGGCGCTTCAAAACAACTGTTCAATGATCGTTTAACCGTTTCCGTTGGATCCAATATCATGCTGCAGGGTAGTCAGCAAAATGCCAGCTCGCTGATCGGAGATATTTCCGTGGAATACAAACTTACCCGCGATGGCCGTTACCGTATAAGGGTTTACCAGCGGAACGACAGCCAGACAATCATCGAAGGACAGGTAGTGGAAACCGGTGTTGCCTTTGCACTGATCATGGATTACGATGAATTTCGCGAGATCCTGCAACGGTCTAAATCCGATACTAAAAAACAAAGACTGCGCGATACCAAAAAAAATAAGAAAGACGATAAAAATACGACAACGCCCGATGCGAAAAGTAAATAGCCATATGATCACTTACTGTTGCCTGATATGCCTGGCTTACCTGGCTGTCAGCTCCTGCAGTACCACACGCACCGTACCTGAAGGAGACCGGCTATATACTGGCAGCGACGTAAAATGGATAACAGATACTATAGTTAAAAAGAAGCCTAAAGACTACACCACCCTGGTGGATGGAATGAATAAAAGGATCCGTCCCAACAGGAACCGCAAATTCCTGGGTATGCCCATAAAACTCTGGCTGTATAATTTAGGCAATGAGCCCAAAGGAAAAGGATTAAATTACCTGCTGCGTAAAAAGTGGGGAGAGCCACCTGTATTGCTGAGCCAGGCCAAACCGGATTACACATCCGAAGTATTGGAAGAGTACCTGGTAGATAACGGCTATTTCCAGGCGGGTGTAACATCTGCTGTTAAATTATCAGGAAAGAAAAAAGCATCTATCAATTACACCGCTACCCCTAATCACCGGTACACAATTAAAAGTGTTACCTATTTAACAGACAGCAGCGCCATTGGTAAAACCGTAACATACACAAAACCGGAAAGTTCCCTGATCGTCGGGGCCAGCTATTCGCTGGATTCTATAAAGGCCGAACGGGAACGCATACACGCCGCATTGAAAGAACAGGGGTATTATTATTTCACACCTGATTATTTACTGGTGCAGGTAGATAGTACCAATAGCGGTACCGTTGATCTGTTTGTGAAGATAAAAGATAACACGCCGCTGCTGGCGCTCCGTCCTTACAAGATGCATGATATTGTACTGTTCCCTGATTATTCGCTGGACAACGACTCCGCTTCCACACAGGGAACACCGGTAAACTACAAAGGCATTTATATTGTAGATTCCGCTCACCGCTTCAAATCTTCCGCATTTGACCGGTCCGTCTTTTTGCGCCCGGATAGTTTATATCGCCTGAGCTCACACAACATTACGCTGCAAAGACTGATTAACCTGGGAGTATTCAAATTCGTAAAAGGTCAGTTCTCACCAGTGCGCGATACGGCTGTTCACAATTTAGTTGGCGGCGGTGCAAATGTTACAGGAAGAAGGGATGGTGGCAGAAGAGACAGCACCAACCGCCGTGACACCTCAGGCAGAAATCTTAACCGCCGCGATGCCACGTACACCCGCGATACTTCACAGGCAAGTACCTACCGCGCCATGGTAAACAACCGCGTAGCACTCGACAGCGGCTGGCTGGACGCCAAACTTTTCCTGACACCTTACAAACGCCGCTCCCTTCAAACAGAATTACGCGGTACCTCCAAATCAAATGGATTTATCGGTTCCCAGATACAGATAACAGCCAAAAACCGCAACTGGCTGCATTCTGCAGCCTTACTGGAAATCGGGTTGCGCGGAGGTCTGGAATGGCAAACCGGTAATAAAAGCGCAGGCGGTTCTAACTCATATGGCCTGGGCGCGGAAGTGGCGGTTACTTTCCCCCGGTTCATCACGCCTTTCAGGGGCCTGAATATCCGTACCCCTTACGTTCCTAAAACAAGAATAAGCGCCAGTTATGAACTATACAGCCGTGCAGACCTGTATAACCTTAACGCATATACGCTCCAGTTACAATATCTATGGCAGCGCACACAATACCTGAGTCACATTTTTGCACCTGTGGCGCTTACTTATGTACTGCCAACAAAAACAACGCCTGCATACGATAGTATCCTGAAAAATGACCCAAGTCAGCGTAACGCCATTGAAAAACAGTTTATCCTGGGCGGCAACTATACCATCACCTATAATAACCAGCAAGCTAACCGGGTACACAGCTTTTACCTGAGCGGTAATATCGATATTTCCGGAAATATCGCCGGGCTCATCATTCCAAAAAATGATACCGGGCAAAAAACATTACTCGGAAATTCATTCGCGCAATATGAAAGGTTTACCGCGGAAGCACGCCACTACTGGCAGTTAGGTAAAGGCAAACAATGGATAAACCGCCTGTTGATAGGCTATGGTTTACCATACGGCAACTCATCCACATTGCCTTTCGTGAAGCAGTTCTTTACCGGCGGTAGCAGCAGCATCAGGGCATTCAGGGCGCGTACCCTCGGCCCGGGATCTTACCACAACCCGGCTGTAGATACCTCCGCTTTGCTGGCCAATGAAGCCGGCGATATTAAGCTGGAATTTAACTCTGAACTACGCGTACATGTTGCTAGTGTGTTTAATGTGGCGGCATTTATAGATGCCGGAAATATCTGGTTGCAGAAAGAGGTGCCCGATAAACCAGGCAGTAAGTTTGCCTTCAATACTTTCTACAAAGACATTGCCGTAGGTGGTGGCGTTGGTTTACGGGTAGATGCGTCTATTGTGGTGGTACGACTGGATCTGGCCATGCCGTTCCGCATTCCTTACCTGCCCGAAAACGAGCGCTGGGTGTTTGATAAAATAAATTTCGGCGATCCGGAATGGCGCAAAAAGAACCTCATTCTTAATATTGCCATCGGGTATCCGTTTTAATATTACGGGGAGATGGTCCTAAAATCATCTCCCCATAATTTCATACTCACAACACATCTTTCAGGTGCTTGTAGTTCGATTTCACCGCATCAAATACATCTTCATATCTTCCGCTCAGGATCAGTTTTCCCATCCAGAGCGCAAACCCTTTCATCTGCGCAAACTCCACCTTCGGCGGCATGGCCAGTGATTCCGGATTGGTGAACACATTTACCAGCACAGGCCCCGCTGTTTTCGCGGCCTGCAATAAAGTACTTTCCACTTCCTCCGGTTTACGGATCGTGAAAGCAGTGAACCCCATAGCCGCCGCTACGGCGCCAAAATCAGGATTCTCCATATCCGTTTGCCAGTCGGGGAGCCCCGCTACTTCCATCTCCAGCTTCACCATTCCCAGGGCGCGATTATTAAACACAATTACTTTTACCGGCAGCTGGTATTGTTTTATGGTCATCAGGTCTCCCAGCAACATCGTTAATCCTCCATCGCCGCACAGTGCATACACTTCCCGGCCCGGTTGGGCCAATGCTGCACCAATAGCCTGCGGCATGGCATTAGCCATCGAACCATGATTAAAGGACCCTAACAACGTCCGCTTACCGGTGCCTTCCAGGTACCGGGCTGTCCAAACATTCGTCATACCGGTATCCACCGTAAAAATGGCGTCATTGCCGGCAATTTTATTAAGCGTAGCGGCCACAAACTCCGGACTGATCGCATTTTCTTTCCCCGTATCTTCTACATAGGTCTGCATTTTCTTTTGCACTTCTTTATAAAACACTACCATCTCATCCAGGAAAGTATGATCTGTATTTTCTTTCAGCATCGGCAAAAGCGCCTTTAGCGTATCGCTGATATCGCCGCACAGGCCCATCTCCAGGGTAGCCCTGCGGCCCAGTCGTTCCGGTTGTATATCTACCTGGATTATCTTCGCCTTTTCAGGAATAAAAGGTGTGTAGGGAAAATCTGTTCCAAGCAATAACAATACATCTGCTTCGTGCATACTTTTATAGGCCGATGCAAGCCCAAGTAAACCGGTCATCCCTACTTCATTAGGATTGTTGTGCTGGATACCCATCTTGGCGCGGAACGAGTAGGCAACCGGCGCCTTTAACAGGCTGGAAAGGGCTACTACTTCATCATGGGCTTCCACGGCGCCCAGGCCGCAATAAATGGCTATTTTCTTTGCCGGTGTAAGTAAGTCCGCCAGTTGTTTTAACTCAGGGGCAGAAGGACAAATAACCGGTTTCGGATGATAAAGCCTTGTAGAAGTAGGAATATCCTTTGCATCAGCGGCAGCTACATCTCCCGGTAATCCTAAAACCGCAACACCATGCTTATGTACTGCATGTTGTAAAGCAGCCTGCAACATACGGGGCGCCTGCTCTGCGGTAGCGGCTACCTGGTTGTAATGACTGCAATCATCAAATAGCTTGATGGTATTGGTTTCCTGGAAATAATCGCTTCCAAATTCATTGGTGGCACAGGTAGAGGCAATGGCCAGCAGCGATGCGCCCGACCGGTGTGCATCATATAACCCGTTAATAAGATGTACATGCCCCGGCCCGCTGCTGCCGGCACAACAAGCCAGGCCGTTCAACTGTGCCTCTGCACCCGCAGCATAGGCGCCTGTTTCTTCATGCCGTACATGGATCCATTGGATCCGGCCATCGCGGCGTACAGCGTCGTTAATATGATTCAAACTATCGCCGGTTACTGCATAAATACGTTTAATGCCGGCCGTTGCCAGCATCTCTACCAATTGATCCGCTACAAGTTTTGCCATATATAGTTTGTTAGAATGAATGCCTGATAAAAACAGTTGATCTCCTACATTGTTCAACCATCTGCCATTCATCAAATTCCGGGAAAGCCTCGGAAATTTGACTTATTTTTAGGCCGTTGTCTAAATCGCTATCCACATGTATATCCCTGCACCCTTACAACGTAATT
>JBCNPS010000339.1:0-8318 GCA_039593235.1 Chitinophaga sp. | reverse complement strand
CCTTTAACAGGTGCCCCAGCACCTCTCCTATCGAAATATCCTGGTCGGTTACCGTGATATCCGCCAGCAGCTCTTTCAATTGATGAAAAAGAATGCTCACTTCCGCCGCTACCGACAATTTATCTTTCCCCTGCCCGGTTAAACGCAGTTTCAGCAGGCTGTAGCTGGGCAGGTACGCCAGTTTGATATGAGCGGGCAGCTTCGCTTCGAAAGCTGCCAGTCTTTCTGCAATGAAAGACTCGCCCATACCGGAAGTAACCAGGGTTTGGTGTATTACAGCAGGTGTGTTAAAATGCGCTTCCAGTTTTGGCAGCACATAATTTTCCATAATGCCCTTCATTTCATGCGGCACCCCCGGCATGGATACATATATTTTACCTTCTTTCTCAAACCACATCCCCGGCGCAGTGCCCCTTTTATTTTCAATGATGGTGGCGGCTTCCGGCACCAGGCTCTGATCTATATTCCTTTGCAGCATAGGTAATCCCCTGCTTTCAAAAATATGCAGCACATTATCCAGTGCTTCCTGGTTTTGTACCAGCCTGGTATTGAAGTATTCACACAGGGTGGGCTTGGTAATATCATCGGCCGTTGGCCCAAGCCCGCCGGTGATCAGTACAATATCCGATACCGCCGATTCCTTTGCCAATGCATCCAGGATATCTTCCCGGATATCGCCGATGGCTACACGCCGGTGTACCCATATCCCCATTGCATTCAGCTGTTGCGCCATCCAGGCGGAATTGGTATCAATCGTTTGTCCTATCAGCAGTTCATCTCCGATGGTGATAATGCTGGTGGTGATCTTATCCATACGCGTTGTTTATACTGCTATTCAAAAAACGGTGCCAGTCTTTTCTTCAGGTCTTCCGGTAAACCGGCCTTCTGCTTCGTTTTCACATCAATGAATACCAGTGTGGTCACTCCAACATTCAGCAATTCATTCTTTTCGTTATACAACTCACTGTGAAACTGTATCTTAGAACTTTTCGGCAACTCTTTCAGTATAGTCTTCACCGTTATCAGGTCGTCGTAATAGGCTGGCCGCAGGTATTTCACATTCAGTTCGGCCACCGGCATAATCACGCCCTGTTCTTCCAGTTCCCTGTAACTGAAGCCCAGCTCCCGTATGGCTTCTGCCCTGCCTACTTCGTAATACAGTCCGTAATTGCCATAATACAGGTATCCCATCTGATCTGTTTCCCCATAACGTACCCTGATTGTTGTTGTACTGATAAACATGTTTTCCGCTGCTATTTTATCCTTAACGTTTACTTGAAAATTTTATTTGCCCAGGGCTCCGTCCAGTGAAAACTTACCGGGGCCTGTAAAAAGCAGTGTTACAAATGCCGCCAGGAACAGGATGGGCAGTTCTTTTTCCGATACGGTATCTTTCCCGTGTATCATAAAAATAACTACGCTCATGCAAATGACCAATGGCACAGCAGCCAGTCTGGTCAATAGTCCCATGATAAGCAACACCGCGCAGAACACTTCTGCAAAAACCACCATTCCCAAAGAAATTTTATGTCCTACACCCAGCGGATCCGGAAAAGTATTCATTTTGGCAGTAAAATTGATCAGCTTGGGCCAGCCATGCAGGAGTATCAGTCCACCGGATACCACCCGGAGCACCAGCATGGAAAAGCTTACGGCGCCATTTGTATAGCCGGCAGAGAACAGTTTTCTCATAGTAGGTAAGGTTTTTGTGCTTTTAATTATTTTCCGCAAGATAAATGAATAGCATTTGCCTTGCTTCCGGAGTTATCCACATTGTTAGAAACGCAATCAGAAAGGAAAAGATATAACTTTTATATTTGCTGATACCTCCAGGTCCGTTTCGCATCATTAACAACAGCGGCATACAGGTACCAGAGTTACGGACTACCAGGGTCAGGCCACGGCAGAGTACTTCCCCGGCTGGAAAATAATTCCTCCCGGGATTCGTTTTAAACGCATATTCAAGAAATAACAGCTATAGCATGCAATTCATAAGAAAAGTTTTTGTTCCCGGACATCTGTACATATCGCTCCTGGCCTTCACGGGCACAGGTTTGATAGGGCTGCCCGCCGCACAGGCACAGCAAACACGCACCTACACAGATCCGGAAAAAGTATTCAAGGACGCCCAGCAGTATTTCCAGCAGGAAAAATATGCAGTGTCCATGCAGCTTTTCAGGCAAACCATTGATAACATCGACTATTTCCACGAAACCAACCGCGATCTGGTTAAAACAGATGCGTACTATTACTACACCATCTGTGCACTTAAACTGCAACAGGACAACGCGGAAAAACAGGCGCAGGAATTTCTGAAACTGGCCAATAACAATGCCCGTGAGGAACTGGTGAGCTATCAGCTGGCAAAATATTATTTCCGTCAGAATAAACTCAAAGAGGCCATTCCCCTCTATGAAAAAGCCAATATCGAAAATCTCTCCAACGCGGAAATTGCTGAAGCGAAGTTTGAACTGGCTTACTGTTATTTTAATTTAAAAGATTTTAAAAAGGCGCAGCCCCTGTTTGCCTCCATCAAAGAGATGCCTGGCAAATACAGCATTCCCGCCAATTACTACTACGGTTTTATCAGCTACTACAATCACCAGTACGGGGAAGCGCTTAACAGCTTCCAGAAAGTGGTGAATGAACCGAAATACAGCAACGTGGTACCCTACTACATCGCTGAAATTTATTATTTCCAGGGTAAAACAGATCAGCTGATCGCTTATACCGAGCCACTGCTGAGGCAGGGCGGGCAATACTACGAAGCCGAACTGAAACAACTGCTGGGTAAAGCCTACTTCGAAAAGAAGAACTATCCCAAAGCATTGCCTTACCTGCAGGAGTTCCAGGATAATTCGGATGAAGTAGGAAATGAAGATATCTACCAGTTATCCTACGCTTATTATCAAACCAATAACCTGCAAAAAGCCATTGCAGGGTTTAAACAGCTGAGCAGCTCCAAAGATTCACTGGGACAAAACTCCATGTACCTGCTGGGCGATTGCTACCTGCGCACCGGCCAGAAAGCCAATGCACGCAACGCTTTTGCTTTTTGCGCCAATAACAGTTCCAATGCACAGCAACAGGAAATTTCCCGCTTCAACTATGGTAAGCTGTCGTATGAACTGGGTTATCCTGATGCCGCCCTCAGCGAACTTACACAGTTTGTAAAAACATACCCGCAATCTGCCTATAACAAAGAGGCCCGGGAAATACTCGTTAATCTTTTCATGAACAGCAATAACTACAAAGACGGTTTAGCGACTATTGAATCGATTTCCGATAAAAACCCTACAGTACTGAAGGCCTACCAGAAAGTAGCCTATGGCCGCGCCACCCAGCTGATCAACGATCAGCAGCTGGCAGAAGCCGACCGCCTGCTGGATATAGCCATCAATAATCCATATGATCCGCAGATCAAACAACTGGCCCATTTCTGGAAAGCAGAAATAGCCCTGCGCCAGAATAAAACAGGAGCAGCGGTTACTAACCTGAACGCCTATCTGAATAATACCCCGCCGGAATCGGGCGAGGCTAATGCACAAACTGCCAGCTATAACCTGGGTTACAGCCTGCTGAAACAGGACAAATACACCGAGGCACTGCCTTACTTTGAAACAGCCCAGCGTACCAGCGGTCCGAATGCGGAACGTATTGCCACCGACGCCGCCCTGCGCAGCGCCGACTGCTACTACATGCTCCGCCAGTTCCCGAAAGCATTGGCGCTGTACGACCGTATCATCAGCAACAACGCTCCCGGCGCCGATTACGCTACTTACCAGAAAGCAGTGATCATGGGTTTACAGGGTAAGCAAAGTGAGAAACTGGCACTGCTCAAACAACTGGGTAATAAATTTCCATCGTCCGGCTTTACGAATGAAACAGATATTGAGATAGCAAATACTTATCTCTCGGAAGAAAAATATACAGAAGCCATTCCCTTCCTGGAAAATGTATTGCAAAAACAACCCAACGGCCCGAATGCACCACGCGCACTCCTGAAACTGGGTTTAAGCTACTACAATAAGGATAACGAAAGCAAAGCGCTGGCCTATTACCGCCAGGTAGTGGAAAAATTCCCTAACTCGCCGGAATCCAACGAAGCGCTGCAAAGTATGAAGTCTATTTATGTAAGCCAGGGCAAAACAGACGATTACCTCGCCTTCCTGAAAGCCAGCGGCAGAACCGTTACCGCTTCCGCGGAAGACTCCCTTGCCTATGCTGCTGCGGAATCCAGGTTCACCAGCAACGACTGCGCAGGCGCCACAGCCGGGTTCAACAACTATATCCAGAAATATCCGAACGGCCAGTTTATCCTGCCCGCATACTTTTATAAAGCAGAATGCGCCTATAACAGTAAAGACTATACGAGCGCGCTGCCTGCCTACGAATTTGTATTATCCCGCAACAACAGTTTATACGCGGAAAGATCCGCCTTACAGGCCGCCAACATTAATTTTTACCAGGTAAAGAATTATGATAAGGCCAGGAGCTACTACCTGCAGCTGCAGGACCTCGCCACCAGCAAGGAAAACAGTCTTACCGCCACCAGGGGCCTGCTCCGCAGCAACTATCAGCTGAAACACTGGGATGAAGTATCCAACTATTCAGAAATGTTGCTGGCCGCCGCCAATATCAGTACCGATGATCAGATCATCGCCCATTTCTACCGCGGGAAGGCATTGCAACAGGCGAAAGACTATACCGCCGCGCTGTCTGAGTTCAAAACAGTGGCTAACATGACCAAATCTGAAACAGGCGCCGAAGCCCGCTACAATATTGCGGACTGTTACCTGCAACAGAATGAACTGGATGCTGCTGAAAAAGCCGGTTTTGATGTGATTAAAAATACGCCGTCTTACGAATACTGGGTGGCGAAATCATATATCCTGCTGGGAGATGTATATGCCCGTCAACAGGATTATTTCAATGCAAAAGCTACTTACCAGAGTATCGTTACCAACAGCTCTATTCCTGAGCTGAAACAGGAAGCGAAAGATAAACTGGCAAAAGTGGAAGCAGACGAAAAAGCCGCCGGCAAAAAACCGAAGAAATAATCACCCGGATTTTAGGATCTGACATTTAAGCGCAACAAAGCATGAACATTCAAGCAATATATAACAAACGAACTTTTCTCCTATCAGCACTGGGCCTCACAGGGATGCTGTTTTCACAGAAAGCAGCTGCGCAGGAAGCATTGAAGCAGGAAACGATTGATATCATTTCCACCAATCAACCCAAACTGCGCGATGCCTATAAGCTCAATCTCACGGCTTCTTTGCCGGGGATTGACACTACCCGGCCTTCTATGAAATACGAGATCCCGGCGCTGAACCTGAACTTTATGTACCAGGCCATGCCGCTGAAACCGCTGGCACTGGGAAAAGATTCATTATCGTACCTCCAGAACAACTTCGTGAAACTGGGATATGGCAATTATAAAACACCATATGTACAGGCAGGCTTCGGTAGCGGGCGCCAGGATATGTACAACTACGGCCTGTATGTGAATTACACCGGCTCCAAAGGCAAGGAAATTCCCGACCAGGACTACAGCAACCTGAACGTACTCGCATCCGGCACTTATCTGTTACCTAAATTCCGGTTCGATGGAAGCGTTGGGTACGACCGCAACACAGTGCACTATTACGGCTATGGCCATGATACCGCCAGCTACAAAAAGAAGGATATAGAACAAACGTTTAACCAGGTGACCGCCTCTGTAGGCCTACAAAACAGGCCACAAAACGACTGGGCATTTACCTTCCAGCCCAAGGTGAAGTTTATTCTTTTCAACGATTCCTACAAGCGTACGGAAAATACTTTCCAGCTGAATGTACCCATACGTAAGCAGGTATTTGAAGATATCTTCATAAAAGTAGAAGGTGTGTTTGATCTTTCTACCTACAAACAGGATAATAACCGCGCCATCAACAACAATATCGCTTCTATCCACCCGGCTGTGGACATCATGAAGCCCGGGTTTGTACTGCACGCCGGTGTAAACCCAACCTGGAGCAATGGAGAATTTTACCTGCTGCCGGATATCGTGAATGAGTCGCACCTGATCCGTAAAAAACTAATCCTGAGCAGCGGATGGATCTCCTATTTTGAAAAGAACACCTACCGTAACCTGGCCAATAAAAATCCATTCCTCGCCGGGCTACCGGGAGAAATGCTGAATACCCGTGTAGAAGAAAAGTATACTGGTATCAAAGGTACGCTGGGCAGCCACTTTAACTACAACACCAAGTTCGCCTCCGTTACCTGGTACAATATGCCGCTGTTTGTAAACGACAGCGCCGACACCAAGAAATTCACTACCCGTAATGAAGCCCAGCTGCGCGCCTTCCAGCTGCATGGCGAAGTAGGATATATTGAAGAAGAAAAATTCCAGGCGCGCGTGAGCTTCGACTGGTACAACTACAACAAGCAGGAAACCGAAGTGCAACCCTGGCACCTGCCCGCTTTCCAGGGCGATTTGTTTGCACAATACACCATCGCAAAAAAATTACACCTGAACGCCGACCTCTTTGCATTGAGCGGCAGCTATTACCTGCTTCCCAACAAAGACTTTGGTAAAACCAAAAGCGCATGGGACCTGAATGCAGGCGCCTCCTACGACATAGGCAAGAATTTCGGCCTCTGGGTAAATGCAAACAACCTGTTCAATACACATTACCAGCGGTATTACCTCTACCCAACGTATGGGTTCAATATTGTGGGCGGTGTGATGATCAAATTCTAACGCGCGGATTTTGTCTGACTCAGGATTTTGATGATTACGCTGATTACGCTGATTATTGTTTTTTTTAAGCGAATTTTGTCTGACCCAGGATTTTGATGATTACGCTGATTATGCTGATTACCGGATATTTTTTTTTAAATTTTAAATACGCTAAATTTAAAAATCTAAAAGAAAAAAATAATCAGCGTAATCATCAAAATCCTGAGTCAGACAAACTCCGCTTTAATCATTCGCACTAAAAACTGCTCTACTTGATACTTCAGCAATATATTCAGGAAGTGCTGTTCAAACAGCGGGTTTGTGTGGTACCGCAGCTGGGAACATTTTCCGTGCAGCATTTCCCTGCGCATTATAACTCGCATTCACAAACGCTTACGGCGCCCCGTGAGCAGGTAATGTTTACCCGGCAATGGCAGGATGATGGTTCCTGTGTGGAATGGATAGCCCTTAAAGAAAACCTGGTACCGGCTGTAGCACAACGGAAGCTGGAAAAATACCTGGAGGAACTGAAAGCTGATCTTCAATCCGGTAAACCGGTGGTATTGCCTGGTATAGGGCAGTTGCAGGGCGATTTCGCCGGCAACATTCTCTTTCATGCAGAAGAGCTGCCTGTAGAAAAGGATACGCTCGATATCAAACCCATTGAACGCTCAACAGATCAACGCAGCACAAATACAACACCCACTTTTGCTCCGCCGGCGCCTCCTGAAGCGTTGGAACCCATTATGACAGAAGAAGTGGAAGATACACTGGAAGCCGTAACAGAAGAAAGCGGCTTTAAATGGTGGTGGGCGGCGATCCCTGTTGCCGCAATTGTGATCGGGTTGGCCGCCTGGTGGTATTTATCCGGCGTATCCAAAGCGGTATCGGAATCTGAAACGCTCCCGGATAATAGCGCCACCACACAACAATTAGCTGCGGCAGCAGCGGATTCCCTGCAAAAAGCGCTGGCCGATTCTACGGCGAAGGCTGCAATTACGCCTATTACTTACTATGCAGTGGTGGAAAGGTATAAAGATAGCACCGCTGCTGCAAAAATGCAGAGAAAGCAGGCTGCCTGGGGGAAAACACTGGTGCTCTACAAGCGGGACAGTATGTTCAGAACCGCCGTGGAACTACATTCACTGGCAGCAGATACCCTTATTCAAAGGGATAGTGTAAGGAAAATATTCGGCAGTAAAGTATTTTTGGAATTTTAGCCGTCAGGCTTTTATTTCACCCGCAACAATTTCCAGTCCTTCCGCAAAAGTGCGGGGCTGATATCCGAGTTCTTTGGCCGCCTTGTCTATTATCAACCCTGTTTTGGCAGGGCGGGCCGCAGGTTGTGCCAGCGTTTTGGCACTGATCTTTTCTACGAGGGAAGTATCCAGTTTAAAGTATTCAGCCGTTTGAATGGCCATATCATAAGGAGTGAGAATTTCATTTCCAGAGATGTTGAAGAAACCGGCGGCTTTCTTATCTGCAATCAGCAAACAACCTTTCGCCAGGTCGTGGCACAACCAGGTCGAAGCCGTCCGCCACCAGGTCGCGACGCTCGTTGGAGAGGTCCAGCTCCAGGCAAATGTCC
>JBCNPS010000338.1:0-8325 GCA_039593235.1 Chitinophaga sp. | reverse complement strand
GGCCCCGCTGCCAGTCGTTACTAAAAGAAGGTGCAAAAGGAGAGCACTTGAAAGGAACCCGTTTTTAAATGCGCCTGCTACATGGTCGGCATGAATGCCGTGTACTAATGCTAATGCCTGGTCTGCATTAACATCAGGCGGCTTTACCGTGTTGCCAGGCAGCTTTTTAAACCCCGGAGCTACGCCCTGGGTGAAAAATCCACCGTCTTTTGGTATTTCGTTACGGATAGGCTTTCTATGACGGTCACGGGGAAAAAACTTAATAACGCGTTTCCCGGCGTTATTGGTGGTATTATCTTTTCTGCCTCCCTGCTTCTGACCTGATTTTGTTGCTGTTTCAGGAACCTCAGAGGCGGAAGATGAAGATGAGAAGCCGTATAAAATCGATAGAATATCTGCGGGAGACTTCTCCGGAACACCGGTTGCAAATTTTTCAAATGCAGTATGAAGAGGGCTTTTGGGGTCTTTTACCGCATCTATACCCCTGAACTCAAAGTCGCCGGAAACTTTATGCGGTCTGGGATATGGTGTTTGGGCGCCCCCGGTATTGCCGGCCGTGTCAAGGATAAGCTCCATTACGGCTTTAAAATGTTCTTTGTCATTTTCAGGAGACATTGCTCCCGATTTAACCAGGATATTCTTTTCAGGCGCATATCTTTTTTGCATATGCTTATAAGAGCGCACATATTCATATGAATCTGCACCGGCAATAATGGCTGCGCCCTGCTCCTCAGCACTCATATCATTCCATTGCTTCCCGCTGTGTGATATGGCGCCTTTGAGTTTCAGGCAAGCTGTAGCCCATGTATAAGCCGCTTTTTTGGAAGGATCCGGCGGTGTTTTGACGCTGTTTGCTGTAACCGTTTTTTCAAACAATTCACCCTGTTTATTTTCTGCAAGTTTATCATCTTCGGCTTTGTTGGCAGCATCATGCCAGAGTGCAGCCATAGACAATGCCATCAGATGTTCCTGGTCTGTTTTGAACTTTATTTTCAGTGTGCCCGATTGAGAAATAGTGTTTACAAGTTTTAATACACTGGCAGATATTCTTATACCATGACCAAGGCCATGCGCGTATCGCGCTCTGTAATCAGCAGTTGTACGTTTCTTATTACTGGCAGCACTGAACGGACTGTGATATTGCGCACGTCCCCGGGCGTACATGCCCTCCTGAAAGGCATCTCCCGGTTGAGCAGGCGATACGCCTGCTTTCCCCGCATTATCCGAAGGGGTGGAGGCGGTAAGTGGATCCAGGCGCTCAAAATGTGTTCCGCTGGAGTAAATGCGTACTAATGGCCTTCCTTCTCCGGCATTCACTGTATCTGTTACCTGGAGCCCTCCCATCAGATCATTCTCAAACAGCTGCAAGCTTTTACCATGCTCATAAGCCAGCGCCTCCAATTGTTCTGCATTGAGCCAATGATGCTGGTGTTTGAGCAAAGCTAAGTATGCTTCTTTAACATCCGGATCGGCCAATGCCTTTTCAACAAACGGTTTGCTGTTTATTTTTCCCTTGATATAAGGTTTAAGGAGTTCAAATATGTCTGGCGCTTTTCCCTGCATAGGAAAGGGTAAAACGCCTGAAATATCATGAACAGTAATTCCGGGGTTGATAACAGCTCCTTCTTTAGTTAGAACCCCGGATCCAACCAGTTCAGCGAATATGTTCTGCCCGGTAACTCCTTCCAATACATTATCAAAAGTGCTTTCAGTTACGTTTCTTTGGATACCAGCTTCGTATCCACCGGTGTTTGCCAGGTGAATGGCTTCCAGTAATCTTTTTTGCACCTGACTGAAAGAAGGCTGCTGTTCAGCATGATCTTTATCTTTTGATTCTTTTCTTTCCGGGACTATGAATGGTTTATCGCTGGCGTAATCTTTCAGCAGGCGCTCCGAAAAATGACGGATAGTGTTTTCCCTGGCGGCGTCCATTCTTTCCTTTGCATGGGGTGATAACTGATCATTGCTGTAAGCATTGGCATGCTTTATCCTGATTTCCTGCGCATTGTCACAAACAAGTGTTCCATCAGCGTTTTCTTCACCTAAAAGCGCATGTATAGAACAGTTGCCATCGCCGCGGGTGGAGTGGGTTTGTAACTGATGTTCGGCCAACAGGTCGTCCTGGGATACAAATTCGCTGAATATATCATCCTGCTGAAATATGAGGGCGCCAATTATGTTATTCGCAGCGGCAGTTAGCTCTTCATCCGGCAGGCTAAAACTGGAGCCGATATCTGCTTTTATCTCTTTAGTCAACGCTGCTTTGTCTTCCTCTTTAAAAGGCCCGATAGTTTCTAAATAACCATACAGATGTTGTACAAATTCCATAAATAATTTAGGGTCGGCCGTTTTCTTTCCGCCAGTGAGATTTACCTTCTTCTCTTCTTTTTTGACCGGCTGTGCCGGCACCTGCTTTGCAGGCGCCGGTGAAATGTTTTTTTTAACCGGGGTTTTTCCTTTGCCGGGCGTTGTCGCCGTACTTTTGCTGGTGTCTTTTGATATAGTTTTTAGTTTACCGGGAGGCGGTGTTTTAGTGTCCGTTGACTTAGGAGGAACAAGCTTATTGCTGGATTTGTGAGTACCGGATTGCTGATTAATGGTTGTTCTTAATTCCTGTAACTTAACACGCATAGTATCTGCGGCGCTGCTTTTATCCGCTTCCAGCGATGTAAGCAGCAGGTTTATCTGTGTTAATGCGGCTCCACGTTTTTTATCATTTTTTGCCAGTTCAAGAATTGTTTTAAAGCGTTTCTCCTGGTCGGCGGTTACCCGCTGAATTACGGGGGCAGAAAGCATCCCCGGGTGCTGTAAGGGAAGGGAATACTGCAGCCGGGCTACCCTGGAACTATTGTCCACCATCGCCTGCAGCGCTTTAGACTGTTGCACATGGAAACTACTGTTGACCTGGTCTGTCAACGCTTTACCTGCGGCCGCCTGTGGCCGGTTATCAACTGCATATTCTCCGCTGCCCTGTTGCCCTGAAAAATTATTTATATCCGCAGAGGAGTTGTCTTTCTTTGGTTTATCTGTATGGGTTTTCATACGCGGCGGATTTCCATACTTTAATATAGAAAAAATCCGGCAATCCCGCGCCACAGATATGAAAGCCCCTTACTCCAACCCATGTACCAGTATCATGCTGCAATTATTCGTAGAGCGCCACCGGAGTTCTTTCAATGGCTGGTATTCCGGATCATGATAACATTGCAGGGCCGCGGCTTCCGAAGGAAATTTAATAATGGCATTCATTCGTTTTGCAATGCCTTCCACAGCGTTAGCCCGGAGGTCGGAAGCCAGTACTTCCGCACCGTATTTATGGAGTAGTTGTATAACAGGCGGACCGTACTTTGCATATTCTTCTTCGTTGATAATATCGTAACTGTTGATATAATATACCGGCATATGAATTTATTAAAAAGATCAGTAAACATATTCAGGCGGTACAATGCCTTTGCTGCGGAGGTAAACGGTAGCTTGCCCGCGGTGATGCGTAACATGGTCAATAGTGGCGTAAAACCCGGCGATTACCTGGTCGGAAAGAGGAATGTTTTCCATATTTTCTTTCAATGCGGCAAACGCAGCATCCAGGTATGCGATGGTAGCTGCTTTGCCGGTGGTGGAGGGTGGAGGGGTCCAGCCGGACGGCTGTTGCCGGATGTAATTTTCTTCCCACCACCCAATGCCGTATCCTATATGATGTAACAATTCACCAAAGGTCCATACAGCAGGTGTTGTTTTAAAGGCATAATTTTTTTCGGGCATGGCTTCAGCTACGCTTAGTGTATAATTCCTTGCATTTTCAAGGGTAGTTAATAATTGCGTTTTCATAATCTGATGTTTGGTTACCCAAAATTAACCGGCAGGTAGGCTAACTATTTAAGGAAAATTGCTCATTTTAAGAACGCATGGCGGAAGGGGATTTTCCGAACTGTTTTTTATAGGCAGCGGAGAAGTGCTCAAGACTGTTAAAACCGGTAGAAAAGGCAATGTCCGTTACCGGTAAGCTGGTGTTGCAAAGCTGTAGGGTAGCCTGTTTGAGTCTTACCTGCAAGAGGTAGTTGTAAGGTGTGGCAGCGGTAACCTGTTTAAAAAGACGGTTGAAATGAAATGGGCTCATATTGCCCAACGCAGCAAGTTGCGGCAGGGTAACCTCGTCTGCATAGTTTTCATTGATAAATACTTTTACCTGCTCTATCGCCGGCAGGTAATTCCTTTTCTGTTTATCATTCAAAGCGGGCAGTGGATGAAGTGGATCGCCGGCTGATAACACCATGATGAAAAGATCCGTCATCAGTTGCTCGATCCATAAACGCGGGGAATGCACTTTTTGCAGCAGGCTAAAAATATGCTGGTGCAGAAATTCCATTTCAGGGGTCGCCTTTACCAGGATGGATTGAATATCCGGGTTGCTAAAAAACCAGGAGAAAGAAGCTGTATGCGCCATCAAACGGTCTGCGCTTTCCGCAGGAAACGAAAAAATGGTGCATTGATCCGGTATATTGTGTACATGCGCTACCTGGTGCTCATAGCCCGGTTTGCAGAGCAGGAACAGGCCGCTGTACGCATCCAGTTCGTTCCGGAAAACCCTGAAACGGAAATTCCCTTTACGGATGTAAGCCATAGAAAATGTTTCCTGGTATTCTTTGGCAGACACAGCACATTCCTCGCACCGGCACAAAAAATTATGTACCGTGCAGATAGGAGATTGATAAAGTGTTTGTATATCCGCCTGCATACCATAAAGGTACTAAAAACAAATCAGCGGCCCAGCCGTTCTATTTCCCGCATCAGTGTTTTCTTTTCCGCTGCTGATTTTGTGAGATGGATGGCTTCGTGGTAATGCGCTACTGCTTTTTCTTTATCGATAGCTGCATATAGGTAGCCCAGCAGGGAATGATAGTGACTGTTGTGATGCAGCCCCAGCTTTTCCGCTTCGTGTATGCCGGCCGGGTGACCGTATACCCTGGCAAAGGCAAAGGTCCGGTTCAATGCGGTCATGGGGGAATATTCAATTAATATCAGCTGGTTATACAATTGCAGGATATGGCTCCATTTATTTTCAGCAGTGGGAGTGGTATGCCAATAAGCGATACCGGCTTCCAGGTGATACTTTGATGCTTCATTTCCCGTACATGCATTTACGAGGTAATAGTTACCCTGCTGGATCAGCTCTTTACTCCACAGGTTTTTATCCTGTTGTTCGTAAAGAATGGTTTCACCTTCATTAGTGGCCCTTGCATCCAGCCTGGAACTTTGAAAGCACATCAGCGCCAGCAGGGCATTGGCATGCGAGGTATTGGTAAGCGGATTTTCGGTGAGCACCAGCGTGAGCCGGATGGCTTCCGAGCATAGTTCCTTCCGGATAAGGTGATTGCCTGATTTGGAAAAATATCCTTCGTTAAAAAGAAGATAAAGGGTTCTCAACACGGTATCAAGTCTTTCTTTGATGGTTGTTTCCTGCAGTTGCCCAATCTGGAAATTATCGGCGCGCAGGTTAGCCCGGGCCCTTAGCAATCTCTTTTTAATCGTTTCATTTTTGGAGAGAAAGGCATCTGCAATTTCCTCCACGCTGAACCCGCAAAGGATCTGGAGCGCCAGGCAGATCTGCGATTCTGCAGCGTTGGCAGGATTACATACCGCAAAGATCATGGCCGGCTGGCTGTCGCTGATGGTTTGGGGTGTGAAATCAAAGTCGGGCACCTGCGCTGTTTCACCGTTGTATAGCGCCTGTTTTACCTGTGTTTCAAAGATGGAAACATGCTTGAGATAATCCTTCGTTTTATTTTTGGCAACGGTATACAACCAGGCGGTAGGGTTTTCAGGAATGCCCTTTACACTCCACACTTCCGTGGCTTTCAGGAATGTTTCGCTGGCAATGTCTTCTGCTGTTTCAATATGTTTCAAACCAAAAAGACGGCATAGTACTGCCGTCATTTTGGAATACTCCAATCTGAACAAATGAGGTAAAAGCTCCTGGTATGGCGGAGTTGCTGCCATCAGCTTTTTTCTTCCGGTTTTAATATGGCCCTTACTTCAACATTGCCGCCGGCTTTGAGCACAGGGTTAGCCTGGGCAAATTCAATAGCTTCTTCAATGTTGTTGGCTTTAACGATCATATAACCGCTGATAAATTCTTTGATCTCCGTATAAGGCCCATCTGTTACAACGTTGCCGGGTTTCACTGTTTTAGCAATACTGGCCGACAACCGGTTCCCTTTATCCGCCAGCTTGTTCTGAGCGGCAATACCAGCCAGCCAGTTCATCCTTTCCTGCAGTTGTTCAGGAGAGGGATTGTCGTGCGAATTGGCGCTGTTCCTGAAAATTAACATGAACTCTCTCATAACTTACAATTTTTATAGTTTCGTTATTATAACGACCGGTTATTTATAACGGGGACAAATAACTTCAATTTTTTTACAGGTAAAAAATATTTTATACCGGCAATTCCATATCATACCGGTCCAGCCCGGGGCCATAACCGTCTTTTATGATGCGGGTTACCGTAAATCCCAGTTTGCCGAAAAAAGAATACGAATGTTGGGTAGTATCAAGCCCTATGCGGCATAACGGGCATACCAACCGGATCATATTTACGCGGTACAGGAATAATTGTTTACCAAACCCCTGTTTATGCAAGCCGTTTGTGATGAGGCCCCAGGTCATTTTTGCCTCCTGTCCGGTGGCGTCAATATAATATCCCCCGCAGCCAATTACCTGTTCTTCCAGTATCGCAACATAGTATTGCTCCTTGTTATTTTTTGAGGGAGATGTATAACGTGCATCCTGCTCCCGGAGCCATTCTTCAAAATCGGGTAATTCCGCCGGCGCGAAAAAGCGCGGTACATTACTTTTAAAAGCAGCTATACAGGCTGGTTTATCGGCGGGTGTATATGGCCTGATGGTGATGGACATTGTTTGAAAACTTTCCGGGTTAGTATCATCAATAAACAGCCATAAGTTAAGTTTTAAATACCAGCTGGAGAAAAAATCCCGCATTCACCGTATACATCTGCCAAAAAATATTCCTCCTTCTTCCCTCAAGAAACTATTCCCGATACAACAAAACACAGGCATCTTACCTGATTATAAAAAATAATTGTCAAATTGACGATTAATAAAATAGTTTTATTATTTTTCCTGCCGGAAGATGAACCGAGAACAATTACCCCGGGGGTACATACCTGTGCCGGACAAGCATATTTTAAAACTCAACACACGTTATGGAAACGCTTTTAAAGAAACAGCTTATTTTTTTATTCCTTATTGGGTGCCTGGGCACACAGCAGGTTTCTGCGCAAACAAAGGGGGGTAAACCTATTTCGCCCGACCTGTTCGGAATTTTTTTTGAAGATATCAGCTACGCGGCCGACGGAGGTTTGTATGCAGAACTAATCCAGAACCGTTCGTTTGAGTATACGCCGGCCGACAGGTATGGATGGAATCCCTTCACCGCATGGGAGTACGTGACCAAAGGCTTTGGTTATGGCGCTATCAGCGTGGAAAGCCAATCGCCCATTCATGCCAACAACCCGCATTACGCCCGGCTCACCATTGAAGAACCGGGGCAGGAAGGCATCGGGCTGCAGAACAACGGCTTCGATGGTATCGCCATCAAAAAAGGGGAGCAGTATAACTTTTCTGTATTCACCCGGTTGTTGTCCGCAACACCCATTCCTTTATCCGTGCAGTTGCGCAACCGCAAGGGCGATGTATACGGAGAAGTAGATCTCACCGCGGATGCCAAGGAGTGGAAGAAAGGCGGCGGCGTTATCACCGCCAACGCCACAGACGACAGCGCAGTACTGGTGATCACCGCCAAAGCGCGCGGTAGCCTGGGCATTGACATGGTATCTTTATTCCCCGTTAAAACATTTCATGGTCACGCCAACGGGTTGAGAGCCGATCTGGGGCAGGCCATCGCAGACCTGAAGCCCCGTTTCATGCGCTTCCCCGGCGGTTGCCTGGTGCATGGCGACGGTCTCGATAACATGTACCGCTGGAAAAATACCATCGGCCCCATAGAGGAAAGGAAGGAACAGCGGAATATATGGAGCTATCACCAATCGATGGGACTTGGCTATTTCGAATACTTCCAGTTCTGTGAAGATATAGGCGCCAAACCCTTACCAGTAGTACCTGCAGCAGTAAGCTGCCAGAACTCCGGCGGTACCTGGCGCATAGGCGGTACCGGGCAGAAAGGATTACCAATGGAGGAAATGCAGGACTATATCAACGAAATACTGGACCTTATTGAATATGCCAACGGACCGGCTACTTCCACCTGGGGCGCCAAACGCGCTGCTGCAGGACACCCGGAGCCTTTTC
>JBCNPS010000337.1:0-8325 GCA_039593235.1 Chitinophaga sp. | reverse complement strand
TATGTTCTTAACAAAGAATTTACACTTGATAATCTGCATTCTTCTACCTTGAATGCGTCAGGAAAAAAACCTGCAACCCTTTTAACAAGAAAAACCTGGACTTTATGAAAAACATTTTTACCCCAACCAGGATGAATGGCAGTAATGCGGAGGCAGATGACACAAAGGAACGGATTATAAAGATTGTCAATTCCATGGCTAAAAGTGCCAGCCTGTTGGCATTTACGCTGGGTTGCCTGTTATATTATATGACAGGCCACAAGATCATTTTACTCCCGGCCCTGCTGGAAAGTGCCCTCTTCCTTTCTATATTGCTGATTACCAGGTATAGCAACCCGGTATCCGGGAAACGGTTCATGTTCTTTTTACACAGTATGTCCATCTGGTTCTTTGGCGTATTGCTGGGCCCCGCTTCGCAGATTTACCTGTTTGCACCTTTCCTTGCTTTTTGTGTGTTCCTGGTATTTGAAAAACCATGGTCGCAGGTAGTAGTACTTACCGCCAGCATAATGATGATGATACTTATTGGCATCAATTACCGGTACCCTGTAATTGGATCGCTTCCGCTTAATAAGGAAACCGAACTATATTTACACTGGCTGGTGATCATTTCAGCTACTTTCCTTAACGGTACTGCGCTGTATTATTATGCAAAAGAAAGCAGGCACCAGAACAGGCAGCTGAAAAAGCTGGTAAGTCAGCTGGATAAAACCAACCAGGCGATGCGTATTTACGTACGCGAAACCACGCATGAGATCAGGTCGCCGCTCAATGTAGTAAACAGTATCCTGCAAAATTACATCGAAACGGCCGACCAGGGGAAAAGGACTGTCCAGGTAAGCATTGCCCACCTGGAAGCCATTCACTTTGCCTGCCAGGATATGCAGCTGGTAGTTAGCAATGCACTGGGATGGTCGAAAATTGAAGCCGGCAAAGACGAGATCATCAACTCCCCGTTTCACTTCAGCGACTGGGTACTGCACCTGTGCGACACCTATGAGTACCTTGCCAAAAGGCGATCCGTACATATAAATATTGACTTGCACGATAACCTGCCGGAATATATCCTGGCAGACAAGTCAAAGTTGCGCACCATCATTGTTAACCTTCTCAGCAACGCTATCAAGTTCACCGCTTTCCGCTCCATCATTACGGTGAAGGCCGGTATGAAAAACGGACAGCTGTCCGTAGCTGTTATAGACCAGGGCATAGGTATTCCGGCCGACCGGAAGGAGCACATTTTTGATCCTTATGTTACCGAGCCGGGACAACATACTGAATCAAGCGGGCTTGGATTGCCCATTGCCCGGCACATGGCACGTATAATGGGCGGTGACCTTACCGTAACCGACAACCCCGACGGATGCGGCAGCATTTTCGCCCTGCGGGTGCCGGTGGAAATTACCGTGGCGCCTCCTGCCGCCCGTCATATACCGGACTTCTCTACATTAAAAGGATTGAAGGTATTGGTGGTAGACGACGATCCCCTGAACCACCTCGCATTTTCCCTGGCGCTCAAACGCATGGGCGTAGAAGCCATACTGGCCGACTCCGGCCCGCAGGGACTCGTCAAGGCGCGGTTGCATCAGCCGGATGCAATACTGATGGACATGATCATGCCATATGCCAGCGGTGTGGAAATGCTGTTGCAGTTCCGGGCCAGCCGTGACCTGCGGCATATCCCGTTCATCCTGGTATCCGGTAATAGTTACAGCGAAGTAAAAGAAGAAGTGACCGCTTCCGGGGCAGATGGGTTTTTAAGCAAGCCTGTAAATATTGAACAATTGTATACCCTCTTAAAAGACCTGGTAATAATGGCAAACACTAATCCACAGGTTTCAGCCGCCAGGTAGCCCTGATCCGGCCCATCTGCCGCATTTTCTGCAACTGCTCTTCTGTGGCGCATTCCACCAGGTGTGGCAACCCGGTGAGCCTTGTATGATCACGAACGGCCGCCTTCTCTGCCACAAATCCCATCTTCCTGAAAAAAATCTCCGCAGCCTCAAAGCTGTCGAACATCTTTTCATGGATCTGGTGCTGTGCATAAAACGCTTTCCATTGTTCGTCCCGCTTAATCTCATTGGTAGCGGCATCCCGTTTCACATAAATATCTGCCGTGATCCAATATCCTCCCCGCTGTTGTAACACGCGGCGAATAATACCGCACAGCTTTTCTTTTTCCGTATCATCCAGGTACATCAGCAGTCCTTCATTCACTATCACCAGCGGGCCTTCGGGAAAACGGCTAACCCGTTCCATAAACAGTTCCTCATCGAGTGCATTCAATGGCAATAATTCCAATACACCCGCAGGTGGCTGCTTCTCTAACGCCGCTACAAATGTTTTCTTTATGGCAATTACATCCGGAAGGTCTGTATCAATATAATGATACCCTGGTTGTTTTACCGTTTCCAGTCCCCGGAAAGAAAACCCCGACGATAGCTCCAGGATATTCCTTTCCGGCAGCTCTTCCAGCAACTGGTTAATACTCCAGTAGCGGTCTTCGAAGTGCACCAGTCGTGCCCAAAAGGAAAGATCCTTACTTTCCGTATCCACGAGGTAAGGATGCGGCGTCAGCATCAGCTCGGCAGCTGCTTTTGCATAAGGAATAGCGGTACCCCCTTTCAGGAGCAGTAATGATTTGGCAGTTGGACTGATGGTGCTGTAATCCCGGTGAGCGGTTTCCATATCCGTTAATTTACAAATAAAGATACATACTAAGTGTTATGGTTACCGGCTAAAAAACGGGCATAAAAATCCGGGATTGGACTATTGCGGATTCCGGCTATTGTTTCTTCCACAGGGTAGGCTACCTTCCGGATAACCGGTGTAATATTATTACCGGTCACTGTAAGCTGCAGGTAAGCCGCCAGCCGGTCTTCTTCTTTTGACCTGCCTACAGACCCGGTATTGATCACCATTTTTCCCGCTTTCAGCGGGCGTATATAAGAGAGATGGGTATGCCCGGTTACCATTATATCTGCATGATGTTCGTCCATCATTTCCAGCAGGTCATTTTCATCATGATCCTGGTACACGTATTCATCATTACTGCGGGTGCTGCCGTGTACCAGCAATATTTTTGCACCGCCCGCCTCCAGCTGCAGGTATGGCGGCAGCGCCGCCAGGAAAGCCGCATGTTGCGGTGCAATGGTTTCCTTTGTATGATTAATTGCCAGCAGCCTGGCTTCCCGTTCCTCCGTGCTGTGCTTAGCCAGCGGACGCACCGGGTGATCAAAGGCAATACGCTCATCATGATTACCCATAATTACCGGGATATTCCTTTCCCTGATCAGCGTTATCACTTCATTATGCCAGGGCGCCGCATCGGTCAGATCGCCCAGGCAATACACCTGCTGGGCGCCAAACTGTTCTATATCTTCCAATACCGATACCAGCGCAGGAAGGTTTGCGTGGATATCGCTGATGATGGCCAGCTTCAACATTTCATTATTCATTTTAACAGCTGCAACGTTACTACTTAATTCAGGCCCGGCATTCATGGCCCTTAAAAAATACTATGATCCCCCGGAATAGTACCATTACTTTCCTGCTATAAATGCTGCCAGGTACGGCGCGGTTTTAGTGTTGCGGTATCAAATCTTGTTTCCGCATGAAAACGCCGGCACAAAAATTATGCCCCGTACAGCAGTTACTTCCGGGAAAGATAAAGCAACTTTTAACACCGCAAGAACCGGGTTTTCTGTGGATACCCTGGCAGCTAATTTTACATCTCCATAAAAATATTAACAGATGAAAGATATTAAGAAACGGTTGCAGCAACACAACTGGCAACAGGCGGCAGCAAACCTCAACGATAACGGCTATACGTTGTTGAAAGGGATGCTTGGTAAAGAGGAATGTGATACGCTGATCAGCGCCTACCAGGCGGATGACACCTATCGCAAAACCATAGTAATGGAACGTTACCGCTTTGGGAAAGGAGAATATAAATACTTTCAATACCCACTGCCGGAGCTGATTACAGCCATCCGTGAAACCGTGTACCCGTTCATTGCACCGGTGGCCAATAAATGGATGGAAGTACTGAATATTGCACAGCGGTACCCGGATACACATGCGGCGTTAAAGAAATACTGCCATGCCAACGGGCAAACGAAGCCTACTATCCTTATCCTGAAATATGGGAAAGACGGCTTTAACACGCTACACCAGGACCTCTACGGCGATATTTATTTTCCCATGCAACTGGTGGTATTCCTGAATGAGCCGGGGGAAGACTACAACGGCGGCGAGTTTGTATTAACCGAACAAATTCCGCGGGCGCAGTCCAAAGCCAATGTGCTGCAACCCCAACGGGGCGATATGCTGATATTCACCACCAACTTCCGCCCGGTACAAGGCAGCAAGGGATATTACCGTGTAAACATGAAGCATGGCGTAAGCCCCGTGCATAAGGGGAACCGGCATACGCTGGGTATTATTTTCCATGATGCCCTGAGCTGAGCATTACTCCCCCCAGGCTGTAAGTAACAAGTTCCGCGGGCCGCCGTGATTACGATGCTCACAAAGGTAAACTCCCTGCCAGGTGCCTGTTGCGAGTCGCCCATTGCGGATGGGGATCATCACGGAACTACCCAGCATGGCGGCTTTCAGGTGTGCCGGCATGTCGTCCGGGCCCTCATCATCGTGGAGGTATTCCGGGTCATTTTCCGGGACGGCTTTATTGAAATACATTTCAAAGTCCTTCCGCACAGTGGGATCTGCGTTTTCATTGAGTGTGAGCGATGCAGAAGTGTGCTGGATAAATACCTGCAGCATACCGGTTTTTATTTCCGAGAGCTGCGGAAATGCCTGTAGGATTTCGGTGGTGATGATATGGAACCCTCTTCTTCTTTGTTGCAGTTGTAATGCCTGCTGGAATATTTTCATGCGGTGCAAGTTAAACAATTCGTTACTGACCATACGTCACTTTCCAGATGCGATTGGTTTTATCGTCTGTTACCAGCAGTGCGCCATTCTTCAGTACCAGCAATCCTACCGGGCGGCCTTTTACATCTGCGGTGGTGGAATCTTTTATAAAGCCGGTAAGAAAATCTTCCGGCTCACCGGAAGGTTTTCCATTGGCAAAGGGGACGAACAATATTTTGTATCCTGATATTGGCTTACGGTTCCAGGAACCATGCTGGGCAATGAATGCGCCCTTGCGGTATTTTTCCGGGAATTTATCTCCCGTATAAAATGCCAGGCCAAGGGAAGCCGTATGAGCGCCCAGCCGCACATCAGGAACAATGGTATTGTTCACCTCCGGCGGAGCGGGATCTTCCACCCGTGTATCTTTATGCTGGCCAAAATAATTCCAGGGCCATCCGTAAAAGCCGCCCTCTTTTACATGGGTAAGATAATCCGGTACCAGGTCGTTGCCCAGCTTATCCCTTTCATTTACCGCCACCCATAATGTGGAGGTACCGGGCGCCCAATCCATGCCTACGGGGTTTCTCAGGCCCGAAGCATAAATCCGGCGGCCCGAGCCATCGGGATTTATTTCTATGATGGCGGCCCTTGATTGCTCGTTCCCGATACCTTTTTCCGCATGATCGGTGCCTGAGCCTACAGCAATATAAATTTTGGACTGGTCTTTATTGGCGATGATATTACGGGTCCAGTGCCTGTTTACCTTTCCGGCAGGCAGGTCCGTTATCTTTTCCGGCGAAGCCGTGATAACGGTATCGCCCGTTTTGTAAGGGTAGCGCAGTAATGCGTTGGTATTGGCTACATAAAAGTAGTTTCCTATCAACAGCATCCCGAAAGGCTGGTCCAGGCCGGTGAGGAAAGCAGTGCGCAACTCGGGGATGCCATCGTGATCGGCATCGCGCAGAAGCGTAATACGGTCCGCACTGTTTTTCATGCTTTTAGATTTGCTGGCGCCGATAATGGCAGCGCCCACCTTCATAAAAAAGGGATAGTTGCTGTTAGACTCGGCAACGAGCACATCGCCGTTGGGAAGGGCGTACATCCACCGGGGATTCTGAAAGCCGTCTGCATATAATGAGACGCGAAAGCCTGCCGGAGCAATGGGCGTTTCACCTGGCTGCCATCCGCGTACCTGGCTGTAGTTCGCATATGATTTTGTGGCGTGCGGCGGTGGCAAACGACTGCTCTCCTGTGCAGGCAGCAGATAAGTTGATGACAACAATGCGAGTGACAACAAATACTTTTTCATGAGGTTATGTTTTCAGGACGATACCCCTGGTGTTACAATTGTTACAATATTTGCGCCACCGGGTAGCGGGCACAGGTATATGTATTACGAAATCTTTAATTTGAATGCCGTTACATTTTTGTTTACCTTCAACGTTCCCGCCAAAAGAATCAAACGAGTGTGAAGACCTAAATGCTTAAAATTTTAGCCATGACAAGACCACAACAGATAATGATCATTGACGACGATGCGGATGACAGAAGTTTTTTTCAGGAGGCTATCAATAATATTTCCCCCGTCATTGAAACCCATGTTTGCAACAGTGGAATACAGGCATTGGCCATGTTCCAGGAAAAAAAGATCACTGCACCTGATTACATCTTTCTTGATTTTAATATGCCCCTGATGAATGGAAGGGAATGCCTGATAGAATTGAAAAAGATCCTGCAGCACCAGCTTACCAACATTGTTATTCTGAGTACTTCTGATATGAAGGAAGACATGGAAGACGCCATGCGGCTTGGGGCCAAATTATTCCTGACAAAGCCCAATACTTTCCAGGAATTGTGCGTGATGCTGAGAGGTGTGCTGGAGGGGCGATGGCATAAGCTGTTTTCCAGTCCTGCAGGTACAGAAAAGTAAGGTATTATTTAGCGACTGCCCCTTTATTGTATTTGTTCCTGTATTCGAGCGGCGATAATCCGGTAGTTTTCCTGAAGATTGTTCTGAATGCTTTTGTATCCGAATATCCTACTTCCCACATAATTTCATTGATGTTTTTACGGCTGCTTTCAAAGCTTTTCTTTGCCACTTCTACTTTTACCCTTTGAATATATTCCGATACCGTGTTGCTGGTTGCTTTTTTAAATCTTCTTTCCAGGCTTCGGCGGCCCACTGCAAACATAGATGACAGCTGTTCTACCGTGATCTTTTCCTGCCAGTTCTGTTCAATAAATTCCTGCGCCTGTTTTACCGATTCATCCTGGTGTTCGCGCTGGCCTTTGAAGATGGTAAAGGTGGCCTGGTTGGTACGGTCTATTTCAATTTCAAAATACTTGGAGGCCAGGATCGCCATATCGCGATCGGTATATTTTTCTATCAGGTAGATAAGCAGGTTCCAAAAGGAATTGGCGCCACCGCTGGAATAAATACCGTTTTCATCGGTAATGATCTTTTCTGATACCAGTTCTATATCGGGAAACATATTCCTAAATTCATTGGCGGCCAGCCAGTGGGTAGAACAACGTTTTCCTTTGAGCAAACCTGTGGACGCCAGTAAAAAGGCGCCTACGCAAAGGCTTGCTACTTCCGATCCTTCCCGGTGCTGCTTTACAATCCATGGGAAGAAATCTTTATTCTGTTCAATTACCGTTTCCCGCTCCCCGTTTACGGCGGGAATGATGATCAGGTCGGCTTTATGTTTTTCTGAGATCAGTACATCCGGCGTTACTTTAAAAAACCGGTCGTATTCCTGCGCTTCTTTGGAGAGCCCTACCAGCTGTACATTAAACAGCGGATCTTTTCCAACGCTTTCCAGGAAGTCATTGGCTTTGGTGAAACATACAAAAGGGCCTTCAATACAGCTGAGCGCCACAGCGCCTTTGGGAACGAGAATGGATATTTGTTTCATAGTTCAAATCTAAGATAAAAGTTTGTCGGAATCAACCCTTAAACAGGGTTGAAGGGCACTTTTTTCCAGATAAAAAAAAGAAACCGGTGGTACCGGCTTCTTTTTTATTTCTATGCTTCTGCCATCACGTTATTACTATGCCTCTGCCATCATGCCTGTAGTATTGGCTACGGCGCCTTTGGCCAGTTTTCTTTTTACAATCATACTTACCTGGTACACGAGGTAAATACAAGGCAGTGTTAACCCAACAATTACCCATCCGAGTGTATCGTAGTGTTCAATGGGGCTGAATTTATCTTTCTGCGTTACGATCATTCCCCCGATAACGGCGGCTATTCCGCCGGCAATCTGCTGCAGGGAAGAGTTCACACTCATAAAAGCGCCACGATCCGACAGGTCCGGGATACCGGTGGTTAACGCGGTGAACGGGATCATACGGCCCATGATACCGGCCATCATTAATACATTCAGGCACATAACGATCCAGAGCGGCTGTGGCGATAAGTGGGTATAAATGATAATGATCACCAGG
>JBCNPS010000336.1:0-8351 GCA_039593235.1 Chitinophaga sp. | reverse complement strand
CCAAAGTAATCAAATCAGCGTAATCAGTATAATCAACGTAATCCGGAGTCAGACAAAATCCGCATCGCCGAAGGCGATCCACTAGTAGCCCGCGTTTTGCTTCAGCGTAGCCGTACCGTTTTTCACGCTAAGGTCAATTTGCCGTTGCGGGATCGGGAAGCGAACGTTTTTGCTGGTGAAGTTGCCGGTAGCTACGTTGGTGGTGATCACTTTTTCGTAGCTGAAATAGCGGTTCAGATCTGCTTGCGCGATGCCCCAACGTACCAGGTCGAAGTAGCGATGTCCTTCCATAGCCAGCTCCAGCTTGCGTTCAAACTGGATGGCTTTTATTGCCCAGGCTTTGCCGTTGGTGGTAAAGACCCCGGCAGGATATGCTTTGATGTTATACTTTGCTGCGGGTGTATTGGTGTATCCGCCCATTGGTTTGGATGGGTCCAGGTAGGTTTTCACCCAACCAACGGGATTGGCGGCGCGGGTGCGCACTGCGTTTACATGGTCTTGTGCAGCAGTGAGACTTCCGGCCTGCGCCTGGCATTCGGCTGCCATCAGTAATACATCTGCAAAGCGGATCAGCACATAGTTGATGGCGTTGCCGGGGGCCCAGCCATTACCGTCATAATACTTATCCTGTGTGGCCTGCATATATACATTTTTAATGGCTGCATACGGACCGGCGGATTGCTGGTCGCGCACCCAATCCATACCAGGGTGGTTGCCCCAGTCGAGGAAAGGAATGCCACGGCGGCCAACGGTCCAGTCGAGGCGGGGATCCAGGTTACCTGCATCCGGTGTAAAGGCGGCGCCGCTGGTTAATCCCATGTCGCTCTTCACGGGATGATCGTTGAAGTTATCGATATAAGGAAGCCCGTTGGCATCGGTGCGATAAGAGTTCACCAGGTCCTGTGAAGGCTGGTAGAAGCCACAGCAACTGAAAGGCCCGTTGTAAGGATAGTTCAGCATCTCGCCCTGGTTGGCATTACCCGTGCCGCCGGAACCATCGTTGGCGCTGTATTGAATAGAGAAAACGGCCTCACTGTTATTCTCTGTGAAGGCATCGAAATTATCATGGAACTTTGTAGTGAGTGCATAAGGCGTTCCTTTAGCCGTAACCCCGTGAGCAATTACGTCTTCAAAAATGGGCATAGCTTCCGCGTACTTCTTTTCGTAAAGCAGTGTTTTAGCCAGGTAAGCTTTGGCGGCCCAGCTGTTAGCGCGACCTACCACATCCTGTATTTCATTCAGGTTTTCGGCGGCGTACTTAAAGTCGGCTTCAATCATGGGCCAGATGTCCTTATCGTTCGGTATTTTATATTCATCTACATCCAGCTTATTGAAGCTGTTGGAATTTTCATCTACCCAGGGTACGTTATCAAACAGTTTCTTCAGGTCTGAATAATAATGCCCGCGGAGGAAACGGGCTTCTCCTGCCAGTTCTTTCTTTTCCTCATCGGTCATGTCGGTAACATTGGGAAGAATGTGCAACACAAAATTGCAGCGGCGTACTCCTTCATAATTCACCCGCCATTTATCATTAAAGAAGCCGTTGGCAGCGTTGCCTACAAATGTGCCTATCTGTAATATGGCGGCGGCATCGGCTGGGTCGCTGCCTTTATGGGCATCGCCACCGCAGATGCTGCCATAGATCCAGTTATCAGGCGATACGGCAAACCCGCTTCCACCGGAAAGGTTCACCATGTCCCCATCTTTAAAGTCCTGCCCGTCAAGTGCGCCGTAGGCGCCTATGAGCAGGGTGTTTACGCCCTTCTTATTGGTAAGGGAAGATTCTTCAAGGGAAGACTGCGGCGTGCGGTCGAGAAAACTCTTGTTGCAACCTGAAATAAATGGTGTTGCAATGGCCGCACTTACTAGTATATGATATAATGATTTCATGATCCTGCTTTTTTAAATTGAGCAATTATTAGAAACCCAGGTTAATGCCAATGAGGAACTGGCGCTGATTAGGGTAGGCGCCTTCGTCCACACCAAAATCAGTGATATCGGCGCCACCAATTTCAGGATCCAGCCCGGAGTATTTTGTAATGGTAAACACGTTGGCGGCCTGGATATACACACGCAGCTTTTCTACGTGTATGCCTGACAGTAGTTTTGTGGGGAACGTATACCCGAGCTGCATATTTTTTGCGCGCAGGTAAGCGCCATTCTCCACCATATAAGAGTTGGGCACGCCTTGCGTACTGGTAGAACCGTCCACTTCCTGGATAGGCGCCTTTGCATTGTGATGATCCGGCCGCCACGAATCATACAGCGCCGTTTTACTTTTTGCACTTTCAAAAGACGGGTAGAAGTCGCGCCACCAGCGCACGTTGTTCCAGATGTGATTACCGTGTGTTCCAAACAGGAAGATGCTGAAATCAAATCCTTTGTAGGTAACACCGAGATTGATACCATAGGAGAAATCGGGATTAGGATTACCGAGGAAAGTGCGGTCGTCGGGTGTGATGATACCATCGCCGTTTACATCCTGGTAGCGGAAACGGCCCAGTCCTTCACCTTCCTGGTAAATGGCATCCGGCGTGTTGGTCACTTTCTGCGCCTGTTTGTCTGCCGTTTCAATTTCAGCTTCTTCATTCCAGAAGCCGATCACTTTGTAGCCAAAGAAAGAGGAAACCGGCTGTCCTACTGCATTGCGGATGATGTTACTGCCATCAAAGCGGCGACTGTCGCTATCAAAGTAATCCACGCCGTCGGCAATTTTCACGATCTTGTTTTTGTAGGTGGTCAGCGTACCGCTGATGTTTAATTGCAGATCCTTGTTGATGTTTTTATGCCAGCCTACAGAGAAATCGAACCCTTCATTTTTCATGCGGGCGATGTTTACAAAAGGCTGTGCACCGGTACCTGCAAGGCCCGGCAGTTCCGGGTTGTACAGGAGGTCTTTAATATCTTTACGGTAGTAGTCGGCGGAGAAATCGAGCTGGCCGTTAAAGAGGCTGGCATCGATACCGATATTGGCGTTCACATCGCTTTCCCATTTGGCGTCGGGGTTACCGATCTGTGTGCCGGCAAAACCCGCGTTGAGACCATTGTTAACGCCGGCGAGGTCGTAGTAGGAAGAGTTGCGATTGCCTCCATACAGGAAGTAGCCGTTGTTAACGCTGAGGTTAAGCTGGTTACCCATAATGCCCCATCCACCACGGATCTTCAGGTCGGTGATCCAGGTTATCTTCTTCATAAACTCTTCCTGTGAAATACGCCATCCTGCTGTAATGGCGGGGAAGGTGCCATAGTGGTCGTTTACAAATTTGGAAGAACCATCGCGGCGTAAGGTGGCGCTTAAAAGGTACTTGTCCATAAACGCATAATCTATGCGGCCAAGGATAGAGAACAGCCCTTCCGATTCGCGGTTGCTGTAGTTGGTTTGCGTGCCGGTTCCTGTGCTGAGGTCGGGGAAGTAATCATCGAAAGTAAAGTAGTCTTTTGTAGTACCACCAACTGCGCGGCTGCGGCTGTCGAACGATTCCGTACCGGCAATTACTTTCAGGTCGTGTTTATTATTAAACGTCTGGTGATAGGTAAGGGTATTGGTCCAGGTCCAGCTATGCGCGTTGTTGGAGCCTTCTGTATAGGAATTGCTGGTGGAGTTTTCCTTATTCTCATATTGAGGGAACAGGAAGGAGTGCGACCAGCCGGAGGACACTTCTCCACCAAAGCTGGTACGAAAAGTAAAGTGCCGGAGGAAGTCCACTTCTCCATATACATTACCAAACAAACGGGTGTTCAGTCCTTTATTATTGCGGGTACGATACTGCATGGCTACCGGGTTAAAAGCATCGCCCAGTGCGTCGCCGGCAGAACCGGCAAAGTTACCTTTGATATCATATACCGGTATAATGCTTTGCTCGCGCATAGCATGACCAATAGCCGCATCTGATGTATTGATATCTACCGAAGGATTTTCAGACATAGAAAAAGCGAGGTTTTCTCCTACCCTGATACCCGGTGTGATATTGTATTGTGTGTTGGAGCGAACAGTATACCTTCTCAGGTAGGTGTTCATCAAAGTACCCTGCTGGTTAAAATAATTGAGAGAGAAGAGATAATTACCCTTATCGCCGCCGCCGCTTACTGCCACGTTGTGGCTGGTAATAGGCGCCGGGCGGAAGATCTCGCGGTACCAGTTGGTGCCTGCTTTGTTGGCCCTTGAAATCTGGTAGAAACTGTTGTAGTCGTCCAGGTCGGTATAATCTGGATTTACATAATAGAGAGATGGGTCAACGGAAGGATCTCCTTCCATGGCGCCCGATGGCAGGATGTAATCCGGGATAACGGGTTTCGTACCGTTGCCATAAAGGGCGGTGCCGGGATCCAGGCCGGAGTTCTTATACGCCAGCCACCTCAGGTCGGCCTGTTCCTGCGGATTGAGGGTGTTCCATACATTGCCGTTCTTCGGATACTGGCGGCCATAATAGCCATCGTAGGCCACCTTTACTTTACCGGAGCCGCGGCGGGTGGTGATAATGATCACCCCGTTGGAAGCGCGGGAGCCGTAAATGGAAGCGGCGCCGGCGTCTTTCAATACCTGCAGGCTGGCTACATCGTTGGGATTGAGATCAGCAATATCAGTGGTAGGTACGCCGTCTACTACATATAACGGTGAGTTGGCGCCAAAGGTATTTACACCGCGGATGCGTATCTGCGGGGATTCTCCCGGCTGCCCGGAGCCTATTACAGTAACACCGGATGCCTGCCCCTGCAGTTGTTCCGTTACCTGGCCGGAGGGTTGTTTTCTCAGGTTATCTATATTCACTACGGCTACGGAGCCGGTAAGGTCTTTCTTCTTTTGCGTGGTGTAACCGGTTACCACTATTTCGTTCAATGCACTGGAACCTTCTTTCATGGTTACATTAATAAGCGCTCTACCGCTAACGGGTATACGTTGTGCTTCATAACCAATGTAAGTGATATCCAGTTCATCGGTACTTCTTCCCGGTGCGGAAATGGAATACGAGCCATCGGCATTGGTAACGGTACCGATATTGGTGCCTGCAATACGAACGGTTACACCGGCTACAGGGTTTCCTTTCTCATCTCTTACCACGCCTTTTACGGGGTGTTGCTGCTGTACCGTGCCTGGTTCAGCAGGTACGAGAGTTGGTGCTTTTTCGGTGACCATATAAAAATGTTCCCTTACCTTTTCGAAGTGCAGGTTAAACGGGGCTAATGCTTTGCCCAGCGCTTCTTCGGGCGACTGGCACGCAGCGACCGATAGCTGTATCTTTTTATTTTTAACCAGGTTACTTTTATAGGCGATAGATACACTGAAGTGTTCTTCGATAAGATGAAGAACAGTTTTCAGGGAAGATTCATCGGGTTGTGCTTCCGCACTGCTGCCGGTTTGGGGGAGGACCGGCTCGTTGATGGCAACAGCCGCTTCCTGGGCTGATACCGTTTGGGACAGAAAATACAGGGCCAATGCTTGCATCAGCAAAACACGTAAACCTTTTTTCATGTTGAACAGGTTTTAACGATTAGGAATAAGACATCTATAAAATTGAGCGGCGAGCTTTACGGCTTATGGATCCAGACTTCATCGCCTCTTTGGTTGAATTGCATACGGAAAACCTTACCCAGCTGTGTCATCATGGTATCGGCGTTGTAAATGATAGGCATTGAACCCGATACCTTATAGTTTAATAATTGTGTGTCGCGTACGATCAGTTTTTTACCAAACACCTGCTCCATGAAAACGGCGGCATCAGACAATGTAAAATCATCCATAATTAACCGGCCGGTATGCCAGGAGGTATAGTGTACGGCATCTACACTTTTCTTGGTATAATCGCCATCCTGCTTGTTGTACCGGAGCATTTCACCCGGTTGCAGGTACAGCGCCGCCGCCTTACCGGCATTATTTTCACCTATATTCAGCAGGATGCTTCCCTGTTGCAGCACTACTACTATTTCTTTACCGCTGCTGTTTACGTTGAACTGCGTGCCCAATACTTCCACGTCGAGATGATCATAAGTGTGCACAATAAATTGCTGATGGGACGCAGTATGTTTTACATGAAAAAAAGCTTCTCCGTCCAGCCATACTTCGCGCCGGCCTGTTCCGGTAACAGCATAGAGCAGGCGGGAATCCGCATTCAGTGTTACTTCCGAGCTATCGGGCAGTAACAGGTTCCGGGTTTCTCCCAGCCGGGTGTAGGTGCTGAGGATGGCCGGTTGCTCACTGGCGGGTTTCCACCACCACCAGGCGCCGGCAAGCAGCACCCCGGCAATTACTGTGGCAGCGTACTTCCAGGCATTCCTCCAATCGGACCGGCGTACAGGGATCACTTCTTCTTCGTGCTCCTCGCCCAGCCCGTTCAGTACGGCATCCCATAACTGTTCCTTATCCGGTGCTGACAGCGGATAATCGCGGAAGCGGATGCTTTGCACGAGTTGCCTGGCGTTGCTGATGACGGGTTCTTTTTCCGGGTGTTGCCTGAGCCATGATTCCCAGAACACATTCCTTTGCTCCGGGTACAGCACCCATTGCTGAAAGTCCTCATCCATCGCGAACTCCCGGGCGGTGTATGATAAATAATCACTGGAGGCCAAGAGAACGTGCTTTTACTTAAAGAGCAGGTAATGATTAAAATCTCACCACTTTTTAAAAATATTTTTTCTATTTCCCTAAAAACAGCAGCAGGAGCGGCAACGGAAGATTTTTTTTAAGGATGCCGATGGCTTTGGAGATGGTATTATATACCGAATCGACCTGCATGGACATGATATCGGCGACTTCGTTATAGTTCAGGTTCTGGAAAAAGCGGAGATAGATGGCTTCCCGTTGGCGCCGCGACAGGTTACTGAGCGCTTGCTGCAAAAGGCGTTTCTGTTCTTCAGCAGTTTCGTGCTGGATAAGCTGATGTTCGAGGGGAAGCGTACATTCAAATTCAAATGCCTCCCACGACTCGCGGTGCTGGTAGCGGCGGTCTTTCCGTAATGCGCGGAGGAGCCGTCTTCTCAGGCTGCTGATGAGGTAATAGCGTACATTGCCAATATTGGCCGTAAGGTGCTCCCTGCTGATCCATAGATCCTGGAAGAGGTCCTGCAAACAATCCTTCACTCTTTCCTGATCCTGGCAGAAATGCATGCCATAGTGAAAGAGGTCATTGATGTGGGCATCGTATATTTCGGCGAAAGCGTGGCGGTCGCCCTGTAGAAAGAGTCCCCAAAGTGAGGAATGGGAATCCACCACGCGCAGCCCCGATCTGAAGGCTTTCCCTGGATTCATACTGTTCTGGTTGATCTGCTAAAGCTTGTTAATTATTCTGACACTTGCAAATATATTTTGGTACAGGATATGTCTGGCGTTATATAACATTAAAACTGAACGATATGAAGAACCTCACTTATTTGTTACTGTCGTGCCTCGTACTTTTACTCAGCAGTTGTGAAGTGATAGGCGGAATTTTTAAAGCAGGCGTTTGGACCGGTATACTAGCTGTAGCAGTGGTGGTGGGCCTGATCATTTTTTTAATCACCCGCGGCGGGAAACGGGATTAACTTTATAGGAACAGCCTTGTAATGCGATATTACAAGGCTGTTTTACTATTAATGCTGCGCTGATTCCAATTGCTGTACCCGGTTTGTTAAGGAGATATTTTCCTTTTTCAGATCGATCATATAAAGTGTAAGTTCTTCTATCTTTTTCAGAAGGATCTCATTCATGGCGCCTACATCTACACTGCCCTCGCGCGCTACTTCCTCCTGTGAAGGCACACCGGGTAAATGCTGATGCGCGTTAATAAAATCTGCTATCTCCATTAAACCGGGTAACTGGTAAGAAGGATGAAAAACATAGTCGGGCCAATCGGTAGTGGTTACCTTTACACGCTTTGCCTTAATGTCGCCGTTTACGGCCAGTTTTACGCTGGGGTTATTGGTGCCGATGCCAACGTTACCGTAGGCATCGATACGCATCCTCTCCTGCCCGGCAGTACCCATTACGATGTTTTTATAAAGCTCTGGCTGGTTAACAGTATAACCAGACAAGTCTATAAAAGATTTGGTATTAACGTTGCTTCCACCACCTGCGCTAAGTCTGAGGAAACCATCATCACCCATATACCAGTTGGGACTTGTTCCCCTTATCTCCCCGGTTATGGTTCCAACAGATACCGGCGGCCTTGCAGTTGTAGAACTACCGGGCGAAAAAATAGTAACGCCACCGTTTACAGACAATCGCGTGTATGCGTTCAGGGTACCAATGCCTACATTACCATCGGGCCTGAAGATCATCCAGGGGGTAGCATAGGGACTTTGCGCAGTAGTATTTCCTCCAATATAAACATAGGTAAGCGTGTCCGCCACTGCGTAAGCGCCAAAAGCAGCCATTTTTC
>JBCNPS010000335.1:0-8354 GCA_039593235.1 Chitinophaga sp. | reverse complement strand
GTGCGTAAGGGGTGTAAACCATCCACCCTCTTACATCGCGTAGAGATTAATTATTTTGAGGCCAGGTTGGGAGGCCGGATTTCATTTTTTGAGGGTTTGGTGTAGATTTTCTCGTCCGGGGCATCCTTTTTTAAACTTAAGGCTTTTTCTTCCCATTGGATGGCTTCGTGAGATTTATTTGTTCGATGAAGCAGATTGGCATATGTGTCAAATGCTTCTGGAGAACGATCCCATTTTTCCATCGTATACTTCATAGGTTAGCAGACCATTTTCCTCTCCTTCTATATCAAACGGTTGTGTATAAATGGAGGCACTTAAACCTGCAGATTCCAGTTTTTTAAGATTCTCTATCATATGCTTATATTGACCTTTCAGCTCAGAAGGATTTGCTTGAATATATCCCCAACCTTGTATATCATCCCACTCATGATTCGGTGGTGTAAGATCGCTGTATGCCGGCAACCAGTATGGATTTATGGATGGAACGCTTACTGCTGCACAGTTCAGCGGCATCACGGGAATGGCCCGTAATGCAGTAACCGGGGAAATGTATGTAGCAGATAACCATGCTATCAGGTTGATAGCCGATGGCGAGGTAAAGCGGATCACCGGATGTAAGGGGGGAAGCAGCCCTGTAAGCGGCTACGACAACGGAACATTAAAACAGGCAACCTATAATACCATTAACGGTATTTGTGTGGATAACGAAGGAAATATTTATGTAGTAGAGCGATATGGAAAAGCTGTGAGAAAAGTAGTGCTGCAATAAATTCACCACCACAATGAAAAAAGGGCTGACCAGTTCCCTGGTCAGCCCCTTCATCATAAATTTCCCCTTAATACCCCGGGTTCTGCTTCATATTCGGATTCCGTTCCACCTCCGCATTTGGCAATGGGAAAACAACATAATCGTCATTCCACGGTTGTTCATCAATACCGCCATGAGCAGGTATATTGCGATGTGTTCTCAGGAAATCAAATTCACCATGTCCTTCGAAGGCCAGCTCTATCCTGCGTTCTGTGAGGATATCGTTGATCAGCGCCGCCTGTGTGAGCGGAGCCAGTACCTTTGCCTTGGCTCTTGTTCTGATGGCGTTCAGCAGGATGATGGCTTGCGGATCAGCCACAGCAGGGCTTAACCTGGCTAACGCCTCTGCCTTGATCAGCATGATTTCTGCCAGGCGTACTACAGGTACCCAGGCATCCACGGTACTGTTACCAAAGAATTTCTTTGTATAGAAAGCCGTGGTATCACCGTTGCTGATGGCATAGGTGAACAACGGTTTGGCACGCAGATCGGTGAAGCGGTCGAAGTTAGGCAGTGTCAGGTAGGTTTGGCTGATGGTGATATCACCCCGGCCGGAACTGCCGTAGTGCTGACCAATGGCGTTGTTGGTGTTGGGGTTATCGCCTGAGGTCATGGCTACAGAGAAAATGCGTTCCATGGAACTCTGGTAGTTGCCGGAAGACCATACATCTGCAGGGGTGGCATCGAGTTCATATCCGCGGGATGATAACAGTACGCTATCGGCGAAATCACGGGCTTTGGCCCAGTTGCCTTCATACAGGTAGATGCGTGACAAGAGCGCATGTGCAGCGCCTTTGGTAGCCCTGGCACGATCATTATAGTCGTCGCCGGTTGTAACAGGCAATGCTGCGGCTGCTTCGGTGAGGTCTTTGATCATCTGGTCATACACTTCTTTTACCGTATTGCGTGGCACTTTATTTTTCGGATCAATGGCTTCACCACCGTCTTTTGCAGCAGTGAGGATCAGGGGAACGCCCAAATGACCCGCATCAGCCTGGAAAGTATAGGTTTGTGCGTAAGTATTTACCAGGAAGAAATAAACAAGCGCCCGGATAAATTTAGCTTCCGCATAATAGCCGGCAGCCACCTCGGCGCCCACTACACTTTCATGCTCTTTCAGGTTCTGTGAAAAATAATTGGCTTCAAAAATAGTCCGGTATCCGCCGGACCAGCAGTTGAACGCATACACATTATTGGAAAGCATGTTGAAGGTAGGCACGTTGCCGAAGTACGAAGAGATGTTTACATCAACAGATCTTACATCAGAATAAATAAGTACGCGGCCGCCAAAGAACTCTGCGTTTTGCAATGCGTCGTACATGCCGATAGCCGACTTTTCAATCCTTTCCGGTGTACTGAACGCTTCTTCCGGCGTTAGCTTGGAAAAGGGGATCTGGTCATTTACTTTGGAGCAGGAAAACAACACCGAAGAGGCGATGGCGATGGCGCCAAGGACCAGGCTGATATTTGTTTTTCTCCGGAAGTTCGGTTTATATTTTAATTCCATAATTCAGTTTTTTAATCGCTAACAATTAGAATCCAACATTTAAGCCCAGCATGAATATTCTTGGCAAAGGCATACCCCTGTTATCAGTACCGTAGTTGATATTGCTTTCACGGTTGGTGTTGATTTCAGGATCTGCGCCTTTGTATTTGGTGATGATAAAGGCGTTCTGAACAAGGCCGTATACACGCAGGCTGTTCAAACCAAGCTTGTCTTTAATACCAGGGAAGGTATAACCAAGGCTGATTTCACGGGCTCTCAGGAAGTCGCCTTTTTCCAGCCAGCGGGTAGAGGCCTGGTTGGTAGGTGCATCGGAGAGTACCAGTTTGGGAACATCTGTGTTTTTGTTTTCAGGAGTCCATCTGTTTTTGATCTCTTCCAGGTTATTCTGGAAATAGTTGTTCATCAGTGCTGCCCTGGTAGCATTGTATACATAGTTACCACCACTGTACTGCAGCAGGATACTCAGGTCAATGCCTTTGTAGTTGAAGGTGTTATTGAAACCGCCGTACCAGGTAGGAAAACCGGATTTATCCAGGTACTGTGCATCAGAAGCTGTAACAGGCGCCATTTGCTTGGTACCATCGGGAGAAGTCCATTTTTGTGCAGTAGGTACGTTGGGATCCACATTGTACATTACCAGTTCGCCTTTGGCGTTGTAGTACATAGGGTTACCATTGTCGGGGTTTACGCCGCCCCACTTAATGAGCCGGAATACGCCGAGGGTTTTGCCAACTACAGCCCTGTTATTTACTTTGATGATGTCTGATCCGTCGGCAGTGGCAGTTACCCTGTTCTTGATAAAGGTGAAGTTGATACTGGAGTTCCAGCTGAAGTCCTTTGTAACGATGTTCTGTGTATTGAATGTTAATTCCAATCCTTTATTCCACATGGTACCAATGTTGGTGGTGAGGATAGAACCAACAGCGCCGGTAACAGGATCCCATGGAGTACCCACGGTAGCGAGAACGGGCGCATCAAGGATCAGGTGGTCAATGTTACTGTGGAAGTAATCCGCCACAAAAGTGATCCTGTTTTTCAGCAGGGTAACGTCAACGCCTATATCAAGTTTCTTTGATTTTTCCCATTGCAGGTTAGGGTCGCCGATCTGTGCAACGCCAAATCCGTTTACGTCGCCGTATTGTCCGCCGCCATAAAGGGAACGGAATGCGTAGGCGCGGATGTTGGAGTTACCCACCATACCATAGCTGGCCCGTAGTTTCAGGTCGCTGATCACGGAGATATTGTCTTTGAAGAAACCTTCTTCAGAGATCCTCCATCCTACGGATACGCCTGGGAAGTAACCGCGGCGGTTATTGGTACCGAAGTCGGAATAAGCATCTGCCCTGAGGGTCGCATCGAAATAGTATTTTGAACCGTAGTTGTAGCCTACTTTACCGAAGTAAGATTCGAAGGAGTTGGCAAATCTGCCACCGCCCGTATAGGTGTTTTCAGCGCCGGCAAACAAACCATCATAGATCTCCTTAAAATAAGAATCTGCGAGGTTACCCTGGCCGGTGTACAGTTGTTTCTGTTCGGTGTGCTGGGATTCCTGGCCTATGGTGGCGCTGATGAAATGCAGGTTGTTGATGGATTTCGTATAGGTGGCAAAGTTAGACCAGTTCCACAGGTTCTGCCTGAGAAGGTTTTCCTGTACCAGGCCATTGTTGCCTAATCCTAAACCAGCCTGTAAAGGACCGCTGTACTGGTCTTCAAAGTTTTGTACCATGTCCACGCCAAAACGGGAAGTGATCTTCAAACCGGCAATGGGTTCAACTTCCACGTAAACGCTCGACAGCACGCGGGTAGAAGTGTTATCATTTCTTCCAAATTCCAGGTTAGACAGCGGATGGAAGAAACGGTTCAGTTTAGCGGTGGTAATATTGTTACCATCTGCAAGGTCGCCGTTGCTGGACTTAATATACAGGTCGCCATTCTTATCGTATACCGGTACGTTTGGCATCGCGTTATAGGCGGAGAAAGTAGATCCTGCAAGATATCCATCAGACAATACACCATTATTAAGTGATTTGGAGGTGTATAAGGAAATGCCTGATTTCAGCCATTTCTTTGGTGTAACATCCAGGTTCATACGCAGACTTCCCCTGCGTAAGCGGTTTACGAGCACCATGCCCTGCTGATCGGCATATTCACCGGAGGCATAAAATTTTGCTTTCTCTGTACCGCCTGTTAATGATAACTGGTGGTTCTGGATAACACCGGTGCGGAACACTTCATCCAGCCAGTTAGTACGGTCTGGTTTACCATCGCCGTTCAGGTCGATGTCTTTAGCGAGGATAGGCACGGTACCACCTGTTTTGGTAGCATTCCTTGCTTTTTCATTCTGGATAATGGTAAAGTCGTCGCCGTTCAGCAGCTTAGGCAATCTCGCCGCAGTGCTGGCGCCTACATACCCGTTATAGTTTACGTTAATAGTGCCGTTTTTACCTCTTTTGGTGGTAATAATAATTACGCCTGCAGCAGCGCGGGAACCATACAATGCACTGGCAGCGGCATCTTTCAGTACATCTACAGATTCGATGTCGTTCGGGTTGATATCCGCCAGCGGGTTATAACGGGTACCGTTACCACTGTTGAAAACGTTCAGGTTATTCAACGAGTTCGCGGGGATACCGTCTACTATAACCAATGGCTGTGTGCTGTTTGTAATGGAGTTAACCCCCCTGATGCGGATGTTTACGTTATCGCCCAGTACACCGGAGTTGGTGCTGATATTCACACCGGCAGCGCGGCCGGTGAGAGCCTGGTCAAAGCTGGTACCAGGGCGGCTGTTTACAAGACCGGCTGATACGTGGCTCACAGAAGAGGTAACATCTTTTCTTTTCAGTTCTCCATAACCGGTTACCAGTATTTCGCTCAGTACTTTATTGCTGGCGGTTAAAGCAACCTGGATGTTCTGGCGGTTGCCTGGTTTTTCTTCTCTTGTTTCATAACCTACAAAAGAAAATTGCAGGATGGCATTGGCATCTGCCTGGATGGAAAACTTACCGTCGGCGCCTGATACCACGCCGGTTTTGGTACCTTTGATGATTACAGATACGCCTGGCAGGTCCTGACCATCCGTTGCATCTGTTACCTTACCTGTAATCGTTCGGGTCTGGGCATAGGCATGCACCACACCGATGGCTAGTAAAAGCCATAGTAGTAAACCTTTTTTCATACGGTTTCAATTTGATTTAGATATATAAGAAATATTGTGGCAGGCAGCCTTGCGTCAGATTTTGGTTTAATAATTCATCGGGTATTATGCAGCATGGGCGCCTGCCTTGTTCATGTTATTCAGATTTTGGTTTAAAGGTGATTTGTTGTTCAACAGATATATTTTCCCGGAGCCTGAAAGGCCCGGTACATTGATCTGTTATATAAATGATTTAATAAAAGAAACCTGGTTATAGCTGGCAACGCCACCACCATGGATATCTACGTAAATTAATCAGCAAAAACAATCAGTACAGCATGTTCAAATTTTGGTTATAGGGTCCATGTTCAGTCACAGCGGGTAAAAAGCCGGAAACAAAACAGGATGATTCTCATTAGCGGTATAAAAATATACCGTTTTTCGCATAAAAACAATATTACGCACGATGTTTATTTTGAAATATAATTACTTACCTCCAGCAGGTTGCCATCGGGGTCCCTGAAATAAATGGAGCGGATTTTACCTGTAGCGCCGGTACGGTCCACAATTCCGCCTTCCAGGATATCCACTTTCAGCGTTTTTAGCTCCGTTAGTATTTCTTCCACGGAAGTATCTGCAATAAAACACAGATCGGCCGATCCCATAGTGGGAACAAGCGCTTTGGGAGCTATTTCCCTGCCTTTTTCATGCAGGTTGATTTTCTGATGCCCGAAGCGCAAGGCTTTGCGCTGATCGCCGAATGTGATCACTTCCATGCCCAGCACCGTTTCATAAAAGCGGCAGGTGGCGGCTATATCTTTTACGGTGAGCACCAGGTGATCCAGTCTGTTAATGATCATATGAAAGTTTTTTAAAGAGACAAGGGTACAAAGATCCGCTGAAATCATCAAATGAATAAACAGCATTACCGGTTGGTAATAGTTATTAAAAACGATGGATTTCCATTAACTTGCTGTATGGATAAAAAGGCTGCCCCCAACAAGCTGGCTGTATTCTTTAAAAAGCTGGGCCCCGGGCTTATTACCGGCGCCAGTGATGATGATCCGTCCGGTATTGCTACCTACTCGCAGGCCGGCGCACAATTCGGGTTGGCCACTTTATGGACTTCCCTGCTTACCTTCCCGCTGATGGCTGCTATCCAGGGCATGTGTGCCCGCATTGGGCTCGTTACCAGCCAGGGCTTAACCGTTACTCTTAAGAACCACTATCCCAGGCCGGTATTATATATTATGTTGCTGTTCAGCTTTCCCGCTATTACGCTGAACATTGGCGCCGATATCCAGGGCATGGGCGCCGTATGCAACATGATTTTCCCGGCAGTGCCGGTATCTGTTTTTTGTGTAGCGATTACCGCTCTTATGATGTTCGTGATCATTCAGTTTTCCTATGAAAAAATTGCGATGATCCTGAAGTGGCTTTGCCTGTCGCTGCTCCTGTATGTTATTGTGCCGTTCATGATAAGGCAGAACTGGGGCGATATCGCCAAACATACTTTTATCCCCACCATTCAATATAACAAGGATTTCTTTTCTATCATCGTGGCTATACTCGGTACCACCATCTCCCCTTATCTCTTTTTCTGGCAAACCACTATGGAAGCGGAAGACCAGGCACACAACGGTAAAGGCATTGTGGTGGATAAAAGGGTGCTGAACGAAATGAAAACGGATGTAAATACCGGGATGTTATTTTCCAATATGGTGATGTTCTTTATTATTCTCACTGCAGGCAGCGTGCTGTTTCCTGCCGGTGTAAGGGAAATAGATACGGTTGACCAGGCAGCCAAGGCGCTGGAACCGCTGGCAGGTAAACTCACTTACCTGATCTTTGCCACAGGGGTATTAGGCACAGGGCTGCTGGCAATCCCTGTACTGGCCGGTTCACAATCGTATATGCTGGCGGAAACGCTGGGGTGGCAGGCGGGGCTGGATAAAAAATTTTCCCAGGCCAAACCGTTTTATGTTGCTATTATTATTTCACTGGTGGTGGGATTGTCGCTCGACTTCCTGGGCGTAAGTCCCATAAAGGCGCTGCTATACACCGCCATTGCCTATGGACTTACCGCCCCGGTAATGATTGTGATGATTATGCATATCGGTAATAATAAGAAGATCATGAAAGAACATACCAATTCAAAATTGTCTAATATCCTGGGAGGACTTACCTTGTTATTAATGACTGCCGCGGCAGTGGCCATGATCTGGTTCCTGTTCTGATGTCCCGTTTTTGATATTTTAAATTATTGTAAGAACAATGAATATTTTAAGAAAGATATTTACCGGTACCGGTATCTTATGCACTTTAACCGCTATCTCACAGGAACGTATACACGTAAATAGTTTCGAGCTTGCGCCGAACACTTTTACAGATGCCACCACGCGCGTACAGCAAGCCATTGCCGCGTGTAAAGATAAGCCGGGAGCCATATTGGAATTTGCCCCTGGGCGTTATGATTTTTACCCGGACAGCGCCGTGAAGAAAGTATATTTTATTTCCAACACCTCCAGCGAAACAGAAGTACCGGAAAAAACGAAGACCATCGGGTTGTTCTTTGAGCATTTTAAAAACCTTACCATTGAAGGTAACGGAGCGGAATTTGTTTTTCATGGGAAGATGACCACCTGGGTGTTTGACCAGTGCGAGAACATCACCATGCGGCATGTAACCATAGATGCAGAACGCCCTTCCATGTCGGAGATGACGCTGAGAACAGTGACCCCGCAAATGGTGGTTGCCGCCATACACCCGGATTCCAGGTACAGTATTAATGATCAGCGCCTCGAATGGCATGGCCCCAGGTGGGGGATGAAAATATTCCATGCAGTACTGGCGGATACCGCCAAAGGCGTTTACACCTATTCCTCCTGGACCCCGTTTCAAAA
>JBCNPS010000334.1:0-8362 GCA_039593235.1 Chitinophaga sp. | reverse complement strand
CCATGCCATTGATCGAGGACGACCCGCCCAGCGTACGCCCGCGCGGTGTGGCGATCCGCCGGCCATCCAGGTACGGCTCCATGCCCAGCGCAATATGATGGCCAAACACCTTGTTGTAATAAGGCAACAGGAATACCATGAGCGCCAGGCTCAGTATAAGTGCAAAACAGCATAACAGGAACGCTTCCGCCCAGAACTGGAGCATCAGCTGCCCGTTTTGTGCGCCCAGCGATTTCCGCAACCCTATTTCACCACTGCGGGTAAAAGACCGGGCAATAGAAAGATTAATAAAATTAATAGCGGCAATACCAATGATCAATGTGGCAAGAATGATCATCAGCCAGGGATAGAATTTATTCAACCCGCTATAAAAAGTACTGTTCGCATCAAGGTGGAAATCCTTCAGCGCAATCCCTTCCAGGTAAAAAACATCTTTACCATTGTTACCAGCCACCGCATTCTTCTGAAGGTCTTCTATTTTTCCTTTATAGTATTTTTTTACTACCGTGTTGATATTTTTTTCGAAAGAAGCTTTACTGGTCCCCGGTTCCAGCTGAACAAACAAAGGGTAATTAGAAGCGCTCCAATCGTTTTTGGTGGCGTTGTATTCCGGATCATTTTCAAACCGGGTGAGTAACTCGAACGCTATTCCTGAATTATCAGGAATATCTGCGGTGATTGCGCTTACAATGAAAGGCTGCCATTTCCCACCCAGGTTCAGTTCTACGGTTTTCCCCACGGGCTCCGCGTTTTTAAACAGTATCCCGGCAGCGCGTGCTGTAAGCACCACCTGGTTCAGCTGCTGCAGTGCATTATTCTTATCTCCCTTTATTACAGGAAAGGTGAACATCTTCAGAAAATCATTATCTACCAACTGGGTACCCAGGTAATAATGGTTAGCGCCATATCTCACAGGCACATTATACCCTGCAATAAAAGTAATGTGCTTCACACCAGGCACTTCCTTCTGTATGGCTGCCCCCAAAGGCTTCGACATGCTGGCACCAATTCTCAACGGGCCACCGGTGTCTTCAATCCCGATCAGCTGGTATATATCTTTCCCATTTTCATGAAAATTATCGTAGGTCCATTCCCGGTATGCCGTTAGTGATAAAAGTAATGCAGCGCACAAAGCGGTACTCATGCCCACTACATTAACCGCAGCAAACACTTTCTGTTTCCGCAAATTCCTCCAGGCAATCTTTAAATAACTCTTTAACATACGGGTATATTTTTAGTGAAAAAAAATAAAAGCAGGGCGTGTAGACACACACTCTGATTTGCTGTTCACTTGTTATTCTATCTTTAATGCGTTTACCGGGTTCCTTACAGCTGCTTTTAATGTTTGTACCCCAATGGCCAGTAATGCGGTTGCAGCCGCTATAAAAGCCGACAATACAAACATCCAGGGTTGCAGGTGAATACGGTAAGCAAACTGCTGCAACCATTGCTGCATCAGGTACCATGCCACCGGGGAAGCGATCACCAATGCAATCAACACCAACCGGATAAATTCTTTTGACAACAATGCGGTGATCTGTGCCACACTGGCGCCTAATATTTTGCGCACGCCTATTTCGCGGGTTCGCTGTTCTGCCGAAAACGCAGCCAGCCCCAGTAAGCCCAGCGCTGATATGAGCACTGTAAGTAGGGTAAACCAGCCGAAAATGCCTGCTAATCGATCTTCCGCAGTATACAGTTTGCCAAAGGCATCATCGAGGAAAGTATATGAAAAAGGCTCCTGCAAATCATATCCGGCGTATATTTTCTTTATCTCTGCTATGAGCGCAGGCATATTCTGTTTGGGCGCCACTTTTACAAACAGGCAACCAGGGCTATTGGCTCCCCATAAAGCGGTGTTATCTTTTTCCACATTGATTCCCAGTGGAGTAATGGCAGAATGGAGTGATTTGTAGTGGAAATTCTTCACAACGCCTACCACTTCTACTTCCTTATCACCCATTTTGACGTATTTACCGATGGGAGATCCCGTAAATCCAAAGCTTTCCACGGCCGATTCGTTCAGCACAATTTTCCCCGGCACACCCAGCTGCGTCATGTCTGCCGGTGGAGTTTTCCATTGCAGCCCCGTTAGTCCAAACAAGGAAGTATCCATACTGAGCATAGACAACGCCATCGGCGGACGGTTGTTCTCTCCCATCACAAACCACATATCATAACCGCCGTACAGGGGGTAGCGGGCGGTAGCCGTTTGTTGTACCCCGTTCAAAGCAGCCACCCGCTGGCGGTAAGCCTGGTAATGGTTACCCATAGAGCCCTGGAACGGCAACATTACCACGTTTTCTTTATTGATGCCCGTGGCAGCATGACGGAAAAAATACAGCTGCCGGTTTATAACAATGCTGCAAATAATAAGCACTGCCGCCGTTCCAAACTGTACTACCGTCAATACTTTTCTTACGGAAGCGCCACCACTCACACGGCTCATCTTCCCCGACAAAATAGTAACGGGATTATAACGGGAAAGTACCAACGAAGGATAACTACCTGCCAGCAATATAGTAACCAGCAATAAAGCAGCGTAGATCAGCAGCACCAGCGGGTGATAAAGAAAGCTCACATCTACCTTCAATTCCAGCAGGTTAAAAAACCAGGGCCGCAACAACTGGCATAACAGTAACGCCAGGCAAAAAGCAAGGAAAGCATAAAGAGCGGATTCCACATAAAACTGCCTGGCTATACTTGTTTGGTTGGCGCCCAGCGATTTCCGCACACCTATTTCACGGGCCCGAGCGGTGGCCCGGGCGGTAGAAAGACTCATATAATTGATCAGCGCCATCAGCAGGATTAACGCGGCCACCAGCGGGAACAATTTCAGGTAACGCAGGTTGAATCCCGGGTGGAAATTGGCATTGGTATGTATCCTGTTCATGGGCGTTAACACCGACCGGCCCTGATCCAGCCGGGCAGCTATTAGCCGATCAATGTTTTGCGCTACCGCTGCAGCGTGTACCGGATCATCCAGTTTCAGGAATACTTTAAAAAACATCCCGCCAAACCCACGCTCTTCCGCCATGATATCACGGAAGGATGCGATACCTGCCATACTGGAGTAAGACAACAGGATATTAGCCTGGATGCTGGAATTGGAGGGTGCATCGGCCATTACACCGGATACCTGGAAAATGTACTTCCGGTTATACCGCAATTGTTTGCCAATTACATCAGTGCTTCCAAAATATTTCTTTGCAGTGGAAGCATCAATTACGGCAGTAAAGGGTTGCTTTAATACTTCGTTCTTATTGCCCGACAGCAAAGGGAAGGAAAAGAAACTGAAATAGTTGGCGTCCGCAAACCAGGTATCAGGTTCTTCGCTTTTTATATCAGGATTGGCAACATTCTGCATAATGATAGATTCACCGGCCTGGTTACCCATACGGATAAAGCTCTCCACGGCGGCATTCTGTTGCCGGATAGAGGGTGCAGTGGTAGCATTAAAACGTTCAATCTGCATCGTATCCCTATCCAGTTTGATCTTTTCCATTAAGGAATAGATCCTGTCACTGTCTTTATGAAAACGGTCATAACTCAACTCATGCGCCACATACAGCATAATCAACATACATGCGCACAAACCCGCTGCCAGTCCACCGATATTAATGAAACTGTACAGCTTTCTTTTTGCAAGATTGCGCCACGCAAGTTTGATATAGTTCAGCAACAGCATAGTTAATCGTTTCTCAGGCTATTTACCGGGTTCACTTCAATAGCTCTCCAGGTTTGTGAAAAAATAGTAACCAGCGCCAGGAACACCAGGAACAAAAAGCTTCCCAGCATAGCCAGGATACCCGTACTTACCCTGTAGGCAAATATCTGCAGGAACAATACACTGCTGATATATCCCAGTGGCAGGGCAATGCAGCCGGCAATAAAAATCAGTTTTATATAATTCTTCGATAACAGCATCAATAAGCCGGCAGCACTGGCTCCCAGCACTTTGCGGATACCAATCTCCTTTCTGCGGGTAAACGAAGTATAGGCAACAATACCCAGCAGGCCCAATGCCGCTATCATGGTGGTAATGAATACCAGGAAGCCTAACATGGAAACCACTTCTCTTCCATTGCGGCTAAGTAATTGTTCATCCATCCATTCTGCCGAAAACGTTTCTCCCGGGTGCATGGCCATCCATATTTTCTTCACATCGGCCACCTGCTGTTCCTTGTTTCCTTTCCCCATCGCTAACTGCAACTGGTGAAATTCAGCAGGAACAAACCGGATAGCCATGGGGCGGATATTCACTTCTATAGGCTGGTAATTAAAATCTTTTATGACGCCAATAATACTTACCGGCAGGGAGTCCGACAGGAAAAGGGTTCTGCCAATGGCATCTGCCGGCGACTTTATGCCCATTACACTAACGGCTTTTTCATTGATAATAATATATTGTTCTTTTTCGGTAGATGCCGATCCGGGGAAAGTACTTCCTGCCAGGAGTTTCAGGTGCATGGCTTTAATAAAGTCGGCATCCCCGGCATAATAACCAAATTCCACCCTGTCTTTGCTTTCACCGGTACGGATCACACAGAAGCTGCAATGCCTCGGCATTCCCAATGTTCCTGAACTGGCGGTGGCGGTTTCCACCTCTTTCAGCTGCATCATCCGTTCCTTCATCCGTTGAAAATCCACATTAGCCAATGGCACATTCAGTACATCCTTACGGTAGAAGCCCATATCCTTAATAGCTTTGTAATGGAACTGCCGATAAACGGTTACCAGGAAAATAATAGCGGTGAGCGACAGCGAAAACTGGATCACAATGAGCGATTTCCTTAATCCCAGTCCTCCGAATAATTTAATATCGATCAGGTCTTTCAATACTTTTGCCGGTTGAAAGGAAGACAGGGCCCAGGCGGGGATAGCGCCTGCCACTATGCCGATAATAACGCTGAACAAAAGGAATAACACCAGCAAATGAGGATCCAGCAGGTTATTATCCGGCACCGGCAATCCGCTGAAGTGAGTGATCTGCATCACCATCAGCAACAAAATGGCCATGATCAGCGCCAGTATGCACATGATAACGGATTCTGTTATAAACTGCAGGAATATCTGCCAGCGCTGGGCGCCGTTTACTTTCCGTACCCCCACCTCTTTGGCCCGCTGCAGGGAACGTACAATAGATAAATTGGTATAGTTAAAACACGCACAGATGATCAGGCCCAGGGCCACGCCTATTTCCGCGAGCACTTTACCCCATGGCGGACCACTACCGATATCGTCCATCATTTCCTTCGATGGCGTGATTTTGCCAAGCGCCTGGGGTTCAAAGGCCATGCTGCCCAATCCTTTTTGAACAAATCCGTCGTACCGGTGCGCCTGGTCCCTCAACGCAGCTTCCAGCGCCGAAAGTTTTTCCCCCTTGCGTAATACGATATAAGTGTAGCTGCTCTGAACTACATCCCAGTTATTCAGTTTATCCGGCAATACCTTGCTTTCCTCCAGCAACGGTACAGAAGACATCGCCGCAAACGCCTCAAAGTCGATATGCGATTTTGAAGGTGCAGGCGCCATTACCCCGCTTACGATAAAACTTCCAAACCGGTCGAACCGGATCACTTTCCCCATCGGATCAGCGCTGCCAAAAAAGCGTTGCGCTGTTTCCGCGGTGAGTACAATGCTGTTGGGCGTAACCAATGCAGTACGCGGGTTGCCCGCCGCCAGCTTAAACCCGAACACCTCAAAAAAGGAAGGGGTAGCAAATGCGCCGTTGATATTTATCTTCTTCTTATCTGTTTTTCCTTCCCCGTTTAAAACACCATACAAAGTAGCTTCATTTTCAACAGCGGTGTAATTACTTTTTAAAGCAGGCCCCATGGGTAAAGGAACGCTTGCCATATGATACTTTCTTCCATCCGGTGTTTGTGCATGCGTGGTGATCCGCCATGTGCGCGAAGCGGCCGGGTGAAAATTATCATAGCTTAAGTTTTCACGTACCGATATCAGTACTATCAGGCATACCGACATACTCACCGCCAGCCCGGCGATATTGATAAAGGTAAACAACCTTTGCCGTTGCAGATTTCTGAATGTGATGACGATATAACGCTTAAGCATATATTATTCTGCTTTTAAGGAATTTACAGGATTGGCCAGGGCCGCTTTCACCGACTGGAAACTCACTGTTGCCAGGGCTATCAGTATTGCCAGTATACCGGCAATAACAAAGATCCAGGCTGATAAATCAGTATGATAAGCAAAACCCGACAGCCAGTTATTCATCATATACCAGCTGATGGGAGTAGGTGCTGACTTCAAATACCCAGTAGAATGGGGAATCGACTTACAAACAGAGCACGAAAGATACTTATCAGAAGAAATCTTCAAACGCCCTGTATTCGTAACTGACTATCCGAAAGACATTAAAGCATTCTACATGCGTTTAAATGAAGACGGTAAAACAGTAGCTGCTACGGACCTTCTAGTTCCTGGCATCGGCGAATTAATCGGCGGAAGCCAACGTGAAGAAAGAATGGACGTTTTAGTAGACAGAATTAAAGAATTAGGTATGAACGAAGAGGACTACTGGTGGTACTTAGAACTTAGAAAATACGGCGGTACAAAACACGCTGGATTCGGTCTAGGTTTCGAGCGCTTCCTAATGTACATCACTGGTATGGCTAACATCCGTGACGTAATTCCATTCCCAAGAACTCCAGGTTCTTCTGAATTCTAAAATATGAAAAAAGGCGAGAGGATTTCCTCTCGCTTTTTATTTTACATATTGTATAGTTTATTCCCTCGTAGCAAAAAGTAACGCGAAGGGGTGAATATAAATGAGTAAAAAAGTGAAAAAAGATCATTCAAGATCGGGCCTAGGTTCTCCAGAAGTTGAAGGACAAGGAACGACGACACATGAAACAGGTTCTCATAAAGTATCTTCATCAAATAAGAAGCAGAAACGAAGCTAACATAACAAAGGAGAGTCTTAAGGGCTCTCCTTTGTTATGTGTTACATCTTATTATCGTTAATTTCTTTTGTAATCTTATTTATGTCTTTGTCTAATCGATCTAAATAGAAAAACCACAGTAAACTTATGAACACGTAATAGATGGCCATCACGCCAAGATTATCAGATATATTTTCGAATGTGGATTTAGTAGTGAAAAAAGCTCCCCAAATTATAGAAATAGTGAGGTAAGAAAGTGGGCCTACGAGGTGTACGAAAGCATATAGTACCTTTTTAACTTTTACAGCGTTCATATGAAAAACCTCCTTTTTCTAATCATACATTCAAGTTCTTCACAGAAGTGTTGTAGTTTTGCTGGATTATGTATTAACAAGCGTGCATCGTGTTTCCCGATAAATCTTCGAATCCGAAAGTTTAATAAGAAAGATCGACCATAACGCTCTATTAAATCGTTGAACGCTGGTTGTTCACTTAGTAGCTGAATGTTTTCTCTAATTTCGAACTGTCTTTCGTGTGGATCGCCTAGTAAAATATTTAGAATCATTTGTAGAAGTAGCAATGTAGATCTCCTCCTATGTTAGAATAATCTGTATATTACAATTATAACAAAACTATAAGGACAATAGTAGGATGAAACAAAAAACAGGAGTTTGTAGGCTCCTGTTTTTGTCGATACTATTTTAATAAGCGAAGCGCCTTCTCCGTATTAGCGAAATGCAGTTTCACAAACTCAGGTAATCGTTCTTTACCAAGCTTTTGAATTAATTTAGCAGCAGCGATATCAACTTGTTTACCAGCACCCTTTGGAAGGGGCATACCAGCTTTTTTACTTAGTTCGTCAAACTGTTTTACGAATGAGTAACGAGCTAAAATGGAGGCAGCGGCTACAGCTAAATGGACGCTTTCGCCTTTCGTTGCGAAATAAACATTTTCACGCTGTACCTGTTTTTGTTTTGCTAAATATTTGTAGTATGTATCAGGTTGTGTGAATTGGTCGATTAAGACGCCTTCAGGTTTTGTAGGTGCCATTTTAGCTAATAAGTTTGTAATAGCTTTATTGTGTAGTAAAGCTTTTAGCTTACCTTGGTTGTTTCCTTTATCAAATAGCTCGTTATATTTTTCGTTATGAAGGACAAGAGAGCTATAAGGAACAACGTGTAGAAGTTGTTTCGCAATGGCAGTAATTTGATCGTCATTTAAGTTTTTAGAGTCTTTTACACCAAGTTCTTTTAGTAGTGGAATTTGCTTCGCATCCACATATACAGCAACGACTGTCATCGGTCCAAAGAAATCTCCCGTACCAACTTCATCAGACCCTACAATAGACATTGTACTGATGGAAGCAGGCGGCGCATAACGGTGTGAATCGACAGATTTTTTTACAGCTGTTTTTGGTGTTTGAGAGACAGTTTGCCAACCAGAAGCTTCTT
>JBCNPS010000333.1:0-8369 GCA_039593235.1 Chitinophaga sp. | reverse complement strand
CATGCGAGCGCCGCATTCATAGGCATCCAACCCCAGCATACGCCGGCGCATTTTACCCGGGCGGTACTGGAAGGGGTTTGTTTTGCGCTCCTGAGCATTAAGGAAGCCCTTGCGGAAACTGCGGGGCCGGTACAGAAGATCTCCGTGAGCGGGGGCTTTACCAACTCACCGGGCTGGATCCAGCTGCTGGCCGACATTTTTGGCCAGGAGATGCACCTGCAGCAGGAAAGCGACGCTTCCGCACTGGGCGCTATACTGCTGGCAGCCAGGGAGTTAGGATGGCCGGAGCGGGAGGAACAGCAGGCGCAAACGGTTTTCACCCCCGATGCTTCCAAATTTGAAGGGTATAGACGGAAGTATGAGCGGTTCGGGAAACTGTACCGGCAAATAGAGGAGAGCCTTTCAGCGTGATTTTAAAAAAATCCGCTATACTGCACCTGCCGGCGTTATTTGCTGTCTTTAATACGGGAATAGAAAGATCTTCCGGAATTTATAAAACAACAACCTATGAAATTAGTCTATCGGTCAATTGGAATTACACTGATAATATTCGGGATATTATTGGGAATTTTTATGTTAGTGGAAAAACAGGCGTTACCCGAGTTTCTTGCAGCGAAAAATCAATTTGCGCTCACCTACCGGCTTGCAGCCACCAATTTCCCTTTTTATGCCGGTATATGTGTGCTGGCGGGAGCTATGCTCCTGATAAAGGATAACAAGGATTAAGCAGGGTGCGGGCTTAATCTCGCCGGGGCTACTGTTTTACAACCGGGGGCTTTTGTAATTGACCGGGGAGGGCCGGTTAACACATCCGTTGGCTATTGCGCCGGGATTGGCATTATGATCTGTGAACAAGGGAAAGGGCAGGCACGCAAATTATTCCTGCTGAAGGCATCTGGAATGAATCTAACCTGGAAGTATCCGGCTGGCCTGCAAATTATTACCGGCATAGCTCCAACCTGAGTAGCATCCGGCTAACACCCGTATAGGACAAGCATTGCAGTGGTATATCCCGTGCTGAGAAAAAGGACTTGACGCGGAGAGGAGGTGGACTTGATCTGAAGACGGTCTACTGTAAAGGGTTTGGGGCTATAAAAAGAAAAAAGGTGCACCAAGCGATCCGGGGAGGCCGGAAGGAGCCACATGCCATCTACCGGGTTAGGATCAGTGAAAACAGGAAGATTAAAACCACCTGGAAAGCCACTGTGAACCGCCTGATACTGTAGGATCCAAAGGTTTAAACCATATAACCAATCGCCTACCAGAGTAATATCCGGGGAAACAGGAAAGATTAACCCTCTTTGTTTCCCCGCAATTTTTGTACCCTATCATCAGTTCCCGCGTTCAAACATACGCGCGAGATCCGTGAGTTTAAATGATATAAAGGTGAATTTGCCGCCTGGCGCCACATTTGGCATGCTGCAGGCAAACAGTTCATCGATGATATTCTGCATTTCGCGGGCCGCCAGTATTTTGCCGGCGGGGATGGCATTATTACGGGCCATGGCGCGGATCAGTTGCTCGCGGGTATTTACTTTCAGTTCGTGGCTGAAGTTTTTGAATTGTTCCAGCAGGTTCTGGATGGTGGCATGGTCGTTACCGTTCTGGATGTCGGCGGGGGTACCGCGAACAATGAAGGTATTGTTGCCAAATGGTTCCAGGTCGTAGCCCAGTGTCTGGAGGTCGCCAAGCATTTCGCTGATCAGGGCTGCATCTGCCGGGGGCAGCTGCAGGGTTTGAGGGAAAAGGCTTTGCTGGGTAGCCATTGGGGCTTCCTGTAGGGCGCGCTGGTAGCGTTCATAAAGGATCCTTTCATGGGCGGCCTGCTGATCTATCAATATAAACCCTGATTTTATCTGCGACAGGATATATTGCTGATGCACCTGTACCGGCACTTTCTGATCGTTGGCGGTATCCTGCCAGCGTTCATCGATAACGGAAGCGGTGGCGTGGGGCTGACTTTCGTAGGTTACAGCCGGCCTTGTTTCCGGTTCCGGGGCGATGGTATAGGTGCTTTGTGTGTAATTGTCGTTGTTATTGTTTTCGTACAGATCTTTCCAGTGTTTCAGGTTGCTGCTGTTGCTGCTTTTATCGATCATGTGCGCCTGGTTGGCCTGTGTAAAAGATTTATACAGGGGGCTTTGGGTCGACTCATTCTGTTGCTGGGCGGTGAAGGGTTTGCTTACCGCATCCAGGGCCTGGATATTCGGATCGAGGTCGAAATCCAGTGTAGCAGTGATGCTGAACTGGGCCAGGGAGTGTTTTACCGCCGATTGCACAAAGGCGTACATGAGTTTTTCATCATCGAACTTGATTTCCTGTTTGGTAGGATGTACGTTGATGTCTACATGTTCGGGGTTTACGTCAATAAACAGCACATAGAGCGGGAAGCTGTCGGCCGGGATGATATCTGCAAAAGCGTTCATCACGGCGTGGTTCAGGTACGAGCTCTTAATGAAGCGGTTATTGACGAAGAAGAACTGGTCGCCCCTGGTTTTCTTGGCGGTTTCAGGTTTTCCTACAAATCCGTACACATTCATGTAGTCGGTAGTTTCCTTTACGCTTACCAGGCGGGCGTTATAATGCTGTCCGAGGATGGCAACGATGCGTTGTTTAAGCGATCCTTTGTCGAGATGGAACAGCTGTTGATTATTACTTGTCAGTGAGAACTGCAGTTGTGGGAACGACATGGCCACCCGGATGAACTCGTCTACAATATGCCTCATTTCCGCTGCATTACTTTTCAGGAAGTTCCTGCGGGCGGGCACGTTGAAGAAGAGGTTTTTCATGGCAATGCTGGTGCCTTCTGCGGTTTGACAGGGCTCTTGTTTATTTACAAAGCTGTTGTCAATTTCCACATAGGTACCTACTTCAGCGCCTTTTTTGCGGGTTTTGAGTTCCACCTGTGAAACTGCGGCAATGGAGGCGAGGGCTTCGCCCCTGAAACCCATGGTGGAGATCTGGAAGAGATCTTCTATGGATTGTATTTTAGAGGTGGCATGGCGTTCAAAGCACATCCGGGCGTCTGTTTCGCTCATACCGCCGCCGTTATCAATTACCTGCACTAATTCTTTGCCCGCATCTTTAATGATCAGTTGAATATCGGTTGCACCTGCATCCACTGCATTTTCCAGTAATTCTTTTACCGCTGATGCCGGCCTTTGGATCACTTCCCCCGCAGCTATCTGGTTCGCTATATTGTCTGGTAATAAATTGATGATATCCGCCACTTACTAGCCTTTTGCCGTAAAGTTAACAATTTATATGCAGTTGCTCATCGGTGATTATCAGACAGTTTTAAACAAAAAATTAACTGTTTTGTTAATTAGCCCCTTGATTTGCAGGAAATAACAATCCATTATGCTTGTTCATACGTAATTTATGGTAGAGGAAAAAAGGATCCGGCCAACGACCCAATAGTCACAATGATAGTGTTAATGAGAAGTTAACGAATCAAAACTTTACATATGTACCTATGGAATCTAATAATTTTGAATATCTCTATCAGGGTCACCAACTGTACATACCCATAAATCGGTGAAAAAAAGAAATCAATGGAAGATGGAAAAAAGAAGGGAGGCATTTACTCCCATACAGATGCCAACAAAGTAAATCTGCCAGACGAAGAATGGAAGAAAATATTGCCAACGGATGTGTACCATATCGCCAGGGAAAAGGGAACAGAATGGGCTTTTACGGGAAAATACTGGAACAGCAAGGAGAACGGTACCTATTACTGTGCCGCCTGCGGGAATCCATTATTTGTTTCCGACACCAAATTTGAAAGCAGTTGTGGCTGGCCCAGTTTTTTTCAGCCGCTCACGAAGTCCAGTGTAATTTATTCCCCGGACAACAGTCATGGTATGCACCGGACAGAGGTATTGTGCGGACGCTGCAAATCCCACCTGGGGCATGTGTTCGACGATGGTCCTCCGCCTACCGGACTTCGCTACTGTATTAATTCCGTGATCCTGGATTTTGAGAAAGCAAAGGAAGCAGACCAACATTATCAGCAAGACAATACCCCCAGCGATAAGGATAAAGAACTGGAGTAACCATATCTTCTGCCTGATAGCCAACGTGATCTGCCGGTTGACAATAAAAAGCTGTATTTTTATTATCATCAACCCCCGACAGTCATGAAAGTACTTAAAACACTCGCCTGGATCATAGGAATCATCCTGTTCATTGCAATTGTGCTGATTTTTTTTGCGCCCACAACTATGCATGTGGAGCGTTCGGTGGAAATTAATGCCCCTGCAACAATTGTATGGAATGACATTGTGAAATTCGAGAAATTTAACGGGTGGAATACCTGGAAACAGATGGATTCCACTGCGAAGTTTACTATTACCGGGGAAGATGGCTCTATTGGCGCTGTTGATTCCTGGAAAGGCAGTAAGATCGGGGAGGGAAAACTGCAGCATCTGGCGATGGACCCTTATAAATCGGTTACCCAGAAGCTTACTTTCATTACTCCGTTTGCATCGGAGTCGGATGTATTTTTCCGGTTGTCGGAAGCTGCAGGGAGAACAAAGGTTACCTGGGGATTTGATACCCATTACGACCGGCCGCAGAATGTGATGACCCTTTTTATGAAAGGGGCGCTGGAGAAGGATTTTGACCAGGGGCTTAACAACCTGAAAAGTATGGCGGAAGCGGAGGTAAGGGGGCCGGATGCACCCAATGGCATCGATGTTACCGTAAAAGAGATGAATTTCCCGGCAACAACGTATGCGGCTGTACGAAAAACCATCCCGATGAGCAGGATCACTGACTACTACCGTTCTAACCTGAGAACCATTTATAATGCCGCCACTGCGGCCAATTTACAGCCAGGCGTGCCTTGCGGTATTTTTTTCAGCTGGGACAGGAAACTGCAAACCACGGATATGGCCGCCGCTATCCCGGTTCCGGAAGGGAGTAAACCGGCCTCCGGATATGAAATTATTACCCTGCCGGCTGCACAGGCTGCATATGCAAACTATGTAGGGCCTTACAGTAAAATAGCCAACGCACATGTGGCCATCAGGAATTTTATAACCGATAAAGGGAGAACCATTGTTCCGCCCACAATAGAGATGTATCTGACTGATCCGGGCAAAGAAAAGGACAGTAGCAAATGGCTCACGAAGGTCATCTACTTTATGAAGTAATCATCCGGAAGTAAAGAAGCAAAAACGATTGGCACGGCATTACAGGGGGGAAAGTGCTATTTTCCCAATGTGCTGGCATACTTGGTTGGCTCAAATTCTATGATCTCGTAAAGAGCCAGCTGGTATTTCTCCAACGGATCTTCGCTCATGATCTCTTCTACCTCCTTACGGCTGGCCGCATTACAAAGAATAACAGCTCCCGACCGGGGCTTTCGCCTACCAGATAAAATAAACCGGCCACTGTCGTAGTGTTTTTGCAGGAAGGCGGTATGCGCCTCCATGTAGTGCTCTACAGCCGCAACGGGCCGTATGTATTGTAGCATAATCAGGAACATAACGGTTTTTCTATGGTATTTAGTAATAGTTTCATAGTCAGTAGCAAAGGTATAAACTTAATCAGTATTGAAATATTGTATGTACCAGGGAAAAATGAGACATATGCGCTACAAAAATATACGTACTTTTGCACGAATGAAATACCACGATAGTGGGAATGTACTGTTTGAACCAGTGTTGCTCCGAATAATTTTCTTAATTTTTAATGTTTTTATGAAAAAATCAATTTCCAAAGTTTTGTTAGCCGCTGTAACGACAGCGGTTGTGCTGTCTTCCTGCTCCAAGACCCCTGATGAGAGCCGGTATATCCCGAAAACAGCCGGTGTGGTAGTAGACTTGAACGCGAAACAGCTAACCACCAAACTGGTCACAAACGGTATCACCATGGATAAACTGTTTGATGCCGCACAAACCAAAGATACCGCCAACGAAATGATGAAAGCGTGGAAAGACGCCGAAAACTCCGGTATCGACCTGCAGAGCCACTTCTTTGCCTCTTTTGTATTCCAGGGCCAGCCGGCAGAAAACAAATCTTACATCAGTCTTACCGCCAGCCTGAAAGATGCCGACAAATTTGAAGGCTATCTCAAAAAGAACGTCGCCAACTTCTCCCTGAAAACACAGAACGATTTCAAATATATCTGGGAAGAAAAGCAACATGCCGTAATCGGATGGAATAAATCTGCTGTTATCTATATCAGCGCAGTAAACCCGAACAACCTGGAGAAATATGCACCAGGCGGTTCTTCCGCTCCCGATTATCCTTCAGATGAAGAGCCTGTGGTAGACAGCGCAGTAGCCGTTCCTGCAGCCCTGGTAGCCACTGAAGACGATGCAGTGATAAAAAACTGGGTAGCCGAGGTAGATCATCTCTTCCACCTGAAGAAAGATGAATCTGCAGGCACTATTGAGCCATTCGCCAAATTGCTGAAAGAAGATGCCGACGCCGGTATCTTTGTAAACCCTGAAGCTATTTACAACAGCGGGCAGTTCACCATGATCCCTGCCAATGTAAAGAAGCTGATGGAAGGTTCTTTCTATACCGGTACAGTTAACTTCGAAAATGGTAAGATCGTTTTCAACGGTCATTCTTACATGGGTAAAGAGCTGGCGGCCATCTACAAAAAATATGGTAAGAAAGAAATTGATATGGATATGCTGAAGAAATATCCTTCCCAGAATGTTACCGGGTTTATTTCTTATGCTTTTGACTTCCGTATGATCGGCGATATCGTGAAAGCTACCGGCATGGACGGTATGGTAAACCTGATGATGGGTAAATCAGGATTATCCATGGATGATGTGCTGAACGCATTTGAAGGCCAGTTAACCTATGTGGCTTCCGACTTCGCTATCACTAAAAAAGAATCTCCTTATTTCCCCGGCGAATTTACCGAAAAGCCGGATGCCAAGTGGATCTTCAGCCTGAAAGTAGGTAACAAGGATGCCTTCAATAAAGTGATGACCTCTCCTATGCTGAAAGAAGTATTTACCAGGGAAGGAGATCATTATACCGTGGTAAACCCAATGGCAGCGGCTACCATGCCGGCAATGTCCATCACAGAAAAATATGTCACACTCGGTTCCGACAGCGTTTTGCTGCAGGAATACCTGGGCGGTAAAGGACACATCAAATTACCTGATGGCATTGAAAGTAAAGTGAAAGGCAGCATGATTGGCGGTTATGTAGACCTGGAAAAAGTAACCAGCGTGCTTCCAGAAGATAAAGTAGATGAAGATGAAAAAGTAGTAGTGAAAAAAGCAAAGGACCTGCTGAAAGATGTAACCTTTGTGAGTAAAGCAGATGGTGGCGATGTGCAGCACGGAGAAGCAGTGCTGACCTTTAAGAATAAAGATCAGAACAGCCTGGTGCAGCTGATCAACCTGGGCACAGAAACCGTAAAGGTGATGCAGGCAAAGAAAGCCAAAGAGAAAGCGTATGAAGATAGCGTGTATGCAGCACCGGTAGATACCGCCGTTGCACCGCAGTAAATTATAACCTTACATGGAAAAGGGCGCCGGTATGTATCCGTTGCGCCCTTTTCTTTTGCATAAAATATATCATTTATATTCGCTACTGTTAACAGTAAACGCCATTATGCAGATTCAGCTAAGTCAGCTTATGCCCATACCGTTGCAGGATAAACTCCGGCAAAGGTCGTCGGACATCTGGAACCAGGAGGTAACTTTCCAGCCAGGCAGTTTTGTGAAGATCAAGGCGCCGTCTGGTACGGGCAAAACCACCCTGATCCATTACCTGTATCATATCCGTTACGATTATACGGGAAAAGTGCAGGTGAACGGACAGCCCTGGCAGGCATATAATAAAAATGAAATAGCCGTTATGCGGCAGCGGGATATCAGCATTGTGTTCCAGGATCTCCGTCTTTTTGAACAGCTCAGCGCCAGGGAGAATATTTCCCTGAAGCGGGTAATGGAGCCAAAGCCTTATTATCCTGCTGAAAAGGTTGATGAAATGGCTGCCCGGCTCAATGTATCGCATGTGCTGGGGCAGAGCGGCAAAACCCTGTCGTATGGCGAAAGGCAGCGTATCGCCATCATCCGGGCGCTGATGCAGCCTTTCCGCTGGCTCCTGATGGATGAACCCTTCAGCCACCTGGATGAAGACAACACCCAACGCGCCGCCGCCTTGATCGCCGATGAATGTAAAGCCCGCAATGCCGGGTTCATTTTAACAGACCTGGATAATGACCAGCACTTCCCTTACGATGTGCATTATCATCTTTAATGTTATTTCATGCGTCCATTTTTTGAATTACTGCCAGCGCCGCTGAGCAACCCGTGGCGCCGCAGCACGCGCGTCAGTACCAACCCACGTGGTTCACCGCCGAAGAGTTCGCCTTTATTCGCGCCGCG
>JBCNPS010000332.1:0-8417 GCA_039593235.1 Chitinophaga sp. | reverse complement strand
ATACAGAGTGCAGGATGCGATGCAATATGCTAAGAAAGTATGCAGGCCAATTGCAGAATTGGTAGAAATGATATAAGAATCAATTGCCAGGAACCATGTATAGCCGCACAGGAAACTGTGCGGCTTTTTTGTGCACCTGGAACGCCTGGGTAATTCCGGCGTTTTTTATTGCCGATTAATTTGTAATTTGGGCCTCCGCACTGATTTTTCTAACAGGAAAAAATAAACATTAAACATGAAAAGATTTGCATCTGCCAATTGGCAAGGTACCGGTAAAGAAGGTAAAGGCACTTTAACTTCCCAGTCAACTGTGTTAAACAAGACCCAGTACTCTTTCAGCAGCCGTTTTGAAGATGGCATTGGTACAAACCCTGAAGAACTGATTGCTGCAGCACATGCCGGCTGCTTCACCATGAAACTGAGCTTTGTGATCACTGGCGCCGGTTTTACACCTGGTAACATTGATACCAAATGCACCATCACCCTGGATAATGGCGCTATTACCACCAGCCACCTGGAAGTAACCGCCAGCGTAGAAGGCCTGGATGCTGCCAAGTTCGCTGAATTTGTAGCGGATGCAGAGGCTAACTGCCCGGTGAGTAAAGTGCTGAATGCAACCATTACCACAGATGCGAAACTGGTGTAAGTAAACGCCTGAAATCGTTACTGCGTTACGGATTTTTCATATGCATACTGTTTTGAAAACAGTTAGCGCATTGAAAGATCCGTATTTTTTTTGTCCACGTTTTTCAACATATGATCCATTCCCCACCCCTTTGTTTATAGCGATATTTGTAGTGTTAAAAACAAAGGAGATCAGTTATGAAAAAAGTTATTCATCGTGCAGATACCAGGGGATATGCCAACCATGGTTGGTTGAAGAGCCATCATACTTTCAGCTTTGCCAATTACTATGATCCCAACAGGATTCATTTTGGTGCATTGCGTGTATTGAATGATGATGCAGTGAAAGGCGGAATGGGCTTTGGTGCGCATCCTCACGATAATATGGAAATTGTATCTATTGTATTGAATGGCGAGTTGGCACACAGTGATAACACCGGTAATAAAGAAGTGATCCGTAAAAATGATGTACAAATTATGAGTGCGGGCACAGGTGTTGTTCACTCTGAATTTAATGCATCTAAAACAGATGAGGTGAACTTCCTGCAGATCTGGGTAATACCAAAAGAAAGGAATGTAACCCCGCGCTACGATCAGCAAACATTTGATCCTGCCGCCCGTGAAAATGCTTTACAGGAAGTGATTTCACCGGATAAGAACGGAGGCGGCCTGTGGTTGAACCAGGATGCCTGGTTTACACTGGGTAAATATGAAGCCGGTAAAAAACTGGATATTACTGCGAAGGCGCCAGGCATTGGCACTTACTTATTTTTGCTCAGCGGTGAATTGAAAGTAGACGGAGAAACATTAACCACACGCGATGCCATCGGGTTATCTGAGTATGATAAAGCAAGTATTGAAGTGATCAAACCGGCAGAGTTTTTGCTGATAGATGTACCAATGCTGAACTAATCATACCGTTATCTACTAACCCGTTATATCTAAAAGAAGATCAGTCGTTACGGCTGGTCTTTTTTTTATATTTTTATCGGTATCCGCATTTATTGAAATTATTAAAGTCACCCGGAAATTATGTTATTAGCTACAGACCTGGACGGTACATTTTTAGGAGGTACAGCAGCAGATAAAGAACAATTATACAGTTTATTACAGCGGCAGAAAGAGATACAGCTGGTATTTGTAACCGGCAGGGGAATACGCAGTGTATTGTCGTTGCTGGAAAATAACGCTTTGCCGCGGCCTGAATATATTATCTGTGATGTAGGCGCTACGGTAACCCACCTGCCCACGTTAACTGCGGTAGAGCCGGTGCAATCGGATATTGCAGCCAAATGGCCGGGAGAACAGGTAAGGGAAACCCTGAAAACAGTGAGAGGATTACTGCACCAGGAAGCGCATCAGCAATACCGTTGTTCCTATTATTATGACAACAGTACAGACATAGACAGTGCGCGTGAAATAGCGGCGTCGTTGCAATGCGACATGGTTTTATCTGCCGGTAAATATCTCGACATATTACCTGCGGGGGTAAACAAAGGATTTACACTGAAACAGTTGTTACAGGTGCTGGCATTGCCACATCAGAAAGTGTTGGTAGCCGGCGATTCCATGAATGATTACTCCATGTATGAAACCGGGTTCAAGGGTGTGGTAGTAGGCGATTCCGAGCCAGAATTAGTGGCCCGTACCGCAGGAATGCCGCACGTATTACAGGCACAGCGGCCAGGCGCAGGAGGAATACTGGAAGCGCTGGATTTTTTTCCTGAATTTGGAATTTATCTGTAAAAAGTGGAAGGAGAATAGAAAAAGATTGTACCTTAGAACAGGTCTTTTCGGATAAAGAAATGGATATTGACAACAGTGTTTGGTATGATGAATATTTTTTTAATCATCATTTAAATTGATAAATCAATACACCATGGAAATTACAACTCCCACCGAAGAACTGCACCAGCAGTTAAATTCCTGGAAAGAAGAAGTAAATGAAGTAAGAAATGAAGTAAAGATGATGCGGGAGCGGCTGGAACAGATCGCGCTCAGCAAAGCTTCCAGGGATGTGATGACACAGGTTGAACATTTTGAAAACCGTTTACTGCGCGAACGTGAAGTAGCAGATGAAATGCATCACGACATTAAGCAATGCGCTAAAAAAGTAGCCAACACGCCGGTAACCGTGGTGCATGACGACCGGCCCATTGATGACTTTCAGACCATACAACACCGTATGGAAATTTTCCGGAAATTATATTTATCATTAAAGGAAGAGTTCAACCAATTTATACCTTGCGAGGTATAGTTACTGGAGGGCTTTTACTTTATGTTCAATTTTATGAATGATCTCATCCAACTGCAGGGTGGATTCGTGCAGCCATTCCATGAGCTGGCTGTTGAGATGCAGATCCTGGTTGCTTTTATCGAACAAGCCGGCAATGCTGAGTATAGATACCACCGGGCGACGTATTTCATGTGAGTTGATCCAGGCAATTTCCTTTAGTGCCCTGTTTTGTTCTTCGAGCTGAGTGGCTTGTTTTACGAGCCTGTCGTGGGTAAGCTGTGCCTGGAGTTCGTAGCGCATGCCAAGTTCATGCGCTTCTTTCACTGCTTTCATTTGTGCGTCCACATCTTTTGCCATGATGAAGCGTGCATCTTTGCCATAGTACATGGCGGGAAGAGAGTAGATTTCTACAAAAAAATTAGCGCCGTCTTTTTTACGGTGTTTCCAGATACCCCTGTATTCATCGCCGCTGCAACGCTCTGCTGCGTTTTCTATGAACAATGGTATATCTTCTTCATTACGTATGTCCTTTAACGTTAGCTGCAGAAATTCTTTCCGGCTGTAACCGTATTTTTGAGCGGCGGCATTATTAACAGATAAAAAGCGCATGGTGGCTTTTTCATAGATCCACATGGGGATCGGGTATTCATTGAAGAGGCGTTCAAACTGAAGCGGGCGCTTATCTGATAAAAAAGTAGCAATGAGCAATAACGTAAATATGCTGCAAAGCAATACTATGCTGAGTGATAGTAACAGGAAAGATGGATGGGATCTATTTTTAAACAGCAGATAGCCGTTTATTATGATGACTATAAACAGCAGTGACAGGCAAGTAATTTTTATTGGGGTGGTCCGCATCACCTGATTTTCCACATAATTTAGCTAATATTTTAGCCACTGAAAAATAATATCAGATCATTATGATTGATAATAATTTTTACATTATGTTATTTTATAACTCAAGTATAACTTCATCGCTTGCGGGGTATCCAACACAGGTAAGCACCAGGCCTTCAGCAAGTTCCTTATCCGTGAGCACTTCATTTACCGGCATCCATACTTTACCGCTTACACATTGTGCGGTACAGGAACCACATACGCCGCCTTTGCAACTATATGGAAGTAATACCTCATGGGCAAGTGCATAGCTAAGGATTGTTTCGTTGCCGGGAACTGCGAGCTTATATTCTGCATTACGATAACGGATGATTACCTGTTTCAGGTCATGATCCTGTGGCAGCGGTGTTTTGGCAATCCTGGCATCTGTATTTACAACGAAATTCTCTTTGTGCAGCTGGGATTCGCTGAAGCCCATAAATGTGAGGGTAAGCAGGATGGTGCGCATGTAATCCGGAGGCCCGCAAAGGAAGAACTGCGCATTTTCCCGTTGGTAATGAAGATGCTTATTTACCAGTTGTTCCAGTAAAATATTGTTAAGTCTTCTGTAGGTATGAAGGCTATCGGGATCGTTGCTGAAAAGCCATATACATTCCAGTTGCTGCGGGTAGCGGCTTTGCCAGTTTTGCAGGGCTTCGTAGAAAATGGTTCTTTCCGGTGTGGTATTACTGTAAACCAGCTTAACATGCACCTCCTTTTCCGTTGTAAGTATTTGTTTCAGCAGTGAAAATACCGGTGTAATACCGCTTCCTGCAGCCAGCAGGAAAATATCTTTCCCGGTGTTGCCCGACTTTTCGTAGATGAACCGGCCGGAGGGTTCTATGGCAGTAACTATATCATTTACCTTCCAGGTGTGAATAAGGTGGCGTGATATTTCCCCGTTTTCTTTTTCGCGGATCGTTACAGAAAGGTAGGGATCCACGCCCGGGGTGGAACTGAAAGAATAGGAGCGCCTGTATTCTTTGTTATTGAGCGTAATAAGGAAAGTGAGGAATTGCCCTGCGAGATACTCCAGTGGTTCCGGCGATGTATTTTCCAGCTTATAAGTATAAGTACCGGGTGTTTCGCGTATGATCTCCGTTATCCTGAGCTGAAAGTACATGGTATAAAAAAGTTTAGCTATTCAGCGATTCAATTTCAGGGAAATCAAATGGCTGAATAGCTAAATAACTAAATTCTTTTATTAAATGGTGACAGTAATTTTTTCTTTCAGCATATCCCTGGTGGCGCTTGCAATACCGGCTGCATCGTAACCACATTCGCGGTATAATTCTTCCGGTTTGCCGTGTTCCACAATTTTATCAGGAATGCCTAATCTTTTAACAGAAGCCTTATAGTTGTTGGATACCATGAACTCGATCACGGCGCTGCCGAAACCTCCTGTAATGGCGCCATCTTCAACGGTAATTACTTTGTCGAACGACTGGAAAATATCGTGTAACAAGGCTTCATCCAGTGGTTTTACGAAGCGCATATCATAGTGAGCGGGCTGCAGGCCGTCTCCAATGAGTTCTTTACATGCTTCTGCCACGAAGTTGCCGGTATGTCCGAGGGAGAGGATAGCGATGTCTTTTCCGTCGCGGATTTTGCGGCCGGTGCCTGGTTTGATCGCTTTAAACGGTGTACGCCATTCCGGCATTACACCTTGTCCGCGTGGGTAACGGATCACATAAGGCTGATCATTTTCCGGCAGTTGGGCGCTGTACATCAGGTTGCGGAGTTCTTCCTCATTCATGGGCGCGCTGATGATCACATTGGGGATACTGCGCATATAGGCAATATCGTAGGCGCCATGATGGGTGGGGCCGTCTTCCCCTACCAGTCCGGCCCTGTCGAGACAGAATATCACGGGTAGTTTCTGAATGGCTACATCGTGTACGGCCTGATCAAAGGCACGCTGGAAGAAGGAGGAGTAGATGGTGCAGAAAACACGCATGCCCTGTGTGGCCATTCCGGCGGAGAGGGTAACTGCATGTTGCTCGCAGATGCCCACATCAAACGCCCTTTGCGGCATTTTCTCCATCATAAATTTGAGGGAGGAGCCGGAAGGCATAGCGGGGGTGATACCGATAATTTTATCGTTTTGTTCTGCGAGTTCAATGATGGTATGGCCAAAAACGTCCTGGTATTTAGGAGGTTGCGGGCTGGTAACCGGTTTTTTGAATATTTCGCCGGTGATTTTATCAAAGAGGCCTGGTGCATGCCAGGTGGTCTGGTCTTTTTCTGCGAGGGCATAGCCTTTACCTTTGGTGGTAACGATGTGCAGCAGTTTAGGACCGGGAATATCTTTCAGATCCTGGAGGGTATCGGCCAGTTTGGTGATGTTATGACCATCGATGGGGCCAAAGTAGCGCATCTTCAGTGCTTCGAAGAGGTTGCTGGATTTTGACACCACGCCTTTGAGGCTGGCTTCCAGTTTGGACGCCATGTCGCGGGTAAACTTCTTTCCTACAGGTAATTTGCCCAACAGGTTCCACACGTCGTCTCTCACTTTATTGTAGGTGGGAGAAGTGGTGATATCTGTAAGGTATTCTTTCAGCGCGCCCACGTTAGGATCTATGGACATGCAGTTGTCGTTCAGGATGATGAGCACATTGGCGTTTGCCACACCGGCGTGATTGAGGGCTTCGAAGGCCATACCGGCGGTCATGGCGCCATCGCCGATCACTGCAATATGCTGGCGGTCAAATTCTCCTTTATAGTGGGAGGCCATTGCCATGCCTAGGGCGGCGGAAATGGAGGTAGATGAGTGGCCTACGCCGAAGGTATCGTAGCGGCTTTCGTCTCTTTTGGGAAATCCGCTGAGGCCCTTGTATTTCCGGTTGGTGGGAAATGATTCCCGGCGGCCGGTAAGGATTTTATGTCCATATGCCTGATGCCCTACATCCCATACCAGTTGGTCGTAAGGGGTATTAAATACATAATGCAAAGCGACTGTAAGCTCCACTACACCGAGACTGGCTGCAAAGTGGCCACCATGCACACTTACCACGTCAATAATGTATTGACGCAGCTCCTCACATACCTGGTGAAGCTGTTCCTTACTCAGCTTTCGCAAATCAGCGGGATATTCTATCTGGCTCAACAGTTGACCTGCCTTAATATTCATAATTGGGCTCAGGGTTTATATGAAGTAACAAAAATACATAAAAATAAGTGGTAAATAGTGTAACTATGACAGGAAAATGGGACAGTTCCGTGATATCTCACCATTCAGATACAGCCATCTGCCATTTACCTTTTTTGATTCACCATTTATAACATTTAGGTTTCTGCAGGGGGTGCTGTAGGGTATTTTTGGAATATAGGTGAAGTTTACTAATTTGATTGAATGTTTAAACAAATAAACAAATATTGGTGGTGCCAGATATTGGGGTGGTCGGCATATTTTCTGATCAATGTTTTCTTCAACTTTTCTATTTCCCGGAAAACGTCTCCCGACGCGGCTTACTACCTGAGTTTAGTAATTTTCATGTTATTTGGGTTTATAGCCACCCATCTCTTTCGCAACCTGATTCACCGGTTTGCCTGGGTGAACTATAACTTTGAGAACCAGATCTTATTGTTTATCGGGTTGATGACGGGTTCGGGGCTGGTATCGTACATTGGATATTATTTTTTCGGCATATACCTGTTACACTTATCGGATTCTCCTATTCAGGTGGGGATTGCGGGATCTTTCCTGATCACTACCATCTGGTGGTTTCTTTATTTTATCTGGCATTATATAGAAAGGAACCGCAGGTCGCAGGTAGACCAGCTGAAGCTGGAAGCTACCGTAAAGGAGCTGGAGCTGAAAACTATCAAGGCGCAGCTGAACCCGCATTTTATTTTTAACGCACTGAACAGTATCCGGGCTTTGGTAGATGAAAACCCTCAAAGGGCCAGAACCGCCATCACAGAACTTTCCAACATCCTGCGGAGCTCTATGCAAACCGAGAAGGTGGAAACCGTGAGCCTGGAAAACGAATTAAATATAGTAAAGGATTACCTTGCACTGGAGCATATCCGTTTTGAAGAGCGTTTAAATGTAAGGTACGAGATAGACCCGGATACACTGGAACTGCAGGTGCCGCCAATGATGTTGCAAACACTGGTGGAAAACGCTATTAAACATGGCATCTCCCGGATCATCAGGGGGGGCTCCGTTTATATTCAGTCTTCCCTGAAAGGGATGCAGCATGTAATTACTATTGAGAATACCGGCCAGATTGTGGAAAACAGCATGAACGGGCACGGGTTTGGGTTACAGAGTACCCGGCAGCGCCTGGGTCTTTTGTTTGGAAGCAGGGCTTCCTTTGAAATCAGGAATAAAGACGAGCAAACGGTGGAAGCTACCGTAGTGATGCCTTTGCTCTGAATCACTTGTTATAAACTGCTGTAGCCGATAAACCGGTTGTAGCAATTATTTTTTAATCAATTAAATCATCAACCAAACTTCATATTGCCAATGAAAAAAGCATTGATAATAGATGATGAACGCCTGGCCAGGAGTGAATTGAAAAAATTACTGGCAGATCACCCGGAGATAGTGGTGGTAGGAGAAGCTGTGAACGCGAAGGATGGTATAGAAAAGATAGAAACGCTCCATCCCGACTTACTGTTCCTGGATATCCAGATGCCCGATAAAACGGGTTTTGACCTGCTGGCAGAACTGGAG
>JBCNPS010000331.1:0-8436 GCA_039593235.1 Chitinophaga sp. | reverse complement strand
TCCCAATGCCCCCATGCCGTTTACGGTATGGAGCGAAGGAGTGTCCACCACCGCATTAGGTACCAGTTTTACCATTGCCACCAAACAAAAGGAAGTAAAAGTAACACTGCATACGGGTAAGGTAATGGTGAAAACCAATGAACAGGTACGCTATCTCACGCCGGGCCAGGCGCTTGTTTGCAATATTACTACCGGGATGGCCCGTTTACAATCTACCCCGGAAAAAACGGTTGTTACGCCCGCCATTGCCTACGGCGCTTTACGTGGCTTTGCCGCTACCTTCGACCAGGTGCCGCTATCCGGCGTGTTTGATACTATTTCCAGGGGATATCATGTGAACATTCAGCTGAAAGCAAACACTTTTAACGATATCGCCTTCTCCGGCGTAATCCGGGACACCGATTCACTTGCACAGGTGCTGCATCGTATTGCGATGCTGCACGATTTGAAAATCACATCAACAAATACAGGTTACCGTATAGAAAAAAATCACTAACTAAATATTTGCGCATTATGACACATCGCTACCTGCTAGTGAAGGGCGGAGCTTTGCCCCTGCACCACTCCAACAGGATCTTTCATGGCTGTAAATTTATCGGCCTGCTGTTCCTGATGGCTTTTATCAACCTGCTGCCGGCACAGGCGCAAAAGAGAACATGGATCAAAGGTTTAATTGAAGATGAAAAAGGACAGGCCATACCAGGCGCATCTGTACAGCTGAAAAGCGGGCCCGATAGCCTGAAAAGCTTTGCTATCACCAACGAAAAAGGAGTATTCACGTTTGACGATTCCCATGTACAGGGGCCATTTGTGTTTACCATTGCCTATGTAGGTTATGTAACGCAGGTGATCACCAAAAGCAATCTCGATCCGCAAAAGGAACAATCGCTTTACGTGGTAATGAAAGAATCTTCTGCCGCACTCAGCGAAATAGTGGTGGTGGGCTATGGTACCCAGAAAAAGATCAACCTCACCGGCGCGGTAGACCAGGTAGGAAAGGAAGTGTTTGAAAACAGGCCCATGACCAGCGCCACTAAAGGATTACAGGGAGTACTGCCTAATCTGAATATACGGATCACAGACGGTAAACCCATCCGGGGCGCCACCTATAATGTGAGGGGTACTACCTCCATCGGTGCAGGCGGTAGCGCATTGGTGCTCATTGACGGCGTACCGGGAGATCCGAATTTATTAAACCCCAACGATATTGAAAGTGTTACCGTATTAAAAGATGCGGCTTCCGCCGCTATTTACGGCGCCCGCGGTAGCTTTGGCGTAGTACTCATCACCACAAAAAATCCTGCGAAGAATAATACGCAACTTACTTATTCCAGTAACTATTCGCTGAACGACCGTACTGTTAAACCCAATTTTGTAACAAACGGTTACGAATGGGCTAAAAATTTTGATGAAGCCTATTATGCCTGGAACGATTATAAGTCGCACCCCGCTAAAGCCAACAGCGTATTCCCCTTTTCACTGGATTACCTCGACGAGCTGAAACGCAGGAACGACGATCCTTCCCTGCCTAGAACAGATATAGACCCGGCCACCGGCAACTATGTTTATTATGGTAATACAGATTGGTTCAAAGAACTGTATGCAGACCAGAATCCCGGTACAGAACAAACCCTGTCCGCCTCCGGGGGCAACGCCAAATCAGAATATTATCTCTCCGGCAGGTATATGTCGCAGCACGGGATTTTCCGTTACAATCCCGATAAATTCAAAATGTATAACGTAAGGGCAAAAGGAGCGGTAAGGCCGTTCGACTGGCTGAAGCTGGAAAACAACTTCGACTTTTCCCAACGCACTTATTTTTTTCCTATCCTCAACCATCCCAGCAATACGCCGGTATGGAGAAGGATTTCGGATGAAGCATTTCCCATTGCCATGCTGAAAAACCCGGATGGTTCTCTCACAGAAAATGCGGCTATTGTATTCGGCAGCTTTTTAACGGGAAATAATTATTCCGATCAAACCCAGCTGATGCTGAGGAATACCTCGCGCTTTACCACTTCTTTCCTGCACGATAAACTGCATGTGAACGGCGACTTTACTTATGCCTATACTTCCAGCGTGGAAACCCGTTTGTATACACCGGTGCCTTACAGCAAAACACCTGGCCAAACGCTTACCCGCGGCGAAAGCAAAATGAATGAAGAGAACGACCGGACCACCTATACCGGTATGAACCTGTATGCGGATTATGAACAACGCATCGCAAAAAATACCTTCAAATTACTGGTAGGATATAACTACGAAAACACGTTGTTCAAATCAAGGTATTACCAGCATGATGGATTGATCAATCCTGGTATGCCCGACTTTTCGCTGATGAATGGTCTTAATTATGTGCTCACGGGTGGTGGTTATGAGTGGCGTACACTGGGCGGTTTCTTCCGTGTGAACTATAACTACGATGAACGCTACCTGCTGGAAGTGAATGGCCGTTACGATGGTTCTTCCAAATTTCCCGAATCGCAGCAGTTTGGCTTTTTTCCTTCTGCTTCTGCCGGGTGGCGCGTATCGAAGGAAAAGTTCTGGAACGTATCGCCCAAAGCAGTGAGCGATTTAAAGCTGAGAGCTTCTTATGGCGCGCTGGGTAATGGTAACGTAAACCCTTACCAGTTCCTGCAAACAATGACCGTAAGCAAACTGCAGATGGCCATCAACGGCGTGATACCCGATTATACACAGCAGCCCAATGTAATTCCTAACGGGCTTACCTGGGAAAAATCCACTACGCTGAATGGAGGTATTGATGTAGCGTTGCTGAACAGCCGGTTGAAAGTTTCCTTTGATAAATATACCCGCAATACCACTAACATGTTTACCGTGGGATTGCCTGTTCCTGCTGTGTTTGGCGCCAGCGTGCCCAAAGGTAACTACGCCGATCTGAAAACAAAAGGCTGGGAGTTATCCGTGAACTGGTCCGACCAGTTTAAGGCCGGCAGCAAACCTTTTGCTTATTCCCTTGGTGTGGTGTTGTCTGATTACCAGTCGTACATTACCCGTTTCAATAATCCCAATAAGCTCATCAATACCTATTACGAAGGAATGAGTGTGGGAGATATGTGGGGCTTTGTAAATGACGGTTATTTCCAGAGCCAGGATGAAATTGATAAGTACGATGTAGACCAGTCATTCATCCGTGTATCTAATGCCAACAAACTGTTACCGGGTGATATCCGTTTCAAAGACCTGGACGGCAATAAGAAGATAGACAAAGGCGATGGTACCCTGGATAAACCGGGCGATCAGCAGGTGATTGGTAACACAGAGCCGCGTTATGCGTTTGGCGTTACGGGTAGCGCCAACTGGAACAATTTCTTCCTGAGCTTTTTCTTCCAGGGTATTGGCAAGCGCGACTGGTGGCCGGGTACAGATGCTTCCCTTTTCTGGGGGCAATACAACCGCCCTTATAGCTGGATGCCGCAGGAGATCATGGACAACCGCTGGTCGGAAACCAATCCCGATGCTTACTTCCCGCGTTTCAGAGGATACACTGCGCTTAATTCCAATGCGGAGCTTACTGTACAACAATCAAAGTATGTGCAGAACGTGGCCTATATCCGTTTGAAGAACCTTACTGTTGGCTATAACCTGTCACAGGAATGGATTTCAAGGATCAAAATGAAAAGTGCAAGGGTGTTTTTTACAGGTCAGAACCTGTGGACGTGGTCGCCTTTGTACCGCATCATGAAAACGCTGGATCCCGAAGTAATTGAAGGTTCCGATCCGGAGCTGAATAATAATGCTGCAGGTATTGGCGCCGGTAATGGGATGGCGTACCCGATGCTGAAAACATATACTGTTGGTGTAAGTGTAACTTTTTAACGACTAATTTTTATGAAGATGAAAAATAGTATTTACCTTTTATTGATCCTGGCGATGGTGTCTTGCAAAAAAGATCTTAACCTGAAGCCGTTTGATAAACTGAATCCTGACAATGCGTTTAATACAGAGCAGGATCTGCAGTTGTATGCTACTTCTTTCTATAAAATATTACCTGATGGCAATGAAATTATCAGGGGAGATGTGATGAGCGATTATATGGCAGGGAAAGATGTGAATACCTTCATCCAGCGCGATGCCTACTCCGCCACACAATCATCTGGCTGGAGCTGGGGCGATCTCCGCAACATTAACTATTTCCTGGAGCATTACAACCAGGCGAAGATTGCCGATGAAGCCAAAAACCATTATGCAGGTATTGCCCGTTTTTTCCGTGCTATGTTCTACTTTGAAAAAGTAAAGCGTTTCGGCGATGTACCCTGGTATGGTAAAACCATGACCATCGATGATCCTGATCTGTATAAAGGCCGCGATCCGCGCGCTGTTGTAATGGACAGCATCCTGGCGGATCTTGATTTTGCCTGTGCCAATATCCGTAACAAGAAAGATAACACCTGTTCACAGATCACCCGCTGGGTAGCGCTGGCATATAAATCGCGCGTTTGTTTATTTGAAGGTACTTACCGCAAGCACCGCCCGGGAACACGTGCACCTGGTGCGGATACCTGGCTGAACGCCGCAGTGGGCGCGGCTGATGAAGTGATCAAAAGCGGGCTCTATACCCTGAACACCGGCGGCGAGGCCACTATGAATTACCGTAACCTGTTCATCAATGAAACGCCTAATGCCAGTGAAGTGATCCTTGCTTATGTATGTAACAAAAGCTTACGCGTGTTCAACGATGCCAACTGGTACTTTACCAGCGCCACTTACGGCAACAGGATCAGCCTGGTAAAAACCTTTACCGATACCTATCTGAATATTGATGGCAGCCGCTTTACAGACAAAGCCGGTTATGATAACCTGCCTTTCAATGAAGAAGTGAAGAACAGGGACCTGCGTTTGCAGCAAACCATCCGCATGGGGAAATACAGCCGCGAAGGACAAATTGCCCCGCCTGATTTTACCTATACTTACACCGGTTACCAGCCCCTGAAATTTACTGTGGACTCAAAGGCGACCGATGGCGTAGCAGAGAATAACAACTCTGTACCTATTATCCGTTATGCAGAAGTATTGCTGAATAAGGCAGAAGCAAAGGCGGAACTCGGCGCGCTCAGTGCAGCCGACTGGAATACCACCATAAAATTGCTGAGAACCCGCGCCGGTTTACAAAACACCGATATGCCATTAACAGCGGACCCTTATCTCGTTGATTATTTCAGGGATAAAACAGCGCATCCGAATGTTAACGCAAGCGTAACAGATGCCGCATTACTGGAAGTACGCCGCGAAAGAGGGATAGAGCTGATCCTGGAAGGGTTCCGTTTTTATGACCTGGTACGCTGGGGACTTGGACCTTTATTGCTGAAACCTTATATTGGCTTGTATGTGCCAGCTATGGATGCCCTGATGGATTTGAATGAAGATGGAAAACCCGATGTATCCTTTGTGAAGAAAACGCCGGCAACCAAAGTACCGGGAGTGTATTACTTCCTGATTGACGACGACCAGACCAAATTATCTGCCAGTACCAGTGGTAATCTTATCTGGCTGAATAATATTGAGCGTCAGTGGGAAGATTATAAATACGTATACCCGATACCGTATAATGAACTGGTATTAAATCCTAAACTGGTGCAGAACCCGGACTGGAAATAAAGTAAAAATATAAATAGTATGAAGAAGATTACCGGTATAGCATTGTTGCTGATGATAGGCTTTGCTTCTTATGCGCAGCGGGCCGCACACGTAGTGCTGATTACCATTGATGGCTTCCGGCCGGATTTTTATACAGACGCTTCATGGGGCATGGTAAACCTGCGGGCAATGAAAGACAGCGGCGCTCATGCAGATGGCGTAAACAGTGTATTTCCTACTGTTACCTATCCCAATCATACTTCGCTGATCACAGGCGTAACGCCGGCCAAACATGGTGTTTATTACAATACGCCGTTTGAACCCAATGGCGCCACCGGCATCTGGTATTTTTATTACGACAGTATCAAAGTGCCTACATTGTTTGATGCGGTGCATAAGGCCGGTAAGAAATCGGCCAACGTGATATGGCCTGTATCGGTTGGTGCCCCCATCGATTATAATATACCTGATGTATGGCCTATCGGTAAAAAAGACAGGCGGGAGCTGATGGCTACGGTTACCAATCCTGTGTCCCTGTGGCAGGAAGTGCAGGAGCATGCCACCGGTAAGCTGGGAGCGAAAGACTTCACCATGGAAGATGAGGAAATGATCCTGGATGAAAATGTAGCGCGTATGAGCGCTTACCTGATTACTGTTTACAAACCGGCTTTTACCACGCTGCACCTGGCCTGCACAGATCATTATGAACACGAGCAGGGCCGTAATGGCCTGCTGGTAAGGAAGGCGGTAGCCGGGGCCGACAGGGCGCTGGGTACTATTATAGAAGCGTTGAAACGGGCGGGCATATACGAAAATACAGCTATCATAGTTACCGGCGATCATGGGTTTGTGAATATTGCGCAGAGCTTTTCTCCCAATGTATTACTGGCGCAGAACGGTTTGCTGAACAATGCCAAAACAGGCGACTGGAAAGCGCAGTTCCTTTCTTCCGGAGGTTCGGCTTTCCTGCATCTGAAAAACCCGAAGGATAAAGCCACGGAGCAGAAAGTACTGGCCTTGCTGAAGGCATTGCCAGCTACGCAGCAGCGGCTGTTCCGTATCATCAGTCGTAAGCAACTGGATGAAGTAGGAGCGGATCCCCATGCAGCCATGGCTATTTCCGCAGTGGATGGCGTAACCATTGGCGGCGGCGTCACCGGTGAACTGGTAAGGCCGGCCAAGGGAGGAACGCATGGTTATTTCCCGGATTTTAAGGAGATACAAACCGGGTTTGTGGCCTCCGGGGCTGGAATAGCGCCAGGTGGTCATGTAAAGGAGATGAATGTAACGGATGTGGCGCCACTGGTGGCACAGCTGCTGGGATTACAGCTGGATAATACAGATGGCAGGGTGCCTGCAGGAGTAGTAGCGAAATAAGCAATTGATAACGTAACAATAAAAAGCGGACGCCTTGTGAGAGGGGTGTCCGCTTTTTTACATGAATTATAATGGGCCGGTTCTTCATCGGCCCTGATTATTTACACCTGCAGGGCAGGTAAATTTTCATAAACTGCCGGGGCGATGATGGCCGCATCATCGGGCTTTACTTTCCTTACGGAATTTACAGGCCAGTAATCCAGTTGTGTATGTGGCAGTTCATACTGTATAATGCCACGTATATCCGTATCCGTTAGTTCCGGGTGCAGCCATTGTTCAGCCAGATCCGTAGTAAGCATCATGGGCATCCTGCCGGCATTATCGCCTCCGTTGTGGATCTGCGCCATCAATGGATTGGCAGCGCGTGTTAGCAATGTGAATGCAGGGATACGTGCAGGTTTATCCACATCCCAGGAGTTGGACATGGCCCATAGCCCTGCAATAAAAAAGAGTTCCTGTTCTTTAGGTTTTATATAGTAGGCTACTTTGTTTTTCCAGCCTGGTATTTGCCGGTATTCAAAGAAGCCGGTAGCGGGTACCAGGCAGCGCTGGTGCCGGATAGCATTCCACATGGTACCGTTTTCCAGTACCTTTTCACTGCGGGCGTTCAGGAAAAGTTGCCGCTGGCGTTTTACTTTTTCGAGGGTATCCAGCATTTTTGGTACTGGTCCCCATGTATATTTCTCCAGCCTGAAGCCATTGTTATTGGTGATTACCGGCCATTGCGGATAAGACATGCCGATCTTATGCCAGGTAGGGTCGAAGTGGATATCCAGGCTGCCGTTGCGCTTAAGCCGCGGCAGGTATTTGTAAATGCTCTCTATACTGGATGTAAAAGCGATATCGTAACACATATGGATCTAGATCTGATAAAGATACTTTTATTTTCATCGCGATAGCAACCGCTGTTATACAGCCGCAGTGCTTCCCGGTTATTTTCGCATATCCACTATCACGGAGGTAACCACGCCCCATACCTGGAAGTCTGTATCTTCTGTGATCACTATGGGTTTGTAGAATGGATTTTCGGGGTGTAATACCCAGCTGCGGCCAGCTTTTACGAGCCGTTTTACCGTGTATTCCCCATTAAGTGCCGCTACTACAATATCTCCTGTTGAAGGGCGGATAGAGCGGTCTACAATGGCCATGCAGCCATCAGGGATACTGGCGTCTGTCATGCTATCGCCTTTTACCCTGATAATGAAGGAAGAAGCGGGGTTTGGCTGCAGGATCCGGGAGAGGTCAATTTGTTCCTCCGCGGAATCGAGGGCAGGGGCGGGGAATCCTGCGGGGATGCTGGTATTAAAGAATGGCAGGGTTATGTTCAATACTTTCATATAACTATCGTTTTATTAATAAATACTAATATTATTAGCAAAATAAAGCTAAAATTATTAGTTTTTAAAATCCATTAACACAACGTTTGCAAAAGGGGAAAAGCCGCAGCAGGAGGGAGGAGGG
>JBCNPS010000330.1:0-8438 GCA_039593235.1 Chitinophaga sp. | reverse complement strand
ACGACCGCGCCATTCCATCCACGACGAAGGTGCCGGCCTATCGCCTCCATACAGAGGCTCGATTACTCGAGAGGGTTCCTGCGCAGTAGGCTTTCAGCCTGGATCTCCCAAAATCTTTTATAAAATCATTACAAAATCAAATCAGCGTAATCAGCGAAATCATAAAAATCCTGAGTCAGACAAATTCCGCGTTAATCCAGTTTTACCTGCTCCATTTTTGGTGCAAAGAAGTGCATCACCAGCCAGGCCATCAGGTAGGCCAAAGCACAAATAGTGAAAAGGATATTGTATCCTATACCAATGTTGCCAACTAATTTATAATGGTCCAGCATAGTGCCGATCAGGATCGGGAACAAGGTACCGCCAATGGATCCGGCCATCCCGCCAATACCAACAACAGAGCTTACTGCCCGCTTGGGGAACATATCAGAAGCAGTGGTGAATATTGTAGCAGACCATGCCTGATGCGCTGCGGTGGCAAGGCTGATCAACGCTATAGCCAGCCATACGTTGTTGGAATACTGGATAAGCATAATAGGCAGTACACATAATGCAAAGATCAGCATGGATACTTTACGCGCCTTGAAAACCGGCCAGCCTGATTTGATGAGGTAGGAAGATAACCAACCGCCACCAATGCTGCCGAAACTTGTAATGGAATAAATGATGATCACCGGCAGCCCCAGCGATTCTTTCATATTCACATGGAAAATGGACTCCAGGTAACCCGGTAACCAGAACAGGAAAAACCACCATACCGGATCGGTTAGTAATTTGCCGAATATGAAAGCCCAGGTTTGCCTGATTCCCAGCAACTTCACCCATTTAACGGGCTTAGGTTTCACCTCTTCTACTTCCTGGTCCGAATGAATATGATCAAATTCTGCTTTGGATAATTTCTTATGACGGGCAGGAACTTCATAATAGATCCACCAGAATATCAGCCAGATAAAACCAATGGCGCCTGTCCATACAAACGCGTTCCTCCAGCCATGATTAGTGGCGAGGTAATATACCATTGCCGGTCCTACTACCGCGGCTATATTGGAACCCGAGTTAAAGATCCCCGTAGCCAGTGCACGCTCTTTCTTGGGAAACCACTCCGCCGTGGCCTTGATGGCCGCAGGAAAGTTACCGGCTTCACTTATTCCCAGGATGGACCTCACTACACCAAATCCCAGCGTGGAACGTACCAATCCGTGCGCCATAGCCGAAAGGCTCCATACAACAATAGAAAGTGCATACCCCAGTTTGGACCCTATCTTATCTACCAATGCCCCAAAGAAAAGCAAGCCTATCGCGTAGCAGGCGGAAAATGCCATTACCAGGTTACTGTAGTCTGTTTCTGTCCAGTTAAACTCTGCCGACAGATCCGTTTTAAGCAGCCCTAAAATCTGCCTGTCTATATAGTTAATGGTTGTTGCTACGAATAAAAGTGCGCATACCCGCCAGCGATACTTACCTAAAGTTGTGGAATTCATTACGGTCTATTTGGAATTTATAATGTGCATAAGTTACTTCATAGCGCTGAGAAATGCAAACGTTTGCATTATTTTCTCTTTCAGCCCGCCCCAGTCCTTACTTTCGATCAGGGGTTTGGACAGTAAATTAGATCCCATTCCCACGCAAACCACACCGGCATCGAACCAGGCGTCCATGCTGAGTTGGGTGGGTTCTACACCGCCGGTTGGCATAAATTTCAATTGCGGGAACAGCGGTTTAATGGATTTCACATAGCCGGGACCCAGTACATTACCAGGGAAAAGTTTTACCAACTGAGCGCCATTTTTTTCTGCAACAGAAATTTCGGTAGGCGTCATACAACCGGGAATCCAGGTAATATTCGCAGACTGGCAATAAACAGCCGTTTCGGGATCCGCTACCGGGCATACAATAAAATCGGCGCCCATTCCAGCATAAACTGCAGCATCAGCGGCGTTCTTTATAGTGCCTATACCCAGGTACAGATCGGGCATGGCAGCCAGTTTCCTGTTGCGCATAGCAGCAAAATTCTTACGTGCATTTTCTCCCCTGCTGGTAAATTCAAATACCCGCAAACCGCCATCATAACAGGCTTGCAGTACTTCCAGGCAAACATTCTCGTCGTCGTGATAAAAAACCGGGATGATCCCGCTTTGCTCAAATGCAGCTATAATTGTTTCGGAACTTGGTGCCATATGCTATATCAGTTTTATTATTTCTTTCTCAGAAGTAGTGTTAAAATCTCCCATCACAAAAAATTTGGAATAGGCGGCGGCCGCTGCAAAAGATATGATCTGCTGATCATCCAGCCCCTGGAGCTGTGCATGGATTAACCCGGCCATAAAGCAATCCCCGCTTCCAACACGATCTACCACTTCGTTGGTATCGTATTCCCGTGAAATGCTCATCTGCCCGTTGTTGTAGTAAAAAGCATAATACAAATTATGCGTGGCCGAATTACTGAACCGGAAAGTAAAAGCCACTCGCTTACAACGTTTATACGTAGTCGTAATTTCGGCTGCTACCTTTTCCGCCTGTTGCAGGAACACGTCTTTTGTACCGGCTTCCAGCGCAGCAGTATCCAATGCAGTATCGAGCATATTGTTGGCTGCCCATATATTTCCCATGATCACATCACAGTACTGTACCAGCTCCGGCATAACATCCACCGGCTTTTTCCCATACTGCCATAACTTGCTGCGATAATTGAGATCTGTGGAAATCGTCATTCCCTTACGGGTAGCTGCCTGCAATACTTCCTTGCAAACTGCAGCCGCGTCAGGATTCAATGCCGGCGTAATAGCGCTCCAGTGGAACCACTCAGCATCTCCCAGCAGTACATCCCAGTCAACAGTACCAGGCGTTATCTGGCTGAAAGACGACCAGGCCCTGTCATACACCACCTCAGCATGCTTAAGGTCGCTGCCTTGCGCCAGGTAGTAAATGCCAATACGTTCACCGCCCCACAGCACCCTGTCGGTATAAATACCGCGGTTACTCAGCTGCGCCAGCACATCTTTCGACAAGCCGTTTTCAGGAACTTTACTGATATAGGCCACCGTTGTACCCCAGTTGGCCAATGCTGCTGCCACATTGGCTTCTGCGCCACCTACATAAATAGCGGCCGTGTTCTGCGCCAGTTGTGGCGACAAGCGTAATAATATTTCTCCGAATGTGATAACTTTTACCGGCTTCATTAGAATCCAAAATATGCTTTTGCGTTATAGTAACATATATCCTGTACCATTTTCCCTAACCAGGCAATATCATTTGGCAATTCACCATGTTCCACATCGTTGCCGATCAGGTTACACAAAATACGGCGAAAATATTCATGTCGTGAGTAAGATAGAAAACTTCTGGAATCTGTTAACATTCCCACAAACCTGCTCAGCAATCCCATATTACTCAATACGTTCATTTGCTTTTCCATGCCATCTTTCTGATCCAGGAACCACCATCCGGAGCCATACTGGATTTTTCCGGGAACAGTGCCATCCTGGAAATTGCCTGCCATGGTGGCAAAAACTTCGTTATAGGAAGGGTTCAGATTGTATACTACTGTTTTAGCCAGTTTATCTTTCTTATCGAGTGCATCAAAAAATGCGCTCATCGTTTCTGCAACACGCCAGTCGCCGATAGAATCCACACCGGCATCCGCGCCCACCTGCTGCAATAAGCGGGAATTATTATTGCGGATAGCGCCCACATGGAACTGTTGCACCCATCCTCTTTCCTGGTTCCATTCGCACACAGCCTGCAATACCGCTGTTTTAAACTGCGCATTTTCATAGGGTGTAACCGTTCCGCGCTGGCGGGCATTCTGAAAAATCGTATCCAGTTCCTTTCCGCTGGCAGGGGAAAAATAAAAAGTACTGATACCATGGTCACTTAAGCGGCCACCTGCCTCATGAAAATAAGTATGCCGGCTGTGCAATGCTTCCATGAGGTCGTTAAACCCGTTGATCTCCTTATTGGTAACCGCTGCCAGTTCATTTACAAACCGGTTGAATACTTCAGGATTATCTACTGCCATGGCCCGGTCGGGGCGGAAAGTGGGCAACACCCTTGTACCAAAAGGCTTGTTGGCAATGGCACGGTGGTGTTCCAGCGAATCCACCGGATCATCGGTGGTGCATAAGGTATCTACTTTATAATGCTGCAGGAGCGTTTGTGTGGATAACTTTGGTAACTGTGCGTTACAGTCGTGGTATATCTTCTCCGCTGTTTTTTCATTGAGAAGATCAGTGATGCCAAAAGGATTTTTCAGTTCCATGTGCGACCAGTGATACAAAGGGTTCCGCATGGTATAGGGCGTGGTAGCAGCCCAGTGACGAAACTTCGTATAGTCGTCGGCGCTACCGGTAATAAACTCCTCCGGTACCCCATTCGCACGCATGGCGCGCCATTTATAATGATCTCCCTTAAGCCAGATCGCATACAGGTTGGCAAATGTTTTATTCGCAGCTATTTCATCCGGCGGCAGATGGTTATGATAATCTATCACCGGCATTGAAGCGGCGTAATCAAAATATAGTCGTTTAGCCGTTTCCGTTTGTAATAAAAAGTCTTCAGACAGAAATTCCTTCATAACATCATTAATTTTTTAGCAGCTGCGATTGAATAAATGCTTTAACACCGTTATTTTTCAACATTTTTAAAAGATGGGCTACCTGTTCAGCAAACCCCGGGATAGCGGCCAGGTCTGTTTCCCATAACCGTTTATCACTGCAGATGCCGGCTACCATATCGTCTATATTACTTTGATCACGCCACCAGGCTGCGAAAACCGGGGCATTGTCGTCTGTAATAACATACTCTTCCCCGTTCATGTTGCCATAATATTTTCCGGCCTCTTCCCGTACCGGGCAAAGGAACAGCAGCATGGCTGCAAAACCCAGGCACATATGAGGCGGAAGGGCTTTGTATTTTTCGTGGTAGCGAACCAGTGTACGCACGTTACGGGCGTTCATCTTGGAACTTTCCTGGAAAGTAATGCTGATGAGCTTATGCGCTATGAACGGATTTGCAAAGCGGTCCAGCACTTCCGGTGCAAATGCAGTAGCAGTGGGACAAGCCTCTTCAATAGTAGGCAATATTTCCCGGAGTACCACTTCTTTGAAGAAATGGTTCATGTAGTCGTCCTGCATACATTCATACACGGTGTTAAGACCGGAAAGGAAAGCCAATGGCACAGCGGCGGTATGACTACCATTCAGCAACCGCAGCTTCTGCTCCCGGAATGGTGTGATGCTGGGTTCAACAAGCATTCTTTCATCTGCCTTATAAAAAGATAATACAGAACGAACATGCTCATTACCTTCTATAGCCCATAACAGGTAAGGTTCTACTTCTATCCATAATTTATCGGTATATCCGGCTTTTTCTTCAATTTCAGCAAGATTACGGGGTTTACCGGGAACAATACGGTCTACCAGGGAATTGCAGAAATGATTCTCCTCGTTTACCCACGATATGAAAGTTGCTGGCAATTCATTATAGGCAGCCAGCTGCAACACGATATCTTTTAACAGGCGTCCGTTGTCTACCACCAATTCCGTGGGAACAATCACAAAGCCTGTGTTGGCGCTGCCTTTGAAATAGGTAAACCGCTCCCATAGCACGGCCAGCAACTTTCCGGGGAAGGAAGCCGGCACTCCGTCTGCAATTTTCTCCGGCACATACTGGATGCCCACTTCTGTAGTGTTGGAAATAATAGTTTGCAAAGCGGGCTGATGAACAGCGGCCAAAATGGCCTCCCATTCTGCATTCGATTGCAAAACCCGGCTAACGGCTGCATTGATCAGCACCTGGTCTACCAGTTCTCCCTGGGATACCCCTTTAATATGGGTGGTAAACAGGCTGTCCTGGTTGGAAAAATCAGCGGTATCGCCGTCGGTGGATTTCACTACCACAATTCTTCCTTCGTAAATACCCTGCCGGTTGGCTTTGTCTACCAGGTAATCTACTAAACCGCGCAAAAGCACGCCGGTACCAAATTGCAGGATCTTTTCAGGGAAGCTGAAAGTCTTTTCATGAACGCCGGAACCTGGATTTGTTAATATGAATTGTTTATTTAATATAGGTAGCATTACAATTGATTTATGCTAAAAGGTCGCTAAAACTAATAAATATATAATTCACAATTAAGAATTTATAATTTTCTCTAAATAATCACTAAAACAGGGTAAAATATAATCAGAATCAATCAGCCCATTGTCAGGATCAATAAAGCGCAGATGGCTGTTGGCTTAAATTTAAGTAATTTTGCTGCTCTAAACTTTTATAAATGAGCAAGCATGGTAAAGTGCTGGTAGCCATGAGTGGCGGTATCGACAGCACTGTTACAGCGCTGATGCTGCATGAACAGGGATACGATGTGGTGGGAATCACCATGAAAACCTGGGATTATGCATCTGCCGGTGCCAGTAAAAAGGAAACCGGCTGCTGTAACCTGGATTCTTTTAACGACGCCCGCGCTGCAGCGGTGCATCACGGGTTCCCGCACTTCGTGCTGGATATCCGTGATGAATTTGGTGATTTTGTAGTGAATAATTTTGTCGAGGAATATATTGCAGGACGTACGCCTAATCCCTGTGTGTTGTGCAACACGCATATAAAATGGCGTGCACTGATGAAACGTGCAGACGCCATGGATTGCGAGTTTATTGCTACCGGCCATTATGGCCAGATCCGTCAGCACGACAACGGCCGCTACGTGATCAGTAAAGGCCTGGACGAAACCAAAGACCAGAGCTATGTGCTGTGGGGCATCCAGCAGGATGTACTGGCCCGCACTATTCTCCCTTTGGGTAAATACCGCAAAACAGAAATACGCCAGATGGCATTTGATTTCGGCTACCCGGAACTGGCTAAAAAGGCCGAAAGCTATGAAATATGCTTTGTTCCGGACAATGATTACCGCGGCTTTCTGAAAAGAAAGGTGGAAGGGCTGGAAGAAAGGGTAAACGGAGGCAATTTTGTACTGGCAGACGGCACGATCGTTGGTCACCACAAGGGTTACCCCTTCTATACCGTTGGGCAGCGTAAAGGGCTTGATATTGCCCTTGGTCGCCCTGTATTTGTAACCGAGATCATCCCCGAAACCAATACCGTGGTTTTAGGCAATGAAGACGAACTGCAGAAAAGTGAAATGTTCGTAAGCGGTATTAACATGGGTAAATATGATATGATCCCTGAAGGCATGGAAGCGGTTACAAAGATCCGTTATAAAGATAAAGGCGCACTGAGTAACCTGTATAATGAAAACGGACAGGTAAAAGTGAATTTCTATGAAAGTGTGAAGGGGATTGCGCCTGGTCAGTCCGCCGTTTTTTATGAAGGCGATGATGTGATCGGAGGTGGAATTATCCAGCGGAGTATGCCGGTTTTATAAGAATTAATTTTTTGAGATGAAAAAAGGGTGGGAAGACAAATCTTTCCACCCTTTTTTCATCTCAAAAAACTAAGATAATCTCACTGCATACATTGTATCCGCTCCTTTATCATACCCGGCAATCACGCCCCCTTCCTGTTTCCGCAAATCACTGATGGATTCTATATACTTTACCACTTCTTCATTTTCCTGCTTAAAAACGGAACAGGTAATATAGATCAGCGAACCGCCTTTTTTTACAAAAGGCGCCACATTACGCGCTATTTTCTGCTGCAATTGCTGGTATTTCCCGATCTCTTCCTTTTTAAAAAAAGTAATGCTTTCCGGCGTACGGCCCCAGGTACCGGAACCACTGCAGGGAGCGTCCAGGATAATGCCATCAAACTGCTGACTTTCCATGGATGCAGGGAAGCTTTCCGCGGTAAGATCCGCCACCCGTGCTTCGTAATTTTTTACGCCCGCTATTGCAAAGCGCTGTTGCAGGTTTTCGAGGATAGATCTTCTCACATCGGATACCAGCAGTTGTACACCGGGTTGCTGGTCTTTAAGCAGAATGGATTTACCACCGCTCGCAGCACAGCAATCCCACCAGCGCTGCTGCTTTTGCGGATGGAATAATTCGCCGGTGCGCTGACTGGAAGCATCCTGTACTTCATACCAGCTTTTTTCCGGCACTATCACCTCTATTTTTGTGCCGTTGGGCAAGGCTATTGTGGCGTTGTTGGAAAACAGCTCGTATACAACGGCTGCCTTGTCCAGCAGCGACAATATTTTATCAAGCTTATTATTACGCGCACGGATAAATAACCGCGGTTGTTTTAAAATAGTATAGGCGTATGCGTTAGGATCTATTGTATCTGATAATTCAGCTAGAAACGGGAACAACGCCGAAGGAGTTAAGGGAACAGGCAGCGATGCCGCTTTATCTGCCGACGGTAATGCCACCTGCTCATTCCAGGTAGGACGGGTAGCAGCCAGGAAATCATTGAAAGTAGTTTCACAAAGGAAAGTACCGGTAATGATCCGCTCTTTTACAGGAAGCGTTTCTCCCCATTTCCCC
>JBCNPS010000033.1:0-23960 GCA_039593235.1 Chitinophaga sp. | reverse complement strand
CCAGATGGCCGAAACCGGTGCCGTTCAGGTGCAGGTGGGAAAACCCGATGAGGATACTATCGCCGTAGTTATACCCCGAATCCCAGTCCCATCCTTTGAAAATATTTGTGGGTCCTACCTGTACTGCGCCAAAAGGTACGCTGGCGCCCACAAACACATGACCATGGCCGCCGGAACCAATATAAGGATCTACATATGCCGTTAACCGCTGGCTACTTGCAGTACCAGCCAGCAACAGCGCCAGGCAGGTATTCAGTATACATTTCATATCGTTTTATTAATAGCGTGATCCCCTGCCGGTTAGCAGGGGATCACGGTGGTATTATTGATAGGTTTAGCGGGCGGACTGCTCCAGTTCTTCGAGTGTCCAGAATTTATCGCGGCCGGCGGTGGCGGCTCTCATTTTCTTCACACTTTCCACATCCACTACCGGCGATTTTCCTCTTTCTCCTTTTCCGAAATTGTAACGCACATAACTCAATACGGAGGCTACCCATTCGTCGGTGTTGGTAGCGCCGAAAGGAGCCATTACATCGGTATAGGTTTTACCGTCGATGGGGCCGGACAATCCATTGAGCAGTATTTTCATCATCAGCTCTTTGTCGCCGTTCACCCGTTTGGACCCTACAAACGGTGGCGCAGCGGCGCTGCCGCCTCCTACCACGATGCCTTTTCCATCGGGGCCATGACAGGTAGAGCAGAGTTGTTTGTAGATGTTGGCGCCATTCAAAATAAGATTGCGGTGGGCTGCCGGCATATTGGCAAGACGGCTGCCAAACAATTTGGTGTTGTTATTCACTTCCACGCTGTTAGCAACGCTGTTCAGCATTTTGGTGTAGGCAGAATGGGTTACCATGGCTGTTTGCATGGCTTTTGCTTTCTCAGATTTGCTCACGGACAATGATAATACCAGTTGTACCTGCACGGCTGCAGCGGGATCATTTTGCAGCGAAGCCAGTTTACTGATCACTTCTTCATCGTCTTTTTTCAGGTAGGTTTCGCTGATCCATACGGCGGCTTTTCTCACCTGTGCGTCTGCATCGCCGAGGGCGGCGAACAGGGTTGGCTTATCGATGGCGTGCAGCCCTTCCAGGGTCCACAGTGCATGAATCCGGGCCAGTGCGCCGGTGTTTTTACCGATAGTAGCATGTTTGCCGGTGGCAATGAGTTTGAGATCAGGTATTACCGACATATCATTGTTGGCAATGATTTCCTTCTGTGCATTATCTCTCCACCAGCCATTGGTATGATCCAGGTAAGTAAGAAGGGTACTGCCGGAAGCGTCCAGCAGCTTAGGTTTAGCGTCTGGTTTATAGCCATCGTGTACGAGGCGGTAAATACGGCCGCGGCCAATATTTTTCTCCAGTCCTTTTTGCAGGATGCGGGGGCGGAGGAAGCTGCCTTCGGCAGTCCAGGTAGCTTCCTGGATAATGCCGCGGTACATATCCACAATGTACAGGCATCCATCCGGACCTGTGGTAGTATTCACTGGGCGGAAGTTCATGTCGTAAGATGTGATAAACTCTTTCTGGCCATCGTAAGCGTTCTTCAGTGTGATCTTACCATCTACATCAGTCACTTTCGCACGGCGGATCAAACGGCCTACGGGTTCGCAGATCAGCAGGTCGCCTTTAAGATCAGCGGGCAATGCATCTCCCCTGAAAACCGACTGCCCGCAGCTGGCGGTAAAGTGATTGAGTGTAGTATCGGGGCGGAGCCGGTTCATACCTCCCTGTACATCGGGGGTGGCAATGATAGGCCATACCGCCAGGAAATCGCGGTTGTACTGGTCGTTGGGATTCAGGAAACCGTAGGTAGGATTGATCTGGAAGCCCAGGGCCGGAATTTCGGCGCCTGCGCTGGAGAAATACAATCTTCCGTAATCATCATTTCCCAGTCCCCATTGTCCGCCGGGCGAATTGGTTAAGCTATCCGGTACCAGTTTACCGTCTACATAGCGGTAACGTACCGGGTCGCAGCTTACATAGATCCAGTTGTCGATATTCCATACCAGGCCGCTCTTCTGGTGTTCCAGGTTGCGGGTATCCGGTTTGTCGTTTTTGTATACCAGTTCTTTTACATCTGCTACGCCATCGCCGTTGGTATCTTCATAACTCCTGATATTATAAGTAAAGGTTTCGTTTACCAGCAGTTTATGTCCTACGCACAACATCATGCGGGGTAGCACGAGGCTGTCGATGAACGTGGAGCTTTTATCCATGGTACCATCTCCGTTGGTATCTTCCAACAGGGAGATGCGGCAAATGGGCTGATTTTCGCCGGTACCGTTGATATCCTGCATATAGGTACGCATTTCCGCCACGTACATCCTGGCGTTGCCATCCCATACAATAGCCACCGGCTCCTTGATCATGGGTTCGCTGGCTACCAGCTGCAGGTGATATCCTTCCGGCACCTGGATGGATTTCATACTTTCCTTTACCGTTTGATAAGCCGGGGAAGGATGGGGATTGACGATGATATTACCGGCAGCATCTTTTTTGACGCCGGTTGTTTTGTTGGACACTTTACATTGATAGACAAACAGGCTGAACCCGGCCAGTGCCAGTACCAATAATGAGTTTCTTTTCATGAACGCGGAACTTTATTTAGCATTTAAAGAGAGAATGTACGTTACCATTTTTTTCACATCTGCAGCCGCCAGCGAAGGGTGTGCCGCCATAGGCACTGCGCCCCAGGTACCTGAACCGCCGTTAATGATCTTGGACGACAGCAGGTCTACATTAGCCGTGGAATATGGATATTTCTTCGCCACATCTGCATAGGCGGGGCCTACTACTTTGGTATCTACTTTATGACAGGCCAGGCAATCGGATTTGGTGAGCAACATTTTGCCCTCCTCTATGTCCTGTGGTTTAATGGCCGGTGCTTTTGATTTGGCGGAAGGAGAAGCTTTGGCAGCCGGCTTTTTGGCAGCCGGTTTCGTTTGGGCGTTAACGGTACCCATCACACACATCATCAAAAAAAGCGGAATAGCTAAACGTTTCATATTGTAATACAGTTTTATAAAATACAACCAAATTTTTATTAATGCTCTTTTGTTTTATTCCAGAAAATAAAGGTGCCACGATCGGTAGACGTAATGATGTCGATAGCGCCATTTTTATCGAGGTCGGTAACGAGGATATCAGATCCGGCGCCGGAGCGGTTATGTACCAGTTCCGGTACAAACTCCGCGCCTCCCGGTGCATTGGGATTGCGTACGGTTTTATACACATACACTACCGGCGCCCCATAAGGATCGGGATCAAAATGATTATCGAGATGTGACCAGTAACGTTTACCCGCCACAAAATCCGGGATACCATCGCCGTTGATATCCGCTACGGCGGTACCATGAATTTCAGAGATGGTTACATCCCCTGCATTTTTTGTGGAGAAGTCATCGCTGATCATGTGCATTATAAAAGAGATGTTTCCGGCGGCATTGCGTTTTTGCTCAAACCAGGCCAGGCCAAAACCATGTGCGTTGAGGCTGGTCACCACATCGTTGAGGCCGTCGCCGTTTACATCATACACCGCCATCACTGCGCCGCCGGCGCCGGTGCTGCGGTGACCGTAGCGCCCAAGTACTGCTGTATGATAGATCCACGGTGAGCCGGAGGAATGGGCCGGTTGCTCCCACCAGCCATAGGCGTTGATAATGTCCGTACGTCCGTCACCGTTAATATCGCCGGCGCCGATGCCATGCCCCATCGAATAGCCTTTCTCAGAAATATTATGTGCGATCCAGGGTTTGGTGGGATCGGAAGGATCCGGTGTGGCATACCTTACAAATCCATCGGCGCCGTAAATCAGTTCCGGTTTTCCGTCGCCGTCTATGTCCTGGAACAGGGTTACTTCTGTTTGTACAGAAGGAATGACCTCAAATTTCTCCCAGCGCCGGGAAGCGCCTTTGGGATTGATATAGATGGTTGCGCGCGGGGTACCGCTCAGGATATCCGGCCATCCATCGCCATTAAAATCGAAGGTATACTGGCAATTGATCTCCGTAAATTCTTTAGAGGGATTGTAAGTAAGCGCAGGATTAATTTCACGGGAAGTGGTATAATCCGGGCCGTAGAAAATATTCAGGCCGGCTGCAACATCTGTGTGGCCGTCGCGGTTAAAATCTGCGGCAGCAGCTCCCCAGGAATAGTACATGTCATTGATCCGCTGAATGCGGAAACGGTCGCTGGTCTTTTCTTCCGGCAGTTTGCGGATAGCAATATCTTTCAGACAGATATCTTTATACACAACGGTACCACCGCTTACGTAGAGGGCTACAGGGCCGTAGCCATTCAGTTCTTCCGTGGCGGCGCCCAGTTCACGGCCATCGTTGAGAAAGGTGCGGATGATATCGGCATCCAGCATTACTTCTACCTGGTTCCATTCATTATTCTTCAGCGCTGTTTCCGGGCGTGTGAGTGGTAAAGCAGGTCCGGCCGCTGGTGACCGGCGGGCCGGCTGGTTATTATTATCCGGTGATCCCGGTTTGGGTGGCAGCGCCAAACGCACAATGCTACCGGCAGCTCTCAATGGTATGCGCGCGGTTTCAGTGCCATCATTTTTCAGTTTGACCCGGTATGCTGTAGCCGTTTCGTTTTTGATGGAAACAAAAATGCCCTGCATGCCGCTGTCTGTTTTTTCTGCGCGGAATAAAAATCCGGCTTCAGCGCCGGGCGCACATTTAAACAACGCATGAAAACCAACATCCTCGTAAGATCGGTTCAGCAGCACCCAGCCGGCTTTTCCCTTTTTTGCAGTAGCAGTAATTTCGCCATTGTGGTTTACCCAATCAGCATGTCCACGGGGCGACCATACACTCATATCCGTACCGGTAAAACGGAAATCCGGTTCAAAGCTAAGCCCGCGTGGCAGTGTTTGTGCGGCCACCGGTGTATATAATAAAAGCAGTAAACCCGAAAGAAACAAAAAGCGCATGAAAAGCATTTAGCTGTTAATGATAAAAGTTAAATATTGGCGGCTACGTGCTGTATGAGCCAGTCGCCTACTTTAGCGTAATCAATATCCTGGAAAGCAGGACTCCATTGCTCTACCGAGTACACGCCTTTAAAGCCGGCCTTTTCCGTCATCTTCACACAGCGGTCAAAATCATAGGACACGTGTTCCATATTACTGTTGAAGTTCATTGCCTTGGCAGAGATCAGGCCGGCGTATGGCAATATTTTTTCCAGCGAAGCAAACATGCTATTCTTAGGATAATTACCGAAATCGGGCAGTGTATAGATGTTCCCCGGGCCGGCGGCCTTTACGATCTGCAGGTGTATATCCGGGTTCATTTCAATACCGAAGTGATTTTCCGTGAGTAAGATCAGTCCCTTGCTTTTGGCGTAGCGGTTCACTTCTTTCATGGAGGAAATGCTTTTTTCCACTGAGCCGTTGGCATGGCCCGGGTTGATGCGCACACATTGTGCGCCCAGCAGGGCAACGGCATCCATCCAGCCTTTCACGTGCTGCAGACTGCGTTCCCTTTCTGTTTCATTTGCAGATGCCAGGTCGTAATCGCTATCTACCTGTACATTTACCAGTTGGCTTCCACTGGCTTTGATCTTGCTTTTCAATGATTCCAGGTAGCCCGGTTCCAGCGATTCAAAATGATTACTCCAGTATTCAAGTTTGCTCACCCCGAACCGGTCGCGGTAATACTGCGGTACTTCCAGCAGTGTGAGTTCATCTTTGATAGCCGGCAGCTCTTTGGGTTTGGTTTGTTTAAAGCGGTAGCGCATCAGCACAGTTCCCATACCGATACGATCCATTTTATTCCGGATCAGCGGCCGGGCGAAGGCAGGCAGCATCCACACGGATAACAGCAGGCCGGATGATTGAAGGAGGAATGTTCTTCTCTGCATGGAACTATTGTTTTATGTTTTCCGGGAGAGCAAACGCCACGTAAGAACGTGGCAATGCACCGGGTAATACGGATCTGTTTGTACTTTCTTTTGTAAACGGGGAAGTAGCGCTTACCACGATGAACTGCCGGCCGTTGGCTTCATACATCGCCGGCATGCCATAGGTTTCCCAGGGCAGATCTGCCGACCACAGCTCCCGGCCGTTTTCCGCATCAAAAGCGTATACCTTGCCTCCCTTGGAGGTAGCAAACAACAACCCGTTGGAAGTAACGATCATACCTTTCCGCTGGGAGCCGATGGGTATACCAGTATTCTTTCCGCCGAGGGCAGCAACGTTGGCATCCTGCCCGAGTGCATGCCGCCATTTCACCTTGCCGGTGTTAAGGTCGTATGCCATCACAGAAGACCATACCGGCTTCATGAGGTCGGGGTATTCAAGCCCATAGTCGCTCACATAGCGGCTGGCAGGGGTATCCACATCGTGCGGGTAATAACGTATCCCGTTCCTGCCCACTGGTGTGGTTTCCGTTAGCGGCGCGCCGCCGGAAGCCACTACATTGCCTGCCGGCATTACCGGCGCCTCTTTCCTGGCAACGGTCAACCTGTTGCCTGCCACATCTCCCGCCAGATAACGGTACAATTCATTCACCGTTTTCTCATCTATATGCTGAAAGCCAGGCATCGGGCCTTTGCCCGTGGCGAGCAGGTTTTTAAAATTATCGGGATCCACTCTTTTGCCTAAATCCAGCAACGACGGACCTGCAGCGCCGGCGCGGTTTTCCCCGTGGCAGGCCTGGCAATATTGCTGGTAAGCCTTCATGCCGCGGTTGTTGGTAGCGCCGTTAACACGGGCTTCTTTATCTCCCATTTTCTCCAGTTTATACACCGAAGGATAATCCTGGCTGGAGATATACACAATGCCTTTACCAGGATCGGCGGCGGTGTTACCAAGATTGGCGCCGCCCACCGCTCCGGGTATCACCACTATTTCGTGCTGATCGGAAGGAGGTGTAAACAAGCCGGTACGGGCAGCTGCCAGGCGTTTTTGCCAATGTGCCGTTTGCTCGGGGGTGAAATACGGATTGAGGTCATCTGCCGTTACGGTGTGACGGGTAAAGGGTTCCAATGCAGGCTGGAAAGGCTGTGTAGGCCAGGCTTGTTCGCCGGGCATTTCGCTGGATGGCACCGGTCTTTCTTCAATGGGCCACAGCGGCTCCCCGGTAACACGGTTAAAAGCAAACAGGAAACCATGTTTGGTAGCCTGGGCCACAGCATCCACCTTTTCCCCCCCGTGCTTAACGGTGATCAGCTGGGGAGCGGCCGTCAGGTCATAATCCCAGAGATCGTGGTGTACAAATTGAAAATGCCACAACCGTTTACCGGTGCGGGCATCCAGCGCCAGCAGGCAGTTGCCGTAAAGATTACTGCCATGGCGGTCGGCTCCGTAGTAGTCGTACGTAGGAGATCCCAGCGGGAAATAGGCGATGCCCCGTTTGGCATCGATAGATATTTCGCCCCAGGTGTTAACGCCTCCGGCATACTTCCAGGCGTCTTTTGGCCAGGTATCGTAGCCATATTCGCCGGGTTGCGGGATGGTATGAAAGGTCCATACCAGTTTGCCGGTGAGCACATGATAAGCCCGCAGGTAACCGGGAGGGGAGAAATAATTCTCCCCGGGAGAAGATCCCAGGATGATCAGGTCTTCAAAAACACGACCCGGCGTGGTAGACTGCACACGGCCTATGGTAGCCGGATCGCGGTCCAGTCCTTCTTTCAGCGACACGCTGCCGTTGTTGCCAAAACTCAGTATAGACTTCCCCGTAGCCGCATCAATGGCCTGGAGGTGATTGTTCAACGAAAAAATGATGCGCCGGTCTTTCCGGTCTTTGCTTTCCCAGTAGTTCAGGCCCCGCCAGGTGATCCCCTTCAGGTTGGCATGGATCCACAATTCTTTCCCGGTGGCCGCGTCCAGGGCTACCAGGGAATAATTCTTTGCCACTACGTACATCACTCCATCCACTACAACGGGATTGAACAGGTACTCGGTGCTGTCGCCGGTGGCGTAGGTCCAGACAACGGACAACTGCGCTACATTGGCTTTTGTAATTTGCGTCAGTGATACGTACTTCGACTGGTCCGGGCCTCCCCCATATTCCTCCCAGTTCCTGCTGGCCCGGGTAATTTTCCCCGATACGTTACCGGTATCCCGGAAACTCGAATGACAGGCTACATCTCCCAAAAGAAAAATTCCTGCCAGTAAGGTTCCTGAAAAATAAAGTAGCAATGGCGCCTTAAAATTCCTCATTATTGATTCCTGTGTTTTTCATAACCCGGTGATCAGAGTGTCCTGTATAACGTGAATAATTGGGTTATTTGAATATTACTGCAAGTAAAGCGGGAGGCGATAATAAATGATTAATAAAAGATTAATCCGGGCGTTTCCGGAAAAAAAAGACAAAAAAAAGCTGTTATCGCACTAACAGGAGCACTAATTTTCAGTTAAGAGGCGGGAAAGGGTAGTGTCAGGAAATGGTTTGCTGAAAATCAGGTTGATAATCTTCCCCATACAATTTCCGGTAATCGCGCACGAAATTTTCGAAGGCGGCACGTGCAAGGGAATGTTTTCCCAGGATCACCAATGCCTTGCATTTCCATCGCATCACGTCTTCATTTACCGGGTCAAATGCGTACAGGTAATCTGCGAGGCGGACCAGGTAAGCCGCATCCTCTTTAATGTCTGACGAAGTGGCAAACCGGAGAAAGCGGTCGGTGATATTATTGGAGATCTCTGATTTGAAAGGGTCCAGCCATTCATGTTCTTCAGTGGGGAGGAAACTTCCCCGCTGGATAATACCGGCCATTTCAGTCATGTCGGACCTGCCGCGTGTAGTTCGAAGGGCGCCGGCCAGGTAAGCCATGTAATCTGTATACAGCTGTTCCGAAGCTCTTATTTTCCAGTAGCCGGTATCTTTGGAGAGTTCGCAGCCATCGATCTTATCAAGGATACTTTTGAGTTTGGCAATATTTACCGCCAGGTTATTGCGGGCGCTTTCCGGCGATTTATCAAACCAGAGCAGTTCTTTCAGTTTTTCCGCACTGATGCCCCGTTCCCATTTCGCTGTATACAACAGGATAATGAGGAATAGTTCCTTGATGAGGGGGGTGAATAATTTAGTGACTTCCGTGCCGGTAGCATCAAACACCTGGAAATCGCCAAAAAGATATATGGCATTTTGTTGTTGCTGCCGGCCGGCAAAGCTGACTTCCGTGGTCACCGTAAAGCCAGGAGTCGTTTCGTTTCCCCGCGGGTTCCTGCGCCTATTCTTTTTCCGGAACCAGGCCAATGCACTTACCAACACAGCAAGCACCGTGATGAGCGCAATAGCGAGCCACCAGGCGGGTTCTATGCCAGCCGGCGCCTGCAGCGGCGCAGCTATAGCAAACGGCGGATCATAAAGCGAGTAGATGCTGACATTAGTCCGGCTATGGTCATCGGGGCTGTACAGGGTAACCGCCACGAAACGTTTATCTGCCGGGCTGTGGAAAAGGTCCGCATAGGCATCTACATCCTGAAATTCAAAAGGGATCTTGTCGCCCACCGCCTGGTATTCCGGGCTGGTAAGTGAGCCCCGGATCATTTGCAGGGTGCTGTTGAACTTATTCTTGGGAAATATCAGCCCATAGAATGCCTGTTCTTCCTTCCGGATGACCAGCGAGTTGGCAAATACAAATTCCTCCGAATCTTTTTTCAGCTCATACAGTTTTTTGAAAGTATGCTTTGTGGCGTCGTAATACTGGAGATCGTATAAATTTTTCGGGTTCAGCACCTGTTTACCGGAAGCGCTGCCATAACCTCCTATCATATATACACCGTTACTATCCTCACCTGCGGCGGCAAGGTAGCGGGGCGTGATGGAGCTACCGGTAGAATCCCGTTGTCTGGTAGCAGGCAAGTGTGTACTGAAAATATCATTTTTATAGATGAAGAAGCCGTACCCGTTAAACGTATACAAAACACTATCACCCTGGAGATATTTATTAAAATGGCCGTATCCGGCGGGGCGGCCGGGATTACCGAGACGTTTATTCCAGGACAGGGAGTCGGTGCGCAGACTGCCCAGCACACTGAGATCGCGGGAAAAGGTATAGATCTCTTTGGTAGCCGCATTATATACCGACTGGTAGGGGCTGAACAGCATTTGTTTGCCGGTGGTATAGGCAGCGGGGATTATTTTATTGGAGGCCACGGAGTAGCTGAACAGCGAGTCGGAGGTTACCAGGTACAGTATTCCTTTTTCCTTGTTGAAAGCTACACTGGCAGGGCCATTTACAGAAAAATGCTGTAACGGCTGCCAGTTGCGGTGCATCTTTTTTATCCAGAGGGGATTTACTACAACGCCCGGGCGCCTGCCATGGCTACTTGCAGCCACTGTGCCGTTTTCTTCATTCAGCGGCCAGTTATACCGGAGTGCGCCATTTTCCTTTACCTGTACATTGCGGATCTTCATGGGTGGTACATCCGCGTTACGAAACGACTGGTAATCGTTTGCGCCAAAGAATACTTTATAGCAGGCCTTCTCAGGAAAATTTACTTTTTCACTAACGATCTCCCGGTCACGCACAATGGTGAGCATTCCCCGCTGTGAATCAAATTTCAGCCGGATGGTATGCCAGTCGTCGTTTGTACCAAGCCCCGGGATGCTGAAGGAAATATGCGAATAGCTATCGCCCAGTACCACGCGGAAATGCTTATCCCCGAATTTAGGGTCGTAATCATACAGGATATCTATGTTCTGTGTTTCATCACGGATGATCCTGACCACATAACCGAAATAATTTTTTTGTTGGGGGATAAAAGAGATCTCGAAAGATAATTCAAAGTTACCGGTAAAGCAGAGGGAGTTGGCGGTTCCCAGCGCTAATCCTGTCCGTTTGTCCTGTATTACTTCATGACTGTAAAAACCCAGTCCGTCCGTTTGGCCGGAGGCGGTATAGGTGCAGCATAGCAACAGGAAGATACATAGACAAAGATTGTGGAATTTTATCATTACCGGTGTTACTTAAAATAGATCCCTTTTGATGGTACTTACGGGATAAAATACAAAATTCTGCCCCGTAAGCCCAGGAAATCAAAAGTAACAGGAATAATATTTATTCCAAAACCGCTTACAACATTTTAAGGTTATTCCGCGCGCATGCTTTTCACGGGGTCTGCCAATGCGGCTTTCAACGCCTGGTAGCTGATAGTGCCGATAGCAATAACAAGGGCAATGAAACCGGATACGGCAAATACCCACCAGCCGATGCTGATGCGGTAGGCGAATACCTGCAGCCATTTGTGCATAAAGTACCAGGCCACGGGCGTAGCTATTACAAAAGAGATCAGCACCAGTTTAAGGAAATCTTTGGATAACAGGTTTACGATATCTGTTACGGATGCCCCCATTACCTTACGGATGCCTATTTCCCGTGTACGCTGCAAGGCGCTGTAGGAGGCCAGGCCGAGTAAACCAAGACATGAAATAATAATTGCCAGTACGGCGAAGTTGAAGAAGAGTTTACCAAAGCGTTCTTCAGACCGGTACTGCCTGTCGAAAAATTCATCCAGGAAAAAATAACTGAACGGGCGGTTGGGTATCATGGTTCTCCACTTACGTTCAATAGCCGCAATAGTGCCTGACAGATCGCCCGGCGCCACGTTCACCGATATCATCTCACAGTCTTGCGGCTCCAGGCGCATGGTAAGGGGTTTAATATCTTTCTGCAGCGAGCGGAAATGAAAATCCTTCACCACGCCTATGATGGCGCCTGTATGGCCCCATTGCCGGTAGCTTCTGCCAATAGCCTCTGCCGGGGTGGCGTAGCCAAACAGCTTTGCCGCGGCTTCGTTGATCACCAGGGCATGCGATGAATCGCTGCCAAAGTTGCGTGAAAACCCGCGGCCGGCCACTATCTTCATCTTATACTGCTGTAAAAAATTATAATCCACAGAATACAGGTCCAGGTTGGCTACCTGCATCTCTCCCTGTTTATTCTGTATTTCTGAATAAGCGCCATTGGTTTGGCCACCGGGAATACCTGAAGAAACGGATACCGAAGTCACTTTCGGAATATCCACGATAGCTTCGCTGAAGCTATGCATGGCCGGGTCGCCATGAGCATCTATCACCAGCATCTGTTCTTTATTAAAGCCCAGATCCTTTGTATGAACATAATGCATTTGAAGATATACCACCATAGTACCTGTGATCAACGCAATGGAAATGGCAAACTGCGTAACCACCAGTCCTTTCCGTAAGAAAATACCTCTTGTGCTGGTAGAGAAACGGCCTTTCAGTACCGTTACAGGTCTGAAAGCCGATAGTACCAGCGCCGGGTACACGCCTGCCAGCAATCCTATGCCAATGGCGGCTGCCAGCAATATTCCAATGTACCAGCCATTGGCAAACAAACCGGTACTGATCGTTTTACCCGCCAGCAGGTTAAAGGACGGCAACAAGGCTACAAACAATATCATTGTAAATACAAAAGCCATCAGGCAGAGTAATATACATTCTCCTATGAATTGCCGGATCAGCTCCACGCGGGTGGCACCCACTACTTTACGAATACCTATTTCCTTTGCCCGCTCCACCGATCTTGCAGTGGTCAGGTTAATAAAGTTAATACAGGCAATAAACAGGATAAAGATGGCAATAATGGAAAAAATGTACACATTGGTGATGCTGCCGTTCTCAAAAGCGGGCCTGTCTGAATGCAGGTAGATCTGTTCCAGCGGCTGCAGCATGATGGTATAGAACATCTTTGCCTTTCTTCTTTCATCGCCATTATGCCTTTCCACAAAATCCGGGAACTTAGCCGTTAGCATAGCAGGATCAGTATTGGATTTCAGCAACAGGAAAGTAATTGCGCCAAAATTGCCCCATGCCTCATCAAGGCCTCGATTCAGTTTTATCAGCGTACCCATTGATACCAGCATATCCGCCTTGATCTGTGAATTTTCCGGCATATCCTCCATCACGCCGGTAATTGTTGCAGGTATCAGGTCGCCGGTAAGCAATACCGTTTCTCCAACAGGATCTTTATCCCCGAAATATTTCTTTGCCGCCGTTTTACTCATCACTATACTGTTCACTTCTTTCAGCGCGGTTGCCGGGTTACCATATACCAGTTTGAAATCAAATACACGGAACACCGATGAATCGGCAAACAGCGAGCGTTCTTCCTGGAAGCTCAGGTTGCCTTTTTTTACCAGCAGGTTTGCATTACTAAAGCGGGTAAAGGCTTCTATCTCGGGGAAATCACGTTGCATATTCGGACCAAACGGCCAGGGTGTAATACCGCCTTTAATGGTTTCACTGGGTGTTTTCACATCGCAGGTAACCTGGTAAATACGGTTTCCCTTGCTGTGAAATTTATCATAGCTCAATTCAAAATGAACATACAGGAAAATGAAAAAGCAGGCAGTAAGGCCAATAGTGAGGCCCATTACATTGATAAAAGAAAAAACCTTATTTCTCCAGAGATTGCGCCAGGCAATTTTGAGATAGTTTTTAAGCATGGATGGAAAGTTGGAAGTTCGAAATACCGGTCGCACAAGGTCCTGGTGGTGCAGCGAACAAAATGCCAGTAAAGTGGAATGTTAAAATCAGGAGATATTGAATAAGTGGAATTTGTAATTTGTCCGGATTTGATCAGGAGGTGTCCGGAAATGGACGCGGGGAGAAAATCACCACACAAAAGTAGCCACACTTCCTGCCGGCAAAACAGGGATCACCTGCTTACCCTGATACTTCAAATTAAAAGAAGCCGCCGCATTATTGTCATTCAATACAATCAGCACTTTTTTCCCGTCAGGCCGTTTAAAGGCCACGCTGTATAAATTGCCCCCGTTGTTGCTGCCTATCCGCACCGCGCCTGGGGGTATGAACCTGGAGGCATGCGCAATGATGTACCACGCTACATTGCGCGTAACATTATTGCCGCTGATGGTAAGTGCGCCTTTACATTCGCTGCAGCCACCCGGTGTATGCGGGCCGTAGCCCGGGTCGTTAGCCAGATTCCACTCCAGAGCGGTACGGCTGTAATTGCGCATACTCCCGATGATCACGTTTTTGATATGCCATCTCAGGTCGCCGTCAAAACTGCCGGCAGCGCTGGTCCATTGTTCGGTAAAATATAACGCCTTGTCCGGCGCTGCTGTGTGCACAGTGGATAATGCGCTGATATCGCCGGCATACAGGTGAAAGGCGCTGCCGTGCACAAATTTCGCGGCTGCTGCATCTGCCAGGATGGTGAGCGGATAATCCGGGTGATCGCAGTTGTGATCGTATACAATAATTTTGGTGGTGAGCCCTGCTGCTGTAAAGGCCGGCCCGAGGTTGTTTTTGATAAAGTCGCGTTGAGCTTCCGCCACCATTTTCAGGCTGGGGTTATTGTCGGGGTTGAGTGGCTCATTCTGCGGAGTAATAGCATCAATAGGAATACCGGCGGCTTTCATTTGCTGCACATATTTTACGAGATACTGCGCATATGCTTCGTAGTATTGCGTTTGCAGGATGCCTCCTTTAAAGGAGCCATTGTTTTTCATCCATACCGGGGCGCTCCATGGCGTGGCCAGTATTTTCAATTGCGGATTTATGAGTAATATTTCCTTCAGCAGGGGGATCAGACCAGTGCCTGCAGCCATATCCGGCTGTAGTGAAAAATGTGCCAGTGGCACATCGGTTTGTCCTGCGGGCACATCATCGTAGGTGAATGGCATGGCGTTCAGATCAGAGGCGCCGATGCTGATACGCAGGTAATTGATGCCGATGCTGCCGGCGGTGCTGCCAAACAATTCCTGTAGCAGCTGCTGCTTTGCAGTGGCATTCATAGCATTGATCAGCTGAGCGCTGCCACCGGTAAGGGTGTAGCCGAAACCCTCCACTTCCTGGAAGGTAGTGGCGGTATCTACTTCTATAGTCGTGTAACCGTTGGCGTTAGCAGTAGCGAATACGGGTTGTGTATCCGCCTGTTTCAGCAGGCTTTGCTGATCACCGCTGGTAATCCAGTAGTTTACGGTGGCGCCATTGGTGCGATTGGTATCTGCCGGGGTTACCGGTTGTGTAATGCCTTTGCTGCCGGAGCAGGCGGAAACCGCAAGGGCGCCTGCGAATATGATATAATTGAATATTTTCTGCATATGGAATAACTATTTAAACAAAGAGCCTGGTGTTATCCAGGCTCCCGTTCCGTTTTCATTTTTATAATTCCAGGCACTTATTTGTTGATGTTTGGATTACTGTCTATTTCGTCCTGTGAAATAGGGAAGTATAATTTATCCGCGGTTACATTGTAGTTCAGGTTGTTGCCGTTACCATCTTTCTGTGCATTCATCACGGCGATGGCGCGGTTGGTGCGCAGCAGATCGTACCAGCGGTGGCCTTCAAACGCCAGTTCCAGTTGTCTTTCCTTTTCCACTGCGAGCCGGAGCTCCGCCTGGGTTTTAGCCGGGGTATCGCCCAGCTTTGCACGGTGGCGGATCTTATTGATGTAGTATTGAGCGCCGTTGGTGGTGTTATCCAGCTTATTCAGCTCTGTTAATGCTTCTGCTTTCATGAGCAGGATATCTGCATAACGGAGGCGGTAGGTGTTGCTTTTACCATCTGCATCATTGTATTTGTAGATCACGGGAACAGGTTGTTTCCAGTAATCATCTGTCCAGGAAACATTTACAAATTTTATGCTGGCTGCTTTCCGCACTGCATCCCCTTCTGCATCAAAGGCAGCCACAATAGTGTGGGATGGGATGTTGAACTTTTTCCAGTCGCCCCACATAAACGGTGTATTCATACCCGTTACCCAGTTCTGGTGTAAGATACCATCGAACTGTGTTTCCCAGATGGATTCAATATTGTTTTTTCCTGCTACGGTGAACAGGGTGCCGAAATCGGGCACCAGGTCATAACCACCTGCTGTTACCGCATCGCAATAAGTAACTACTTTATTCCAGTCGGGGTTGGGTTTCTGGGCATATACTTTTGCAAGGAGGGCATTTACCGCACCCTTTGCAATAATTCCTTTGTTACCGGCAGGCGGATTATCACGTACGCGAGTGAGGGCATATTCCAGGTCCTTGATGATAAAATCATACACTTCTTCCGCTGGTTTCTTAGACACATACATACTCTGCAGGTCGGATGGAATAGCAGTGATGATGGGTACTTCCTTCCAGCTCCTGATCAGGTTAAAGTAATGCCAGGCACGCAGGAAAGAGGCTTCTCCCATAATTTCCTCGCGGCGTTCGGGTGTTAATCCTTTATCATCGGTAGTTGGGGTAATGCTCAGGATCAGGTTACAGTTCTTGATATCGGTAAACAGGTATCTCCAATCTCTCTTCACATTACCATTGATGGAATTAACGGTGAATTTATCAATAGAAAAGTTGGCGGCGTTATCGCCACCGGCGTAGGCATTATCTGCTGTTACATCTCCATTGGTCAGGAAGTCGGAGGTATAATATTCATCATACAGGTTATCGTAAGCGCCCAGCAGCAAAGATTCTGCGGTAGCGGTTTCCGATTGGGAAACCGGTTTCTTGTCCAGCAGGTCCTTCGTACAGGACGACAGCAAAAACACACTGAATAAACCGGTTGCTATATAAGAAGTGAATTGTTTCATACTTGGAATAATTAATTGTTAAGACTAAAACTCAGCATTCAAACCAAAAATAAAAGCACGGGCCTGTGGATAGGTTCCATAGTCAATGCCCATAGCCGGACCATTGGCGGGATCTTTACTTACTTCCGGATCCAGTCCTTTGTATTTGGTAAATGTCAGCAGGTTTTGTCCTGTTACATATACATTCAACCGGCCTACACCGATATGTTTCAGCATCTCATTTGAAAATCCGTAGCTCAGCGTAGCTGATTTCAGGCGCAGGTAAGAACCATTTTCCACGAAGCGGGAAGATGAGGCACTGTTAATTGTATTTCCCTTTTCCGCTTTGGGAATATCTGTTACATCACCTGCCTGTTTCCAGCGATGCAATACAGCTGTACTCTGGTTCTTGGAATCATATAATCCTTCCAGTTCCATGCGGGTAGCATTAAAGATGTGGTTGCCCTGTATGCCCTGGAAAAATACGTTCAGGCTAAATCCTTTGTAGCTGATGTTATTGGTGAGGCCATAGATAAAGTCGGGCTGTGCATTGCCGATCCAGGTACGGTCGCCATCCGACAATTTCTTATCCCCATCAAGATCAGCGTAAATCATGTTACCGGTAGCAGGATCCACGCCCTCTGCCACGTAGCCATAAAATGCACCGAGAGGATGACCCGGTTCTACGCGGATAGCGTTACCTCTTTCATACACATCTCCATAACCTAAACTTGGTGTAGGTCCGAGGTTCAGCACTTTATTGCGGTTCATGGAAATATTACCGTTGGCATTCCATTTCACTTCCTTATCAATGATCACTGCATTTACGCCCAGTTCCAGCCCTTTATTTTCTATGCTGCCCACGTTGTAACGCTGGGTGCCAAAGCCAGAGCTGGCCGGTGTTTGAATATCCACCAGCAGGTCGTTGGTTTTCTTGATATAGGCATCAGCGGTAATGTTGATGCGGCTGTTGAAGATGCTCAGGTCCACTCCCACGTTGCTTTGCGTGGTTTTTTCCCAGGTAAGATCGTTCTTCGGCAGGTTGGTGAAGTTCAAACCACCGGTACCATTGCTGGTAAACAGCCTGCGCCAGTCGTAATCACCAATACCGTCGTTACCGGTTTTACCCCAGCCGGCACGGATCTTCAGGTCATTTACAAATCCTCCCTTATTAAAGAACTCTTCATTGGAAATACGCCATGCTGCAGATACAGAGGGGAACCAGCCGTAACGGGCATCCGGTGCAAACCTGGATGAACCATCAAAACGCATGGCAGCAGTGAGCAGGTATTTATCGGCGTAGCCATAATTCAAACGGCCCAGGTAAGAACGCTTGCCCCACTGACTTTTGGTTACTTCCTGTTTTTCGCGGATGGTAGAACCTGTAAGTGTGGGGATCTTATCGCTGGTATATCCTTTGGCAATATCATCGGTGAAATTATAATCTGATTCCTGCATGGTATGGCCCACCATGGCGCCTACATTGTGTTTGCCAAACTGTTTGTTATAGGTCACGGTATTTTCCCATAACCAAACAAAACGTTCTATCGACTGCGATTTACCATAACCGATCTTATCTTTTGCACCATAGTCGGTAGAATACGGATCCAGGAAATAATCGTAGCGATAGCCTTCTGATTCAGCGCCCAGGTTGGAGCGGAAATGCAATTCGGGCAATATGGTGAAATCGGCGCTTACATTACCCAGGAAACGGTTGTTGATGGCTTTCTGCTGTGGGGCAAAAGCATAGGCAATAGGATTCTGCCAGCTCCTGTTATTTGGGTTGGAAGTGTAAGTACCATCGGGATTAAAAATACCGATGGTTGGCGGCGATGTTAAGGCCGACAGGATGGTACCGCCTCTTGCCACACCGTTGTTATCCGGTACATCTACATACACAGACCTGTTGAACGACAGGTTGGAAGCCAGTGTGAGCCAGTCTTTCACCTTATTGTCGATGTTGGCCCTTACAGAATAGCGGTCGTAATCTGCCGGGGCCACCACGCCTTTCTGTTTCTGGTAGCCACCCGCTACATAATAATGTCCTTTATCGCTGCCACCGGAAGCGCCTACCTGGATATTTTGTTCACGGCCGGTTTTAAATGTTTCCTTTTGCCAGTCGGTATTCAGGTTGCCAGGATCAGTAATGCCCAGTTCTGTCATCAGGTCTTTGTATTGGGCGGTGTTCAGCACATCCACTTTCTTTGCGAAGTTGGACATACCGGTGTACGCGTTCACAAATACCTTCGATTGGTTGGTACCTTTCTTCGTGGTTACGAGTACCACCCCGTTTGCGCCGCTGGCGCCGTAAATGGCTGCGGAAGACGCATCTTTCAGCACGGAGAAACTTTCGATATCATTTGGATTCAGGAAATCGATGTTTGGTACGATCACCCCGTCTACCACAAACAGCGGGTTGTTGCTGGCATTCAGGGAGGTATTACCACGGATGCTTACATTGAGGCCCGCGCCGGGTTTACCCGATGGCGCGGTAACAGTTACACCGGCAGCCTGGCCCTGTAGGCCTGCTGCGGCGCTTACAATGGGACGGCTTTCAAAAGCATCCGCCTTTACTACAGATACGGCGCCGGTAATGTCTTTTTTCCGCTGGGTACCATAGCCCACTACCACTACTTCATTGAGCTTACTGTTTTCCGCCAGCAGCTTTACGGTAAGATGGGTCTGCTCACCCACCGTCACTTCCTGCGGCTGGTAGCCAATAAAGGAGATCACCAGTACCGCCTGTTTATCCGGAACGGAAACGGTGAATTTACCATCTGCCGAAGTAGTGGTACCGGTATTGCTGCCTTTTACCCTCACCGTGGCGCCGGGTACCGGCATTCCATCATCGCCGTTCACCACGCCGGTTACCACAATATTCTGACGGCCATCTTCAGGTGTAGCGTACAGCAGGATCTGCTGGTTATCTATCACCCTGAAATCGATGCCCATAGGTTTTAAAATATCATCAAAAAATTCCTTCAGCTGTCTGGACTTCAGCGCTACGGATACCTTCCGGTTCACATCCACCATATCACTGCTGTAGGTGAAGCTCACGCCTGTTTGGTTGCGGATCTGGTTCAGCAGCTTCCGCACGGAAGTTTGCTCTGCCGAAATGGAGATCGGTTTTTCCAGCACAGACTGCGAGCTTACCTTATTGGCGTACAGCGACAGTGAAAAAACGGAAGCAAGAATAAGTTGAACAGCAGTTAATCTCATAACGTAGTAGATTACGGCAGCGAATCGCTTTTTTTTCATAACTTGTGTGGCTTTGTTTCGTTAATTGAAAGTTTGCGGATATAGAGCATTTTAACCGCGGCAAACGGTTAATTTTACTAAACTGGTAATGCCCCACATTACCAGTTTTTTTTCTTTAAAAGACTTTATACAGCGTTTGCTAATTACATCCTTTTCCTTTTATATAAATGGTTGTTCCTTTTACTTCATATGATGCCTGGATAGATTGGCAAATAATATCCAGTTTCTCGTATAGATCCTGTTTGGTAATATCTCCCGTAAAATGACAATGACTGAAACGCGTATTATCGGTTTCAATGTTAATAGCATAAGTTTCTTCCAGCGCTTTTAAAACCTCCTGCAGGGAAGCGTCTTCGTAAGCAAATACCGGTTGCTTTTCCGGCGCGGTTACCGGTTTCGGATCGTCTACCAGCGAGGTGGTAAACTGGCTGTTTTCTGTTTTATAGGTAACCTTCTGGTTGGGAGTGATAATAATGCTGTTGGAAGATGCGGTAAACAAGGTATCCCTCTTTTTCTTCCGTTCATAAACAGATACCTTACCGGTTATTACAGCCACTTCTACTTTGTGGCTGGCTTTATCGTGGCTTACATAAAAGCTGGTGCCCAGTACTTCCGCCAGCACGCCTTCACTGGTATGCACAATAAAGTGTTTACCGGCGTCGTGCGCTATCTCGAAAAATGCGTTCCCGCTCAGGTACACGTCCCTTGTATGCCCGCTGAATGCTACCGGGTAATATATGATGCTGCCCGGTTCCAGTTTTACCTCTGATCCGTCGCTCAACGCCACTTCCCGGTTGGATTCCGTTTCATTGAAAACGGATACATATCCGCCGGGGATGGGCTCCTGCGTAAACAGGTCTTTTGGGGTAGCTGCCGGCCGCTGCGATAACCAGTACCAGGCGCCTGCCGCCACCAATACAAAACAGCCTGCCGCCGCCAGCCTGGCTATTAGCCGGGGCCGCATCCGCACCACGGGTGTTTCCGGTTCCGCGTTATTCACGGTAGCCGTTACATTAGACCAGATACGGCTTTCAATACGCTGTTTTTCTTCTGCAGATATCTCTATTTCACTTTCATCAATAAAAGAGCGGTACCAGGCCAATACCAGTTTCTCTTCCTGCGGAGTGCATTTTCCCGAAAGATATTTTTCAAGCAGGTCGTCAAATTCATATTGGCTCATGGTATCAGTTTGTCTGATATGATTGACGCACTACTGAATTAAATCCCTAAAAAAAAGTGAAAGAATTTTACAGGAAGGAGGACATATAGCCCCGGAGCCGCTGCCGCAGCAGTTTTATGGCTTTTGTGATATGGTATTCCACGGCTTTTTCGGTGAGGTCGAGGTTGCCCGCAATTTCGCGGACCGATTTATTTTCAAAACGGCTGAGCCGGAAAACCGCCTGTGTTTTCTCGGGTAGCTCCCGTAAGGTTTTTTCGATGTCTTTCAGCAAAAGGCCCCTGTTCACATCTTCTTCGGTGGTATTCACCAGCGGATCGGCGTCTAATGTTTCCATGTACTTTTCCGCCGTTATTTTTCTACGCTGGGAATCATGCAGGATATTCCGCAGCGAAACCGCCAGGTATGCGCCTATATTGTGGATCACCACTTTGCGCCGGTTGGTCCACAACCGCTCAAAGATGGTTTGTATCAGCTCTTCCGCCTCCTGCCGGGAAGTAGTGCGCTTCACCGCAGCACTGTACAGTTTGAACCAGAATCGTTTATAGATTTCTTCAAACGCATGTATATCTTCACTCACCTGGAAAGCTGTCACCAAATCCTCCTCATCATACAGGGAATAATTGCTGCTATCTTCTTTCATATTGCTCTACCAAACCTAACCGGCAAAATAAGCGCTTTTCTCCCGGATGCCCAAAATACCTTTCCGTTTATCAGCGCTTTCCCGCCACTGCGCGATATCTACGTATTTCGGAATTTACGCACTTATCCGCTTGATAACGAATGAATTTAGGCGGAGCTTTGCTAAAGCGGCAGGCGCTATTGTAACAGTACAAACAGTCCCCAAAATTCCGATGATAAATACCCCAAAAAGCACCTGCGCTTATTTCAGATAACCCCAAAATAAAAATGTCATGAGCTACCAGTTCAAAGGCAATTTAAAAGGACTTCTGTGCGATAAATACTGCATAGAAGCCATTGCCAACGTTAAGATCAGGCTTTACCGCGCGGCCGTTTCCCGGGAAGTGGTGCTGCAGGCTACCGCCGCAGAAAAAGAAACCTTCCATGAAGTATCCGCGGAAGCAGCCAAAAAGAAAGCCGGCAACCTGCTGGCGGAAACCCTCACCGATGCGGAAGGTAACTTCTCCTTCACCCTCGGAAGGGAAAGCAAATATGAAGGCGAAGCCTTTGATATTGATTTCGAATGCGGCAATGTGCCAAGGCCCAAACCCTATCCCGGTCCGCTGCCCACCCTGCAGTTTCACATTACCACACTGCAACCCCGGTGGCGCGCACAGGAAAATGACTTCCTGGCTTCCTGGGAATATACGATCCCCAACCGGTGGTGGTGCCTTATCCGGGCCAAATACGACGCCTGGGTTATTTGCGGCCGTGTGATCAACTGCAAAACCCAGAAGCCCCTGCAGGGCCTGCGGGTAGCGGCCTTTGATGTAGACTGGCTCCAGGACGATCCGCTGGGCAGCCAGCTCACCGATGCCAGCGGCCATTTCCGGATCGATTATACCATGGCCGATTTCAGCCAAACCCTCCTTTCCCCCTGGCTCAATGTAGAATGGCCCGCCGGCCCCGATCTTTATTTCAGCATCACGGAACCGGTATCCGGCGCCGTATTGCTGAAGGAAGACCGCAGTACCGGTCACCGTGCGGACCGTACCAACCGCGGTCCCTGCTTTTGCATTGAACTCTGCGTACCGGACGACATTACCCCCAACAATGAAGTACCCGCCCTTTTTGAAAGAGTAGGCGCCTACGACATAGGTCCTACCGGCGCCCAGTTTGATGCACAGGGATACACCACCGACACGCCCCGCCTCTCCTTTTACGGCGCACTGGACCTCAACGGTACACTGCCCAGCGGCACCAACTCCAATGAAATGGAGTACCGCTTCCGTATTATCAATGCCGATACCAGTTATGAGCTCAGCTCCGCACAGGTGCTCAGTGCATTGCTGCCTTTTAAAATAGGTGAACTGCTGAAACAAACCGGTCCCACCACCTGGACGCATGAATCCGTGATTGTTACCCCGGCCCTCAACAGCGCCGGCGAAGTATGGATCCCTGTGCCCCGCGGCAATAACCTGACCACCGGTATCTTTACGCCTACCAATGGCGTGCTGGCCATTCTCAACACAGCGCAACTGGCGCTCAATGCTGCCGGCACTGCTTTCGCCAGGGATAACTTTGACCTTACCGCCCCTTCCGTTCTCGTAGCCGGCAACGCAGTGCCGCCTGCGCAAAGAGCCGATATCCATACTTTCAAGATCATTTTCGAAGCCAGGAAAGTAGGCACTACTACGCTCACCGCCATCAATACGCTGGAGAAAATAGTAGTATCCAATGTAAATTATAAACAAAGAAGGCACCCGGGCTGGGGCTATACCGGCGATGAAAATATTGTTGCGGCAGCCATGCTCGAAATCGGCGAAACCACCGGCAGCGGCCACGGTTGCGGCGGTATCACCACCACCGTTACCGCACAGTACACCATTGCACACCCGCACATCGAAGCATTTACGATCCGCTTTGAAGGCAACCCTGTGTTACCGGCTGCTTTCCATGGCGGACCGCCACCGGCTGCAGCGGAATACCACAACAACAGCCTGGTGTTCTCCACCACCGGCATGGAACCCTGCGCGTATATCCTTTGGCTGGATCTGCAGCTGGGTCTTACCAACGGCTACCAGAAAATACCGCTGGTACATGATCATATTGCTTTCTGTAAAACAGCCTAGCATCAAAAAAAGCAGCGAAGGAAAATCTTCGCTGCTTTTTATCTTATTACACTCATTACTCGTTATCAGTGATCTGCTTTTTTATCATCGCAATATTATTTGCATAACCATCTTTATCCCTTTCGGAAGCGGCTATTGCAGCTTCAATATATTTCATCGCGTTCTTTTTATCTTTCAATGCGTTGTACACCATTGCCAAACTGGTATTGTTCAGGGAATTATCTTTTAACAACAATGCCCTTTCCGCCCATTGCTTCA
>JBCNPS010000329.1:0-8441 GCA_039593235.1 Chitinophaga sp. | reverse complement strand
AGATGTACGTATTGGTAAACACATTACTCTGCAAATTGAAGCCGCCAGCCAGGAAGAAGCAAGGCAGATCGCTGAAAATGCCTGCCAGAAGCTGCTGGCAAACCAGGTAATGGAATCTTTTGAAGTACAAATACAATAATTAATTGCGGATTACGGATAACGGAGCTGTGGGGAGATAACTGGAAATGTCTCCGGGCTGCATCTCCCCACACATTCGTAATTCGTAATTCGTAATTAAATTATGAAATTATATCTCGTTCCATCTCCCATCGGTAACCTCGCCGATATTACCTACCGGGCCGTAAAAGTACTGGAAGAAGCAGACCTGATCCTCGCGGAAGATACCCGCACTTCCAGCGTGCTGCTGCGGCATTACCAGATCAATAAGCCCGTTACACCCTACCATCAGCATAATGAACATAAAATAGTGCAACATCTCCTGCAACAGCTGCAGGATGGTAAAACAATGGCCCTGATCACAGACGCCGGTACACCGGGCGTATCTGATCCCGGCTTCCTGCTGGTAAGGGAATGTACCCGCGCAGGCGTACCGGTAGAATGCCTCCCCGGCGCCACCGCTTTTGTACCGGCACTGGTGAACAGCGGTATCCCCATGACCCGCTTTGCCTTTGAAGGCTTCTTCCCTCTCAAAAAAGGCCGTCACACCCTCTTCACAAAACTGGCTACGGAAGAACGCACCATCGTTTTCTACGAGTCGCCTATGAGACTACTCAGAACCCTCGCCGACCTGATCCAGTACTTCGGACCCGACCGCCAATGCTGCGTTTGCCGCGAACTCACCAAAATGTTCGAGGAAAATAAACGCGGTACGCTGCAGGAAGTACACGATTACTTCAAAGAAAAAGGCGTAAAAGGAGAAATTGTAGTAGTTGTACAAGGCGTTGAATAATTATTTTTAACTTCCCATAAGTTGCTGACATACCCTTGTCACCCAGCTGCTATTGTTTTGTATCACAAATCATTTAGCCATGCCCGTTACTGATATCGCTGCGTTGCGACTGCAACACCAGCAGTTGGTCAAAACCTCTTTTAAAAAACCACCCGACCTCGTGGCGTATTTCGGCGCCATGCAGGCACAGGAGCACGCCAACAGCAAATGGGGCATCGGTGTAAGGCTCCCCGGCAGCACAGACGCTGATATAGAAAAAGCCATCCGCAATAAATCCATTATCCGCACTACCGCATTCCGTGGTACCCTGCACCTGGTAGCCGCTGCAGACGTGCGCTGGATGTTGCAGCTCATCGCGCCTTCTATAAAAACCCGCATGGGCAGTATGATGCGCAAACTGGAAATGGATGAAGCCCTCCTGCAGAAAACCACCCAACACATCGCCAAAGCACTGCAGGGAGGAAATCACCTCACCCGCAAAGAACTCATTACCCTCCTGCAGGGAAAAGGTATCAATACAGATGATCACCGCATGAACCACATCATTTACCATGCTGCTATAAACGGTATTATCTGTAACGGACCGCTGAGCGGTAAACAGTTTACCTACACACTGCTGGATGAATGGCTTCCCGGCGCCGCCACATACAATAAACAAACATCGCTGGTAACCCTTGCCAAACGCTACTTCATCAGCCACGGTCCCGCTACCCTGGCCGATTTTGCCCAGTGGGCCGGCCTGCCTGTTACGGATGCAAAGGCAGGACTGGAAGGTGCACAAGCCATATTAAAATCACTGGAAGTGAATAACACCACTTACTGGATGGGACCGGGGAAAAAACAAACCTCTTATGATACAGCATTACTACTACCGGCCTTCGATGAATATTTCATCGGCTACAAAGACCGCAGCACACTGATAGACATGCAGTTTGCCAAAAAAGTAATGACTATCAACGGCATTTTTAATCCTATCATGGTCAGTAATGGCCAGGTAACCGGCACCTGGAAACGCACTTTTAAAAAAGATAGTGTAGCCATTGTTACAGACCCGTTTAAACCACTCAAAAAAGCCGCCCTTAAAGCATTTGAGCCTGCTGCACAACAGTATGCGGATTTTCTCGGGCTCACCCTCAGTAGTTTCTCCTGATGGCTATCGCATTCATCAAATATCAATGGCAAATCGCTAAATGATCCTTATTTTAGCTGCTTAAACCAAATGAAACGGAATGAAGTACCGGGTTACAACAGGCAGCTGTATGGCCATCGCTTTGCTGGCGGGCAGCTGGTTAAAGCTAAGCGCACAATCAGACCGCTGGCAGCAGAGAGTTAAGTACACAATGGATGTGAAGGTGGATGCGCCGGCTAACCAGTTCAAGGGGCAACAACATCTTGAATATTACAACAACTCCCCCGATACATTAAAGAAGGTTTTTTATCACCTTTACTGGAACGCTTTTCAGCCCGGCAGTATGATGGATGTACGCAGCCGTGAACTGGGTAAAATAGTACTTGGAAAAGACAGGAATGGCAACGAGCGCCGCGACTGGGACAACCGTGTACGCGACCGTATCTCCAAACTTAAACCCGACGAAATAGGCTACCAGAAAATCATCTCCCTTAAACGCGATGGAAAACCACAGGACTTTAAAGTAGTGGAAACTATCCTGGAAGTGCCGCTGGATAAGCCGATCCTGCCACATTCCAAAGCGGTGTTTGATATGGAGTTCGCCTCACAGGTGCCCGTACAGATCCGCCGCAGCGGCCGTAATAATTCGGAGGGCGTCGACTTTTCCATGGCGCAGTGGTATCCTAAAATGTGTGAATACGATTACGAAGGATGGCATGCCACTCCTTATATCGCCCGTGAATTTTATGGTGTGTGGGGCGACTATGACGTTAAGATCACCATCGATAAAAAATACACCATAGGCGGTACCGGTTACCTGCAAAACCCCGACCAGATCGGTCACGGGTATGAAAAGCCCGGCGCAAAAGTAACACCGCCCACCGGCAATACACTCACCTGGCATTTCATAGCGCCCAATGTGCATGATTTTATGTGGGCAGCCGACGCGGACTATAAACACATCACGCAGAAAGTAGATGGTTTTACGGCCCACTTCTTTTACATCGATAATGAATTTACCCACGATACCTGGCCGCAGCTGGCAAAAATGATCCCTGCCGCCTATGCCTATATCAAAGCGCATTACGGCGCTTATCCCTATGAACAATATTCCTTCATACAGGGTGGCGACGGTGGTATGGAATACCCGATGGGCACCCTTATTATGGGCAACGGTAAAATGAATGGCCTGTATGGCGTAGCCATGCATGAATGGATGCACAGCTGGTACCAGGGAATGCTGGCCACCAACGAAAGCCTGTACCCCTGGATGGATGAAGGCTTTACCACCTTTGCGGAAAATAACGTGATCTATAACACCATCGATTCACTGAAAGGACGCAATGCGCAGGAAGATTCCTATGCAGGATATTTTGCGCTGGCAAGAAGCCCGTATGAAGAACCCGCCAGCACACATGCCGATCACTTTAATACCAACTTTGGTTACAGCCTTACGGCTTACTCCAAAGGCGCGGTGTTCCTGGAACAGCTGGGTTATATCATTGGCGCTGAGAACCGTGATAATGGCCTGTTGCGCTATTATAACGAATGGCGTTTCAAACATCCTAACGTAAATGATTTTGTGCGCGTAATGGAAAAAGAAAGTGGTATTGAGCTGGACTGGTACAAGCAATATTTTATCAACGCCGTGAAGCATATCGATTATGGTATCGATAGTGTTTTTGCAAAAGGCAATAAAACAGTGGTACGTTTACGCAAAATAGGATATATGCCTATGCCCATTGATTTTATGGTAACCGATAAAAACGGCAACAAAGTGCTGCATTATATCCCGTTGTCCATCATGTATGGAGAAAAGCCCAATGAATACCCGGATGTAAAACGTATAGTCGATCCCGTTTGGTACTGGACAAACCCGGTTTATGAAGTGGAACTGGATACCCCGCTCTCCGACATCAAAGAGCTGGAAATAGATCCCAGCCAGCGTATGGCGGATGTGGACAGGAGTAATAATAAAGCGGCGTCTTAAAAGATATACTACTAATCAATGAGTACCGGGATATTGTTTATAAAACAGTATCCCGGTATTTTTTTATGACTGTTGCAATAATGCTGCGGCCTGCCGTTCTCCTTCCTCCATCATTTCTTTCATCACCTGTGGTATAAATTCCAGCCCGCCCATATGTACATCCAAGGCCTTTTGGGGGCGAATGATATGTAGTTTAACCTTTCTTTTTCCATTGAATGGATTGGCAACAGGCGTATCAAAATACCGTGCTATATCTGCGGCGCTGATACCTGCTTTTTCCAGGTTATTCTTTACTGCATCAAGATAGGTGAGTGCGTTGTTGATAAGCTGTGTTATGTGAATATCAGTGGCAGCTATTTCATTGGTGTTGTTATCCACATGCTGTTCCAGGATATCGAGGAGGTTTTTAAATAAGATGTCATCTTCGCCGGGTGTTTCGGGAGTGAGAAGGATCACATAGATTTCCGTGGCGCCTTTTTCTATAGCCAGTTTCACGGGGTGGTAATGAGCGCCCCCGGCATTAGTGAATTGTTGTACATGATCAGGGAGAGAGGCTACTTCCACCGGCGGCATAAACACGGGCATACTGCAAGCCGCCTGCATAGCCTCCCGGAAAGTGTAATTATCGTGCAGGGATATTACATCATAATCTTTCGTTACTGTATCCGTACCCAAGGGAGAAAAGTAGGTAATGCGGTTGGTTTGCAGGCAACGGGCGCTCACAAATATTTCCTTGTTCAGTTGTTGCAATGCGCGGAAGCGGGTATCCGTAAAGATATTGGTGATCTTATGTGTAAGGGCGGTGGCGTTGTAAAGGGAATTGTTTTGCGGGAAGCGCTGCAGCATGGTGCTGGTACTTACCAGGTCGGCGGTGGTGTTGCTGGTGAATAATTTTTCCAGCAATGTTATTTCGCCCAAAGCTGCCAGGGGCGCAATTAATGAGCTGATACCGGTGCCGCAGAAAAAGTCGAAATCAATGGCTGGTTGCAGGGAATATAAGTGCTTCAGAGCGCCAACAGCAAAAGCTGCCCTGGAGCCGCCGCCACTGATGACTAACGCAGTTGTAGCCATGAGGAGTTTTTAGGTAGCGACAATTTAACTAAAAAATTAAAATATCAGCTGTTGTAATTGGTTTTCCCAGGTATGGCCCTGTAATTCCTGGTCTTTTAATTTTCCCAGGTGGTGTTCATTGTGATGCGCAATAAAATACAGCATCTCCCGGATGGTAAGTTTTCCAAGCAGGGGATGGGGAAGGCGGTACCTGTCCAGGTCACTTTCCGACCAGCCGGCCAGTTTGTTGATCAATTTATTTTTCTGGAGAAGAAAAGCCTGTATTAATGCAGGGCGCTGCGCCGGGTAGATCACGCCGGGCTGGTAGGCCCTGGTGGACTTTCCGCCGGCATTCAATACCCGCTGGTAATCTGTTGTCAGCTGGTCATATGATCGTGACGGGATAGCGCTGCTGCCAAAATAAAGCAGGGTCACTTTGGGAAATCCCAATGCGCTGCTTACCGGCCTGACGGATTTGGTGAGATGATCCAGTTGCTGGCCGGCAGACCACTTACCATAAGGAGAAGCGGTAAAACGTATATCCGGCAACGTATTCACAAAATCCACGAAGTTGTCGAAACTGGTATGTAATAGAGATTTGATCTCGTGCTGGTTCAGGTACATAGGAAACAAAATTTAGAGGGTTTCAAATACACAATACCTGGCTTTGTAAAACAATATACCCGGGCCACTGCATTCTCTTTTGAAGTTACGTTAGTTTTGCGAGCCGGCCAATAGCAAGTTATATATAAAATGAATTTATGTATAATAAAATTGCCATGTAGCCCGGGAATATTGATCAGCTGTGAAGAAAAACCTGAATTATTCCAGCACAGCGCATTCAAAGCCTTGTTTTTGAACGAATTCTATAATAATATTCTCTTCCACCTGGAGGTCGGCAATGCGTAATACTTTATCGCAATCGTCCAGGTCCACATGGCAGGCGCCTACCGGAAAACTGGAAGCAATGGCCCGGATCATCTGCTGGCGTTCTTCCGGGCTGCCTATATTGGTTTTGAATATTCCTATCATCGCACAATGTTTTTAGCGTGATTCTTTTTCGTCGTTCTGAGGGGCTTCAGGGTCGCGGTAGGGCCCACGTCCACGTTCCCGGTCGCGGTCACTGCGTTCCTGGTCACGGTCGCCACGGTCGCGGTACCAGTCGTCGCGTCTCCATCCTTCAAAGCCGGTTCTGCAGCGGTTGCGCAGTTGTTCCCGCATTTTTTCCTGCTCTTCCGGTGTCATATTGGCCATCCGCTCTTTCAGGCGGGCCTTCCATTCCCGGCCCCGGTTAAATTTATCGTGATGGCTGTGGTGCCATCCGAAAAGCAGTTTGCCCAGTAATAAAAGTCCCAGTGCCTGCCAGAAAGTGATCACCGGCCCGTGGAACAGTTCAGGGATCAGGCAGTTCCATAACAACATGGTAGCAAATCCTACCGCTGTAATGAACAGTGCGCCGAGTACTACAAATTTGAGTACCTGCAGACCACCTCTTCTTCTGCCAAAATTGTTTCTCATATCTTAATAATTAAATCAGTCGTTAAGTAATTCGTTATACAGCTCCGCCAGGCGCTCCCGGAGGAACAGTACTGCATAACGCTTGCGTGACAAAAGGGTGTTTACCCCGATGCCGGTTTCTTCACTCATTTCCTTAAAGGATTTCCCCTCCAGTTCGTGCTGCAGGAATACCTGCCGCTGATCGGCCGGCAGCTCGTCAATGGCTTCCATAATGGCTTCCGACATAATTTTTTTCGCCATGGGGGTATCTGCTTCCATGTTCCTGTCGGAAAGTAATTCGGGGAGAAATAGCACTTCTTCGCCTTCTATCTCGCGCGTGAAATCAGAAAAAGGAGTTTCTTTCTTCTTACGGAACCAATCGGTGATCTTGTTCCGGGTTACGGCAAACAGCCACCCGGTAATAGAATCCACCTGGCTACCCAGGCGCAGGTATTCGGTGAACTGGTAAAAAACATCCTGTAAAATATCCTCAGCATCCGACGCATTACTCACCCGTTGCCGGATAAAGTGCAGCAATCGCTTGCGCTCCTGCTTCACAGTTGCCTGTATGCGTTCGTTTTGCTCTATGGCCATAATGCTATTTGTAAGGACCAGTTGTTTCATCTTAATAAGGATGACGAAACAACGGAACGGATATTTTATAAGGACGAAAAAAAATCTTCTTAAATTACGTACAAGGAAATCTGTTGTTTATGCATGATCATGCCCACGCCCATACCCCTCCTTTAAATAACGCCCAGGTTAACAGGGCTTTTATATGGGGAATTTCCCTCAACCTCGCCTTTGTAGCAACGGAATTTATTGCCGGTTTCCTTACCCATTCCCTGGCCCTCATGGCCGATGCAGGGCATAATCTCAGTGATGTGGCCAGCCTGGCCTTATCGCTGCTGGGCTTCCGCCTGGCCAAAATAACCTCCAATCCAGGTTATACTTACGGCTACCGCAAAAGTACAATTCTTATTTCCCTGTTTAACGCCATGCTGCTGCTTATTGTGGTAGGGGTGATCGGGTATGAGGCCATCCGCCGTTTCAGTCAGCCCTACGAAGTGCCCGGAACGCCCATTGCCGTAGTAGCGGGCATTGGTATTCTTATCAACGCATTTACCGCCTGGCTGTTCTTCAAAGACAAAGAAAAAGACCTGAATATTAAAGGCGCCTACCTCCACCTGGCTGCCGATGCACTGGTATCCCTGGCAACAGTGGCCGCCGGCATTATGATCATCTACACAAAATGGTACTGGCTGGATCCTTTACTCAGTATTATTGTAATGGTAGTTATTGTATTTGGTACCTGGGGCCTGCTGCGCGACAGCCTGCGCCTGTCGATGGATGGCGTGCCAAAGGACATCGATTTACAGGAGATCCGGAAAAAAGCCCTGGCCCTGCAGGGGATAAAGGATATTTATCATATCCATGTGTGGGCGATCAGCACTACCGAAAACGCCTTAACGGCCCAGGTAACCATAGATCCGCAGCTGGATGCTGCCGGTACGGAAGCCCTGAAAAAAGCGCTGCGCCACGAACTGGAACACCTGGGCATCCGCCATTCTACACTGGAGATAGGGTTTAGTGCTTAGCCAATACCACGAACTTCTCCTTAAAACTTTCTTCGGGAAAAATATCATACACCTTTACCAGGCGTGGTTTTAAACCGCTGTCGGAAATTTCCTGGGCCAGGTCGCCACCTTTGAGACAAATAAGCCCTTTTTCAAATTGCTTGCCCGGTACAGTGGATTTCTTCATTAAATGCTTGCTCCAGCGCCAAAGATCCCCAAGGGGCGCCACCGCGCGGGATACCACGATGTCAAACTTCCGGTTTTTGATCTCCTCCACCCGGCTATGCG
>JBCNPS010000328.1:0-8465 GCA_039593235.1 Chitinophaga sp. | reverse complement strand
TGCAGGGCCAGGGCCTTGCCTACGGTGTGCAGGTTCGGATGCGTCCTGCACAGCGGCACCATCGCCTGCAGGAGGTCGGCATGACCCTTGGGTTCGCGCATACAGTTACAATGTATTCGCCGGATGCACGTTTGGTCATATTACCACCTGATATAGAGGCAGATACCTGTTCGGCGGGCACACCAGCAGCAGAGATCGAGATAGGATTCTGCAGGCCGATATACAGCACGTTCATTTTATCTGCGGAAATGGAGGTTGCCGAAGCACCTACGTTATAAGTTTCTGTAAAGGGATAGGATTCAGGAGCGCCACCAGTTGGGCTAGGTAAGGTAATAGTACCGGTCAGTGTTTTTTCACCAATGCCGGAAACAGGAACTGTAAATACGCCTAAACCTTCGTGTGCTTCAATGGTTTGACCATTCACAACGATAGTCGGGTTAACCGTAGTGCTGTAAGCACCTACTGCGATGTTCGCAGTTAAGGTTTGTCCTTCCATCAGGTTTTTGGAGTTTAAGGAGATAAATGGTCTTACTTTATCGAATTTAAATGTATTCGCATCAATCTGACGGAACAGGTCATCGATAATGGCAGACTCAGAGTTTTTGATATCATTCTGGAATTTACCCAGGATGGTTACTGCAGCAATGGTAGGAACCATGTTGAAGTGGTAGGTTGTCCATGATTTAGGACCACCGCCATGTTCATCATTTGATTTGCCTACTTCTATTTTAAGTGGTAAAGTTTTTTCGAACTGATCTTTCTTTTTTGGATCAACGAAAGAGAGCAATTTGGTACGTAAATCCTTCAGTTTTGCTTCCAGTTCAGGGCCTTTCTTCATGTTTTCCATTACTCTGGTAGGAGCATCCAGTCCGGCTTTATCCTTGATTTCACCATGTTCATCAAAACCGCCACTTTCTGTAATGATGGTTTTCTTTAAAGATTCAACATAGTCGTACATGCTGGCAGAAATTTGTTTCACCTGTTGTGCTTTGGCTCTGAGAGGTGCTGTTTTTTCCGCGTTATCCTTCATCTGTGCATCAAACTGCCTGTAGATAAAGTCATTCTTGTCAGCTAAGGATTTATTTGAAGTATTAATTGAGTTATTTACGATACTAAAAGCGTTCAATATTTCAGCAGAGACGTTTAACGCCAGCATGGCCGTCAAGACCAGGTACATGATGTTAATCATCTTCTGCCTAGGATCTTTAGGTAGTGCCATAGTTTGTTTGCAGATTTAATTGATATGTGTTAATTCAGAAACTATTAGCTGTACCTTATCTTCCTCCGTGCATAGCGCTCAGCATGTTACCATAAATTGAGTTCAGGTTGCTGAGGTTTTTAGCGAGCAGGGAAATTTGTTCCTGTGTTTTCTTGGCATCTTCAATGCTGCCACTCATAGCACTGGAAGCATTCTGCAAATTGCTGTAGAATGAATTCATTGCTTTCAGGTGGTTGTTGGTGTCCTGGAGTTCCAGTTCGTAGATAGCATTAAGGGAAGCCAGGTTTTTAGTCATGCCCTGCATCTGTACATGGAAATCTTTGGTAGACTCTGATGCACTGTTGAAAGAAGATACAGCAGCGGCGGCAGTGGTGTAGGCATTTGCTACATTACCGATAGCGCTGGCAGCTTCTCTTGTTTTTTGTGTGTAATCTCCGGTGGCTGCTACCACATCGCTGATGTCTCTCATTTTATCAACGGTAGTACCCAGTTTCTGGAAGTTTTCGCTTAAGCGCTGCAGGTTGGCAGGAGTAATGTCTGCTTCCTGGAGCATTTTGTCCAAGCCGGCTACAGCAGGACTTCCAGCTACAGCTACCACCTGTCCTTCAGTGTGGGCGCCGGTATCAGGTACAAAAGCGTATACGAAAAAGATGAGCGCCTCAGTGCTCAGACCCAGGATCAAAGCGATGTCAGCTCCCCGCCAGTGCTGCAATTTGAACAGCGCCCCGATAATTACTACGGAAGCCGCAATACATACGAAAAAGTTCAGCCATTTAGCTTTGTTAGGATTCATAGCCATAGGTTAAAATTTACTGGTTAAAATGTTAGTTAAAGTCTGTATGGAATAGTTAATTCTCACTGATTTACTCATAATAGTGTACATACTACAAAGGTTTCTTTGGTGTTAATAAATACAGGCTATTACCGGTTTTTAATTTATCCTATCTGTGCTTTACTCGTCTGCTCAGGGCAATGGTACATCTGAAACCTACGTAGGATTTCGAACTGTCCTGGTACTCATAAGTTCTGGTACCGGTTTGAAGGAAATATCCCACGTCTTTCCAGGAACCGCCCCTGATTGCTTTACGTTTCATCTTTAATGGTGCATCATCCGGCACATCCATTCTCAGATATGGGTTCATATCTGATGTGAAAGAATAGGCGTTTTCGTAAAAGATATCTGCTGTCCATTCTGCAACGTTGCCGGACATGTTGTATAAACCGTAATCATTAGGCCAGTAGGCATCTGCGCGAACGGTGTAAAAACCACCGTCTTCCGGGTAGTTACCACGGCCTGGTTTGAAGTTAGCCAGCAAACATCCTTTTTTGTTACGGATGTAGTAACCACCCCATGGATAAGGTGTTTGCTCTCTTCCGCCACGGGCAGCATATTCCCACTGTGCTTCGGAAGGTAACTGGAATTTATCTTCCGTAAACAGCTTTTTGCTGGCGCGGTAGTCTTCCCAGAATTTACTTCTCCACTCACAGAAAGCTGTTGCCTGATGCCAGTTCACACCTACTACCGGGTAGTTGTCGAACGCCGGGTGCCAGAAGTACATACGCGTCATCGGCTCGTTGTAGGCGTAAGAGAAATCCCTGATCCAGCACAATGTATCCGGGTAAATGGGCACGTCTTTCTTTACAATAAAAGTAGAACGCGGCTTGCCGAAATTCTCTCTCAGCTTTGCTTTATCCCAGTTAAAGGTTTCCTGGTGGTATACCAGTTTTCCTACGTCAATATCCTTACGGCCATATAACCGGTCTGCTTCGGTGTATACCATCGCATCCAGTTTTTCCATGGTCGCTTTATCCTTATATACAATCTTCTGCTTCCAGTCAATTATATCATGACCATCATCAGATTTTACATGCCCCAGTAAAATATGCGCAATTGAGTCCTGTACCCAATTCACGAACTGGCGGTATTCGTTATTCGTGATCTCCGTAGCATCCATGTAGAAGCCGGAAATGGAAATAGACTTGTTACGCGCCGTGTACGCATAGTTTACGTCCTCATCACTGGGACCCATGTGAAAAGTTCCGGCTGGTATATATACCATTCCGTACGGTACAGGGGGAGTGTACTTCGGTCTCGGACTCACGCCGATCAATTGCCCTTGTGCATTTTTTGGGGTTTTACTACCGCCACAGCTGGCCAGCAGGGAAACCAGCAAAACTGCCAACAGACCTTTTACATAGTTAAGCTTCATAAGGGTAGCTTTCATCAGAATATGTTTTTTCTATTAACCAGCCTGGTGTGATTTGCCTGTATACAAGGGAACACATTTCTCATTTTTTCACCCGCTTTGTTTATATGAAAGATAGCAAATGTAATAATTAATTTTAATCCGTAGTGACTTTTTATCCAACTTTTTCAATTCGCCTTACATCCGGTCTGTAACTAGTTTAAACGCGCTTTTTAACATTTTATTATATAAACGTAATAACATTTATTGAATCAGTAACCTCCCTTACAAAGGGCAAGTTACATAATTATTATATTAAATTAATAATTTCTTCTATATAACTTACCGGCTTAATGCAATGATAATCTTTACATAAATAAACAAGCGTCTCATTTTCCTGCTCCCGCCCGGTTAGTAGTGGGATCTCCGGAATATTTTTTTCGGAGCCTACAAGCACCCTGTATGGAAGGAACCATTTTCCCGCCTCCTTCATCCTCTCTTTATACTCCTTCCCAACAACAGCCAGTTCGGGAGTACCCTTTACCAGCTGCAATAACTGGCTCGCCCACACGCCAAACGAGGTAGGGTACCTGATTATTGTTTGCGAAAGGCTGGAAACTGCCTCCACGCAACGATCCGCCCATTCTTTCAGATCAAAAACAACAGAAAGGTACCAAAGGTTCTGCATCATTACCGCGTTACCGCTGGGCACCGCCCCATCGTATATTTCCTTCTTCCGTACAATCACATCATCCTGGGCCTCAATGGTATAATAAAAGAACAAGCCACTTTCATCACTGAAATGAGCTGTTACAAATGCCGTAATATCCCGCGCTTCATACAAATACCGGGTATCGCCGGTGATTTCCTGTAAGGCGATCAGCGCCCGGATCAAACACGCATAGTCATCCAGGAAAGCCGGATACTTGGCCTGCTGCTGTTTCCAGGTATGGTAAAATCCGCTTCCGGCAGTCTCCTGGCGGAAACTGCTCAAACAGAAATCCATATTGCGGATAGCCATCTCCCGGTAAGCCGGATCACCCAGTGCAGCATAAGCTTTACAACAGGCATGCACCATCATGGCATTCCAGCCAAGCAGGATCTTATCGTCCAACCCCGGCCGGATCCTGTTAGCCCTTACTGCCAGCAGCTTTTCCCGGCAGCCCTTTAACATCGCTCCAAAAATACCCGCATCATATCCTTTCTCCGCAGCAAAGGCCTCCAGGGGCTGCTGCACCCATAATATATTCTGCTCTTCCCAGTTGCCATGTTCCGTTACATCATAATACTCACAGAAAGGCCTTGCCTGCTCCCCGAGTATATGATGGATCTCCGCTTTGCTCCAGGTATAAAATTTACCCTCCACACCTTCTGAGTCCGCGTCCAGGGCGGCATAAAAGCCTCCCTCCGGCGACGTCATTTCACGGGTTATAAAATCCATCGTGTCCCTGATCGTTTGCGCATATACCTCATGGTGGGTGAGCTGGTAAGCATCGCACAGCACATCGAGCAGCAGCGCATTATCATACAGCATCTTCTCGAAATGGGGCGCCAGCCACTTTTCATCGGTGGAATAACGCGCAAAACCGCCACCCAGCTGATCATAAAGACCACCCTGCAGCATTTTATCGAGCGACAGCAACGCCTGCTGCAGTGCTTCCGGATGCTGGTAAGCATGATGATACCGCAACAGGTATGCAATAGTAAACGTTTGAGGAAACTTAGGCGCACGTCCGAAACCGCCCCAGCGCGTATCTGCCTGCTTCAGTATATTTTCGCAGATGGTATCACACTGCGCTTTGGTAAATAATTCTTCGAAGGGAATATCCAGGTGTAACCCCGGCTGCTGGCCAAACTGGGCCGATTGCTGAATATGCTGCACCAGGTTATCGGCCTGGGATTCAATTTCGTCGCGCTTCTGCCGGAACGCATCGGCCAGCGACAGCAGTACATCTGTCCAGGAAGGACGGCTGTACGCCTTCACCGGCGGAAAATAGGTGCCGCCGTAAAAAGGCTTCCTGTCGGGCGTAAGAAAAACGTTCAGCGGCCAGCCCCCGGCGCCGGTCATCGCCTGCACAGCATCCATATAAATATGATCCAGGTCCGGCCGCTCTTCACGGTCTATCTTGATATTAATGAAGTGTTCATTCATGATGGCAGCCGTAGCCTCCTGCTCAAAACTTTCCCGCTCCATTACATGACACCAGTGGCAGGCGGCATACCCGATACTTACCAGTATAGGTTTATCTTCCTGCAACGCACGTTGCAGGGCTTCTTCCCCCCACGGATACCAGTTTACAGGATTATGTGCATGTTGTAGCAGATATGGACTGGTTTCACTGATAAGCTTGTTCATGGATTCCCCCTACGCGAAAAATAATGATTGATCTTCTATTTCTTCTACAAAGAAATTTATTTTTTCAGGATTACAAAGAAATATTTTGAAAGCGGCCGCTGCATTGACATAGCAGCAAAAAAACAGGGATGGCATCATGCCACCCCTGCCAGTTTTTTATCACAGAAAAATTGCTTACTTTTTTATCAAAGTTGTAAGGTACTGCTCCAGCGCAGCTGCCATAGACGGCGCCTGCGGAAGTGGTGCCTTTACATCCAGTCTCAGGCCCGCTTCTTCTACAGCAGCAGAAGTAGTAGGACCGAAGGCGCCGATATGTGTGCCGTTCTGCACAAATTCCGGCATATTCTCAAATAACGATTTCACACCGGAAGGACTGAAAAACACGATCATGTCGTAAGCAGTAGCTGCCAATACTTCCTTTACATCAGTAGAAACAGTTTTGTAAAGGGTAGCAGTGGCATAGTCGCACTTGTTCGCTTTCAACCATTCTTCAATATCTTTCTTCTGGCTATCGGAGCTTGGGAAAAGGAATTTCTCATTATCCCGGTGTTTGTTCATTACCTCCAGCACCCCTTTGGTAGAACCGTCTGCTCCATAAAATACCTTCCGCTTCCGGTAGAGAATAAATTTCTGCAGGTACAACGCAACCGCTTCAGTAATACAAAAGTATTTGCACTCCTGTGACACCTTAATCTTCATTTCCTCACAGATCCGGAAAAAGTGGTCCACCGAATTACGGCTGGTGAAAATCACCGCCGTATAGCTGAGAATGTCGATTTTCTGTTTTCTGAACTCCTTCGCTGGCAAACCTTCCACCCTTATGAACGGATAAAAATCCAATTTTATATTGAATTTCCTGGCCAGATCAAAGTAGGGTGACTTTTCTGTTTCAGGCTTAGGTTGAGAAATTAGGATTGACTGAATTTGTTTTCCTTGCAAATCTTTTTTTGGCCCGCCTTTAATCATACTTTTTTTGCTCTTGTGTTAACAATAGGCGATAATCAGGGATTACCAGTTAACCAGATATTCTGTAGCACCTTGGTTAATATTAAAACAGGCGCTACTTCGAAAGCGCAAAGGTAAAGAAAAAAATGCAATTTACTGAAAGATAGGTATTGACGAACCAGTGAATAAGATCTAATGTACCGGTAAATAATAAGTAATACAATAAAAAACAAAGATATATATAGGAAAGTACGCGCTATTTCGGGCGAACAAAAGGCAATAATCACCAGAAACGGCACCAGCAACACCCCGAGAATTTTATTGATCAGGTAAAGAATGAAAATATAGGCATCCGCCAGTTCGGAATTGCCGAACAACCATCCGCAAAACCGCAGCATAACGTATTTAAAACCATACACCACTGCTACCATCATTACCAGGCCGGGTATCAGCAACCAGGGCTCCGCCTGGGGGAATACCTGCTGGCGGTACAGCACCAGGTAAAAATACAGCCCCAGTGCAATGGCAAAGAAAATATTCAGCAGCAGGTTGGGAAAAGGCGACTGCGACAACTGGTCTTTCAACTGGCGCTGACTTAAGGTGGGATTGAGAAACGCCCGGAACAGGTCTGAAAAATATTTCCTGTAAGACAAACGGATGATACTCAGCACCAGCAACACGCCCGCCATCAGGTAAATAAGCCAGTCCATGTTGCGGTAAGGCCTTATGGGGTTAGTATCTACAAACCTGTGTTTGCCGGGTTTCAGGAAGATGTTTTCCTGCGATATCTTTTTCAGGTAAAGATCATAAGCAGATACCGGCTTCACTTTAGGCGCGGCCGCCAAAGCAAGGCTGTCGGCCTTCACTGCCGCCGTAGTATCCTTCCCGGCACGCGTGCTTGCCGGTAAAACGGCCCTGGTGCTGTCTTTCCTGACAGGAACAGTTCGCGGCTTCGGACGGGATGAATCTGCAACGGTGCGGGTGGGTACCGGCTTTTTCTTTACTGCCGGCGCCGCAGCGGAATCTGTTGTTTGTGCCCAAACCGGCAAATAACCAAAAATGAATAACAGCAGTAACCAGTTTCGCACCAGGAAAATATTTTGCAATGACTTTAATCGGTTTTTCAATAACCCGTTTCCAAAGAAGGAATCAACAGCAATTAACAACGTCTGGCCCACATAACAAAAAGGAAACGCGATTTTGATATCGCAAAGATATTAAAATAGTCCATAGTTGACCGGAGTGTAGTAACGGGAAGAAGGTATCTTTGCGGCCAATACAGGTAAACAATTACAAAAAACGTCATGGCCGGGATTTATTTACATATTCCTTTTTGCAGGCAGGCCTGTTACTATTGCAATTTCCATTTTTCCACCTCGCTGGTGCAACAGGAAGCAGTGGTAAATAGCCTGTTGCAGGAAATCACGCTACAAAAAGATTACCTGGGGCAGGAACCGGTACACACCATTTATTTTGGCGGCGGTACTCCCAGCCTGTTAAAGGAGCAGGAACTCAACACGTTGCTGTTGCACCTGCGCGCCACCTTTAATGTGGCCCCGGATGCGGAAATCACGCTGGAGGCCAACCCCGACGACCTTACCATTGAAAAGCTCACCCAACTAAAAGCCGCCGGCATCAACCGGCTGAGCATAGGCGTACAGTCATTTCATGAAGAGGATCTTACCTGGATGAACCGCGCGCACAATAGCCGGCAGGCGCTGAGTTGCATCAAACAGGCCCAGGACCTGGGATTTCAGAA
>JBCNPS010000327.1:0-8465 GCA_039593235.1 Chitinophaga sp. | reverse complement strand
CAGTCAATGGGAATCGGAAACCGCACTCGAAAAGTACCGGCAATCCCCCCTCTTCCGCGAAACCTGGGCCGCTACCAAGGTACTTTTCAATGCCAAACCCGCCGCCTGGACGGTGCAAACCGCCGTAAGCCTGTAATTTATAATGCTTTTTTAATCTCCCGGAAAACGCCCTCCCCGCGCCCGGATCCTGCTAGTCAAAGGCTAACAGCCAAAAAGATATTTACAAAAAGTTAAAACTGTTCACCAGATTAGCATAATTTGCTGTTTTTTATATTTTTGTCGGACCTTAAAACAACCTTATGAATTTCAAAAGGACCAACAACATGGTCGGCTGGGTCATTTGCATCATTGCCTGCTTTGTTTACATTAAAACGATGGAAGCTACAGGCAGCTTGTGGGACTGCGGCGAGTTTATTTCAAGTGCTTACAAAGTACAGATTCCCCATCCGCCCGGAGCACCATTGTTCGTGTTGCTTGGAAGATTGTTTAGTATGTTCCTGAAACCATCTCAGGCTGCCCTTGGCGTAAATACCATGACAGCCCTGGCCAGTGGTTTCACTATCCTGTTCCTGTTCTGGACCATTACCCACTTCGCGCGCAGACTTATGGTGAAAGCCGGTGAAGAGATCTCCCGCGAAAAAATGATCGCTATCATGGGCGCAGGCGCTGTAGGCGCACTGGCCTATACTTTCTCCGATTCATTCTGGTTCTCCGCTGTGGAAGGTGAAGTATATGGTATGTCCTCTTTCTTTACCGCCATCGTGTTCTGGGCCATCCTGAAATGGGAACATGAAGCAGATGAACCCTATGCTGACCGCTGGATTGTACTCATCGGGTACCTCCTCGGCCTGTCTATCGGTGTCCATCTCCTCAACCTCCTCACCATCCCCGCCATGGTAATGGTGTACTACTTCAGACGCTTTAAGGTTACCGGCTGGGGCACGTTCTGGGCTTTCGTAATAGGTTGCGGTATCACCGGCCTGGTACAGAAATACCTCATCCAGGATACCGTAAAGGCTTCCGGGTATATGGACGTATTCTTCGTAAATTCCCTTGGAATGGGATATTTCTCCGGATTTATCTTCTATTTCATACTCATTATAGCATTGCTTATTATAGGATACCAGAAACCTAAGTTCGGTATCTACGCCCCTTTCATCGTTATTGCTACCATCATCGTGGTGCCTGCGTTTAACGAGGCAAGCGGCGGCGCTATCTTCTTCAAATTCTTACTGGCTGCCTTCTTTGTAGCCATCCCCTACCTGCTGAAAACAGTAGGTGTGAAAATGGATGTATCCAAAACTGCGCATTTCAGCCGTCTTACTATTTCTTTCGTGCTGTTCATGCTGGTAGGTTACTCCACTTATATTACCACCATGGTACGTTCTACTGCAAATCCTTCCGTAGATATGTACAATGTAGATAATCCCATCTCCCTGGTAGGTTACCTGGGCCGCGAACAATACGGCGATTTCCCGCTGGTGTATGGCCAGGTATTCACTGCCCGCCCAACCGGGTACAAGGAAGGTGGTAACATCTACGCCCGTGGCGCTAAAAAATATGAAATTGCAGGTAAGAAGATGGAACCGGAATATGATCCGTCTGATATGATGCTGTTCCCCCGCGTATGGGATGCCAGCAACGACCAGGGCCACGCGGATTATTACCGCACCTGGCTGGGCCTCCAGCAGGGCGAAAAACCCGGCTTTGGCGACAATATCAAGTTCTTCCTCCAGTACCAGGTGAATTTCATGTATGCCCGCTATTTCCTCTGGAACTTTGCCGGTAAACAAAATGATACCCAGGGTTATGGCAACGTGCGTGACGGTAACTGGATTTCCGGTATTCCGTTCATCGATAACTTCCTGTATGGCGATCAATCCATGATGCCGGATAGCCTGAAAGATAACAAGGCGCACAACACCCTGTTCTTCCTGCCATTCATTCTCGGCGTTATCGGTTTCTTCTATCATTATAATAACCACCGCAAAGATACCCTCATCGTATCCCTGCTGTTCTTCTTCACAGGTTTCGCTATCGTCATCTACCTCAACCAGGCAGGTAACCAGCCGCGTGAACGTGACTACGCCTATGTAGGTTCCTTCTACGCCTTTGCTATCTGGATCGGTTTGGGTGTGCTGTCGGTTTGCAACTTCCTGAAGAAGAAAACCAAGAGCGCCCTCTCTCCTGTACTGGCTACCGCTATCTGTTTGCTGGCTGTACCGGTGCTGATGGCCTTCCAGGAATGGGACGACCATGACCGCTCTACCAAATATGTAGCCCGCGATGTAGCGAAAGATTACCTGGAATCCTGCCAGAAAAATGCCATCCTCTTTACCGTGGGTGATAACGATACCTACCCGCTGTGGTACGCACAGGAAGTGGAAGGCATCCGTCCGGATATCAGGGTGATCAACCTCAGTCTCCTGGGTGTGGATTGGTACATCGACCAGATGCGCAGAGCTGTAAACCAGAGCCCCGCCATTCCAATGACCTGGTCGGCCGATAAATATAAAGGAGAGAACCGCAACTATATCCGCTTCTTTGATCCGGGAAATATTCCTGCCGATAAATACTTTAACCTGAAAGAGATCATGAACTTCATGGGAAGCGATGATGCCAACAGTAAAGTAACCACGCAGGATGGCGGATCAGAAAACTTCCTGCCTACCCGCCAGCTGTTTATCCCGGTAGATAAACAGGCGATCCTCGCAAACGGTGTGGTAGCGGCGAAAGACAGCGCTAAGATCCTGGCTTCCATGCCTTTCAAGATCAGCAAAAGCTACCTCCTGAAAAATGACCTCGCAGTATATGACATCATCGCTGCCAACGATTGGAAACGGCCTATCTACTTCACGAGCCCTACTGATCTCGGCCTGAACGACTACATGCAAACTGATGGTCTTACCTACCACCTGGTGCCTTTGCCTAAAGCTACATCTACCGATCCGCTGGGCATGGACATCAATGCGAACGTAGGCGTAATGTATGATAACCTGATGCACAAATTTGAATTTGGTGGCGCACAAACCCGCGGTACCTACTTCGATGAGCCCAACAGGAAAATGATCATGTACCTCCGCCAGGCGTTCACCAAACTCTCTGTAGCCATGACACAGGAAGGAGCTGCGAAAGACAGCGCCCTCAACGTACTCCGCTACATGGACAAGAACATCATGGAAACCAACTTCCCGTACGCCCTCACCACACCGGGCAATATGCACAACTATACTTCTATTCAAACCATCTACGCTTATTATATGGCCGGCGATGCGAAGAGAGCGGAAGAGTTGTCGAACCAGGTGATCAAAGACTGTGAGCAGCAGTTGCGCTACTACAGCTCCCTGCCGCCAAGCAGAATGACCAACGACTTACAGCGCGATGGCCAGAATGCACAGCAGTTCATTACCTGGTTAAACCAGATGAAAGGCGAATTTGGTCCTAATGGCACCCATAAAAATAAAGACGGCGCCATACAGGTGAATACGGAAGATTCCACCCCGGTTCCAAAACCTGCGGATTCAGCGAAATAATCGCACTACCTTTATAAAGCAGAAAGCCCGTGCCAATTGGTACGGGCTTTCTTATTTATAAAAATCATTACTCTGCTCTCAAACTCTTCACCGGGTTGGCCAATGCGGCTCTTACCGCCTTATACCCCACCGCTACCCAGGCAATTAAAATGGATAACGCAATAGCCAGTACGAAAATACCCCATCCTATTTCTGTGTGATAGTGAAACCCGGTCAGCCATTTCTTCATAAAATAATACCCTACCGGTGCAGCCATCAGGAATGCAATACCAATTAAAGTGGTAAACTCCCTGGAAAACAGGTACAATATACTTTGAATGGAAGCCCCCAACACTTTACGGATGCCCACTTCCTTTGTTTTTTGTACCACCATAAAGGAAACCAGCCCATATAACCCGAGGCAGGAAATAAAAATGGCGAGGAAAGCAAACACTTTGAATAATGATGCAGTGATGGCTTCCGCCCTGTAAAAATTACCTATCTGTTTATCAAAAAAGGTGCAGTCATAAATGTAGGTAGGGTACACTTCCGTAAATATTTGTTCTATCTGTTTTAACGTAGCCGGCACCTGTTCGGGGTTCAGCCGGAGCGCCAGTGTTCCGTAATTGTTAAAGTCGGAAGAAATAATGGAAGGTGTTATTTCATCGCGCAGCGAGTTATTATTATAATCCCGCAACACGCCCACCACCGGGTATTTACGGGCGCCGTTGTTAACGGCAACTAACTTGCCGATAATGTCTTCCGCTGAATGTAATCCCAGTTTTTTCACCACCGTTTCATTCACAAGTACTTCCCTCATAGTGTCGCTGGCAAAAGGATAACGCCCTGCCGCCAAACCTAAACGGAAGGTATTGAAATAACCGGTGTCCGCACTTACCCGCTTTACGCTGTAGGGCTGCCTGTCCGGTTGATTATCATAAAAGAAATCAGTGTACCACCCCGAATTGGAAGCAGGCTCTCTGGAACATAAACTGGTGGCTACCACACCCGGCAGCTGCTGCAGCCGTGATTGCAGGTAACCATATTTCAGTTTCAGCGCGCTGTCGCTGGGCAGGTCCAGCGATACAATGGCCTTCTTCTCAAAACCCATCGGCTGTTCCCGGAAATACTTCATCTGTTTTATTACCACCAAAGTGCCTATCACCAGCAACTGGGCTACTACAAACTGGAATACCACCAATGCCCTTCGCAGAGATATACCGCTTACCGGCCGGGTGTTGATCTTACTTTTAATAGCGGTCAGCGGGTTGAATCCCGAAAGTACAATGGCAGGATAAAAACCGGCCAGGAAAGTAACCGCTACGCCGGCTAACACTAAAAAAAGCAATATGGAAGGATAACGTAAAGGATTTAAAGCCAGCGATTTTCCCATCAGGTTGCTGAGGTAGGGAATAGCCGCCCACGCCATTATACAGCCTGAAATAATAGCCAGAACCGTGATCATAGCGGTTTCTCCCAGGAATTGTTTTAATAACTGGAGACGGTTACTGCCCAGTACCTTCCTTATACCGATCTCTTTAGCCCTGTTCACAGATTGCGCAGTAGCCAGGTTAATGAAGTTGATGCAGGCCACCAGCAAAAGGAATATACCAATAATCACCAATCCCCAGAGTTCAGTGGGCGACAACGCATCATTCTTTATCGTAGGAAAACGTTTATCCAGGTGCATATTTTTCAACGGCTGAAAAGCAAGACTGGTAACGCCTGTAGTCTGGTCCGCATCTTCCCGGTAGTTATTTTTTACAAACGCGGGCAACCGGGCCTGTAAACGTTGCATATTTTCCCGGGGAGATGCCAGCACATAACATTCTGTTCCACCGGAAAGCGAGCGCCAGTCGTCATTGACCTGGCGTTCATGATCCTCAAGCTTCAGCCAGGTGGCGAAGGATGCCACCATCCGCATCGGCAGGTCGGTATTAGGCGGTAAGTCTTTGAAAACGCCGGTTACCCGCAGCGGTACACGGTACGACCATAACTGTATCATTCTTCCTACAGCATTTTTGTAATCACCGAAGTAGGCTTCTGCCATGCTTTGTGTAATGGCTACTGTATTGGGCTCCTTTAATTCTACAGCGCCTCCGTCCATCCAGGTGAAATCGAAGATGTCGAAAATAGCAGGTTCGGCGAAAAAAATACCATTGGTTTCTTTGAACTTCTTCTCATCGGCCTCCGTTTTCCCCGGCACATATACCTGAGCTCCGCCGATATGCTCTATAGCAGCCACTTTTTCGAGAGAAGGGAAATCCCGGCGGATAGTACGGGCAAGCGGCGCCGGCGCCATGCCATGCGTCCAGATCACTTCTCCGTTACTGCGGCTGTTAACGGTACTCACCACCCGGAATATCCGTTCCCGTTTACTTTGATAGGTATCGTAGCTCATTTCATTGCGGATCACGAGGAAAATCAGCAGGCTGGCGCCTATGCCCACGGCCAGGCCAACGATATTGAGCAGGGAGAAAGATTTCTTTCTCCAAAGCGTTCTGAACGATAGTTTAAAGAAGCTGTTTGTCATAACAGGAAGTATTGGCGCTTCGCCTGCAAAAACCGGGACGGAAATATATTTATTTAGTTATCAGGGAGATAGCACAAAGATAATAGCTTCCGGTGTTCAGTAAAGAACAGGGAATGTCCGGTATCGGACAACCACAAAAAATCCGGAGATCCCGGCCAGGCCGTTATCTCCGGATCCATTATCCGTAAGGATAACTAATGTTTACAGGTTGCTAACGATAGATCTCCAGAAAGCAGCGCTGGCTTTCACATCGGGCGTATTGTTATCCCAGTTGTATTCGTATTCCACGGAAAACAATCCTTTGAATTTCTGTTTTTTCAATGTCTCCATTACCTTCGGCATCTGGCTAACACCGTTACCCCAAATTACATCATGGGAATCAGGTGACTTGTCGTTCAGGTCCTTGAAATGCAGGCTTACAATATGACCGTCCAGTTTCTTGATGCATTCAACAGGATCCAGCCCGGAGCGTACCCAGTGACCAATATCCGCGCAGGCGCCCATTAATTTGCTTCTGCCTTTGATGGCTGCCAGCACGATATCCGGGTTCCAGTAATGGCTTGGCTTCGGGTGATCGTGGATAGCCAGTTTGATCTGGTATTGATCGCACAGGGAAGAGATCAGGTCCAGGTCTTCCTCTTTAGGTTCGGAAGTAATGCTCTGGATGCCCATCCTGTTGGCGAAATCGAACAGCATGCGCCATTCCGCCTCGGATCCCGGTACTACCACACCAAATGCGATCAGCGTTTTGTGCTTCTTTTTAAACAGTGCTTTTACTTCTTCCTGTTTGGCAGGCGACATATGGTAATCGAACTTACCTTCAATACCGCCACCAATTACTTGTCCGGGAAAAGCTTCCACATACTGGATCCCGCAGCTGTCCATTTTATCCAGTGCCTCGGCCAGGGTAAAATGATTGAATGTCCAGGCCTGCGCCCCCAGCTTCCAGCCCAATGCATCTGCCCTGGCCTGTGCAGCTGCTGAATTTGCAAACAATGCAACCGCCAGACCGCCTGCCAGCATCAACGCATTTCTCAGTTTTTTCATATAGCTATTTTTTTGATGATTGAAAGTAGTTGCTTTCAATGTAAAATGCAAGCTTTAAGCGAATTTTGTCTTGGAACACTGATTTTGATGATTTCGCTGATTACCCTGATATTTTTTTTAAGTTATTTGTTTTTAAATATTTGGGAAGATAGATACCGCTCATTTTCTTAAAACCCAACCGGTTCAAAAAAATCAGCGTAATCAGCGAAATCATCAAAATCAGTGTTCCAAGACAATATCCGCGAAAAGTGGTAAATTTAATGCAGAAGATGAGCTAAGCTATGAGAGGAATACAATTTACCAGGTTCAACCCGGACGAGAACAAAAAACCACCTTTCCAGAAATTACTGGATCTTTTTACCCAACTCCTTACGTATACCAGCGGAGACGTATCAGAAGCCCTGCAATGGCTTACTGAACTGGACAATGAGTATAACCTCACCAACCAGGAATATGGTATCGGCGATTTTATACAGGAGCTGAAAGATAAAGGGTACATCCGCGAAAACGAGGAAAGCGGCGCCATAGAAATCACTTCCAAAGCAGAACAAACCATCCGCAAAAACGCACTGGAAGAGATCTTCGGCAAACTGAAAAAATCAACTACCGGCAATCATAATATCCGCAAATCCGGCATGGGCGACGAACTCAACGCAGAAACCCGTCCTTTCGAATTTGGCGATGGCGTGGACCAACTGGATATTACTGCCTCCATCCGGAATGCGCAGATCAATCACGGGATCGACAGTTTCTCCATCCAGCAGGACGACCTGGAGGTAAAAGAAACCGACTTCAAAACGCAAACGTCTACCGCCCTGATGATCGACATCTCGCATTCCATGATCCTTTACGGGGAAGACAGGATCACACCCGCTAAAAAAGTGGCCATGGCCCTCGCGGAACTGATCACCACCCGCTACCCGAAAGACACCCTCGACATTATTGTGTTTGGAAACGATGCCTGGCAGATAGAGATCAAGGATCTTCCCTATTTGCAGGTGGGCCCCTTCCACACCAATACCGTGGCAGGGCTGGAACTTGCGATGGACCTGCTCCGCCGCCGGCGCAACCCTAACAAACAGATATTCATGATCACAGATGGAAAACCCACCTGCCTGAAAATAGGATCACAGTATTATAAAAACAGCTTCGGGCTCGACAGGAAAATACTTAACCGTACCCTTAACCTCGCCGCCCAATGTAAAAAACTGAAAATACCTATCACCACCTTCATGGTAGCCACCGATCCGTGGCTGCAGAAATTTGTACAGGAATTTACCGAAACCAATGCCGGTAAAGCCTTTTTCTCCGGCACCGATAAACTGGGACAATTCCTTTTCCGCGATTTTGAAAGCGGTAAAAGGAAATTTTAT
>JBCNPS010000326.1:0-8470 GCA_039593235.1 Chitinophaga sp. | reverse complement strand
TTCATTATTGACGGTGTGCCACTGGAACAGGATGTGTTCAACCCTTCCGATCCACGCCAGGCCATCACCAGTGTACTGGCCGGTTTCAGCCCGTTCGACCTGGAGTCTGTTGACGTATTGAAAGATGCATCCGCCACTGCCATTTACGGATCAAGAGGCGCCAACGGCGTTATCATCATCAATACCAAACGCGGAAAGATCGGTAAGCCTATTGTATCCCTGAACACACAATATGGCTTGAGCTATTATCCCTCCCTCCGTAAAACATTAGGCGGGAAAGCAGAACGCGATTTCAAAATTGCGCTGTTCAATCAATATAAATCAGCCAAAGTGGGCGGCGGTTCTACCGATATGCCCATTGAACTCACAGATAGCCTGAACAGCTTCTACAACAACTCCACCGACTGGCAGAAGCTCTACTTCCGTGATGCCGATCTGAAGAATATTAACCTCGGCATCAGCGGGGCCACTGAAAACGCCAGCTACCGCCTGGGGGTTGATTATTACAAAGAAAAAGGTATTGTACTCGGATCAGGCTTCTCCCGTTTTTCATTAACGTATAACGGTATATTCAAGCCATCTTCCAAATTAACAATAACCGGCAGGGCTAACCTGAGCCAAACAGATGCGAGCCAGAAAAGAGGTGATACCTACAACGCCGCCGTAGTAGGAAATAACTTTTCGTCGTCCTTTCGTCCGGGCCCCAATAGCGGATTTTTTGATGCTTTCCTTGAATCTTATAACAAGGGCGTAAATATTGACCTTACCAGGAGAGCCCTGGCGCAGCTTGAATTGAGCTACGATGTATTCAAGTTCCTCAACATTACCTCCAGGGCATCGGGCAACTATGAGTTTTACCGTACGCGCACCTTTGAACCTTCCGCCACCAGGACTGACCTGAAGGCGGCCGCCTCTTATTATTCACAGGAAAAAGTAAACCTGCTCAGCGAAACATTTCTACGCTTATACCATACCTTTCAATCAAAACATTCGTTTGATCTTGTAGTGGGTAACACCATTAACACCAGTGAAAACAACAACATCTACGGCGCCGCCACCGGCGGGCCCAGCGATGCACAACAGGTGATCCTTGGTTACCCGCAGGCAAATCTCAAACTGGAAACGCATAACCTGCAGTATGGCCTGTTATCTTATTACTCCCGACTGTCTTATAACTTCAACAAGAAATACCTGATCCAGGGCGTGGTTCGCGCCGATGGTTCTTCCAAGTTCGGTAAAGACAACCAATGGGGATATTTCCCTTCTGCTTCAGCAGGATGGGTATTTACAGAAGAGAAATTTGTACGCAACAATATAGGCCGCTGGTTAAACTTCGGAAAGATCAGGGCCAGCATGGGAAAGTCCGGTACACAGTATGAAGACAACTACCTGGCTGTAGGCGCCTATCTTACCAAAAGCGGCGATAATGCCACTTATAATGGCATTCCTTTATTGGCGCCCAACTACGCAGGCGGCAACGGTATCGCCTTACCTAACCTTACCTGGCAAACAACTAAGGACCGTGGCGTAGGACTGGACCTCGAATTTCTGAACAGCCGCATCACCATGGTGCTGGATTACTATGATAAAAAAACAGACGGCTTCCTCTTTCCCGATGCACTGAACGGTACCAGCGGATATGCCTCCAGGTATATCAACAGCGGTGCAGTACGCAACTATGGCTATGAAGCAGCTATTACCGGCTATGTTACCAAACCCGGCAAAAACTTCCAGTACTCCGTTACCTTTATCGGCGCCATTAACAAAAATGAGCTGACCAAGCTGCCCGATTTCGGCAGAAGCGTATCGCGGAGCAACTATGCAGTAGGCCAGCCTTACCTGCAGATAGGCCGCCCCCTGAACGGATTCTATCTCATGAAATACCTCGGCGTATATCCCGATGATGCATCCGTTCCCGTTAATAAATACACCGGTAAAAAACTTTATCCCAACGTTAGCGGCTTCGCCTCACAGGATCCATACCGCGCAGGGGATATCCGGATCCTGGATGTAAACGGCGACGGAAGGATAGGCGTGCTGGACAACTCCGACAGGGTATATAGCGGCGATCCTAACCCGAAATTTACCGGAAGCTTCTCCCATAGCTTCAGCTATCGCTTTAAAAACAACGCTAACCTCCAACTGGATGTATTCTTCAATTACTCCGTAGGCAACAAGGTGTTCAACAAAGTAAAGGCCGACCGTATACGCGGCGTAAGCTGGACTGCCAGCGAAAACGTTAACTATCCCAGCGGACAAAGGAACCTGCTGGATGTTTCCGACCTCGATTTCTGGACGCCTGAACATACCAATGCCAAATATCCTGTATTAAATCCCTGGAGGTATTATGGCTTGTCGAGCTACGACTTCATAGGCAACTACGAAATCAACACCGACATGTTCCTGGAAGACGGCAGCTTTATCCGGTTGAACAATGTGAACCTGAGCTACGACTTTTCCACTGCCCTGCTGAACAAGATCAATATCAGGCGGCTGAGGGTATACGGCGGTATGAGCAATGTGTTCATCCTCACAAAGTATAGCGGTGTAGATCCCGAAAATGTGGACTCATATGGATATGACCTGGGTAACGGCTATCCCATTCCATACAAATTCAACTGCGGTTTTAACTTTGAATTTTAAACAATATGAAAATAATAACTACCCGGAATAACAAACTTGTATGCGTGTTGCTTGCCTCCCTCGCATTATTATTTTCCTGTAAAAAAATACTTGACCCGGAAATCATAGAGCTTCCCACTGCTGCAAATGCCATCACTTCAGCCTCGGATGTAGAGAAAGGTATTGCCAGCGCCTACTCATTACTGCGCACTGTAGTGCCAGACAAGGTTTTCCTCATGGGTGATATGCGGGCCGATGTATTTTCCAGCTATTCCCAAAGTTCGAATGTGCGTGTAGAAACCAATATTGCCACCAACACGGCATCCGCGTTATTCAATAACGGCGGTGGCAACTGGAACCAGTTCTATACAGCCATTGCACAGTGTAACCTGTTGCTGGAAAAGATTCCGGCCATTACTACTTATGATGACGCTGTAAGAAGAAGGCATATAGGAGAAGCCAGTTTCATAAGGGCGCTTACCTATTTTTACCTGGTCCGTTTCTGGGGCGATGTACCGCTGAACCTGAAAAGCGTTAACATCGATAACCTATCCAGAACGCCACAGGAAGAAGTATTCAACCAGATCAAAGCAGACCTGGATGTAGCCATCGCCAACCTGGAACTGGACTATGGCGCCGGCGACAGGGCCGTAAGGGCCACCAAAGGCGCCGCCTGGGCCATTAAGGCGCATGTGCTGGGATGGTTGCAGGACTTTTCCGGTTGTGAGAAATTATGCGACAGCGTAATCACGAAAGGGCCTTATAGTTTGGTTACAGACACTTCTAACCTGCTCAGCATTTTTGTAGGTAAATCATCCGAAGGCATCTTTGAATTTAATTTCGATGCCAATTTAAGAGAAGTACAGAAGAACCGTGTGTATAACAGAACCCTGGGAAGACCCTGGTACAACGATCAATCCGACGGCGGTGGAGGAAGCGATCGTTACCTGCTTTGCCCTACCAGGCAACAGATCAATACCATGTTCACTCCCGGTGCACGTGACGCGAGGCTGTTCACCTGGTTTATCCGCGAAACCTACCTGCAGGGCGTTAACGAAGACCGGATATTTCTCGGCAAGTACAGAACGTTGCAGTTAAAAGGAGATACATCTACACAAAATATCAACGAGTCAAACATTATAGTTACCCGCTTACCGGATATTATGCTGCTACGTGCAGAAGCCCTGGCTACGCCTGCAGTAGGCAGATCCGCAGAAGCGATTGTGCTCCTCAATAAAGTACGGGAACGCGCATATGCCGCACCATATACCGGGGGTGGCAACCTGCAGGATACTATTTTGCTGGAACGCAAAAAAGAACTGCTTGGAGAAGGCCAGTATTTCTTTGACCTGGTAAGAACAAGAAAGCTCGATAAAGACTCCAAAATAACAGACGGCGATTGGTTCAGGAAAGGCGCATGGCTGTTACCTATTGATCAAACGATCATCGCTAAAAGCAACTTCCTGATTACTCAAAACGAATACTGGAAATAATTACTCCATTTCTGAAAAGATACAGTATGAACAAACTTATTTCACTGAAAACAGCAATACTTCTTGCAGCAGGCGCTTTGCTGGTACTGGCGTCGTGCAGGAAAAATGATTACTATGTAGATGGTGGTCTTTCCCGGCAATCTGAAGAAGAAAAGAAAATGCCGGTGTATGATTTCCTGAAAAGCAGGTCGAACCACATGTTTGATTCCCTGGTAAAGATCATCGATCTCACAGATGCAAAGTCGGTGGTGAACCAGGCCAATATCACCTTCTTTGCAGCGCCCAACAATGCGGTAATGCGGCTACAAATGAACTTCAATCCCGACGACAGACAAGCCCTGAGGCCGCTGGATGCTATCGGGAAAGATACGCTGCGGAACTTACTCGGCCGGTTCATTATTCCCAATGCGCAGATCACACTTGAACAGGCCCTGAAGGACAAACAGAAATACTACAAGGCGCTTAACGGCGACAGCCTGTTCATTTACGGAAAAGGCGGCGGGGTAAACCCGGGCAGCTCTATTCAAACATCTGCTTTCTTCCTGCAATATGAGCATGTAAAAATACCTGGTGTGGATTCTATCAAATTTACCGGCAATATTCAAACACATAATATGATCACCGGCAACGCCGTGGTGCATGTGCTAACCAATGGTTCCAGCTTTGCGGCAGGATTGAAACAGAAATATTTCAGATAATCTCAATCATCTTTTATCATGAAAATATCAGCAAAAATAAAATGCTTAATATGGCTGGCCTTTACCGGGTTTGCCATGTCGTGCAGCAAAGATAAAAACGACGGCTTCTTAAGCCCGGCGCTCAAGTATACCAACCCTTCCATTAAAGTAGCCGTAGGCGCTTCCCTTATACAATCCGGCGCTATGGTAACCGACGAATCCACCAAGCCGCTGCAATTCACTATCGAAGGTATTTACACCGCAGATGGCAAGCTGGCGCAATCCGTAATGGATTACAAGGTGGATACCTATTTCTGGCAGGCGGAATACACAGGGAAAGAAAAAACGGTGCAGGAGCTGGATACAAAACGTCAAAAGGTAAACCGCCCCGCAATAGACATTAACCCCGAAAACGGGAACATTGTAATATATCCCGAAGCTACCGATACATTGCAGCTTACAAAGGGAAAATATACGATAGACGTGAAAGTGAAAAACAGTTCCGGCGAACGGATCATTAAAGCCGCATTAACACTGGATATCAGCTACGCATTGCCTTATACCTACCGTTTTTCCGGTATTGATGGTAATCTTACCGGTATTGATGTAACATTTGACAGGCAATCGAACACCGGCAATAAAATAACGGTGTATGTATTAAAGAAAGATGGATCACCGGTAGATCCGAAACTATTATTCGGATACGATTACTCCACTACACCGGGTGTAACGGATTTAAAGGACTGGCATAACCTGGGCCTGAATAATCCCACCAAATACACCGAGTTCCCGGATCACCTGGAACTGGAAATAGCCGGGTTCCCGCTGCCGTTTGTTGCCGGGCAGGTATTAAGAATTGATATGTATAATAATGGAGAGATCAACGGCAAGTATTTCAACTACTGGTTTGATATGTCTATTCTGAAAGAAGGTATCTGGAAAGTTACTATTAAGCTGAAGTATAATTAATGTTTGTTTCAAGGGCTGTTTCAGTGATGAAACAGCCCTTGAATACTCATAAATCCCATTGTTTCCCACATCATTTCCTCTTCCGTATGAAGCAGCCATGCAGGCGCTTTCCAGCTATCAGCTAAAAGACAACGGTACTTACATGGTTAAATGCCGGGATCGCTTTTTGCCGGTCAGATTTGATAACCGCAATGCTATCAGAATATTTCCCCCGGAAACTAATAGTGAACCTGAAATTTCCATTTAACAAGGATATTCTTGTAAGCAAATAGAAAAAGAGCCGGTTGCTGGAGTGACTGCAGACTGTAAAGGAATAACCGGGATGCCAACTTATCTCCGCCGGAAACGCCCATCGCGTTACGGACTATTTTTTATATTTTAAGCAGATGGAAATATTTCGGCAAACAGTACTTATGGTTCTTATGCTGTTGGCACTTCATCCGCTTACCTCCAAAGGCCAGCAGTTTCCACAGGCAGAGCAACTGGCTACCGCATTAACAGAAGCGGCAACAGCTGTTCCTGCAGGGAATATTTACTTACAAACAGACAGGGGAGTGTATGAGCCGGGCGAAGACCTGTGGTTCAATGCCCGCCTGCTGAATGCGCAGCATTTTGTATGGTATACACCCGATCAGACGCTTTACGTTAAGCTAACCCAAGCCAGGAATGATAGCGCAGTATGGCAGCAGCTTTATCCCATTAACAATGGCGCTTCCAGCGGTCACATTTACCTGGATGGCCATCTTACAGAAGGCGACTACTGGCTGAAAGCTTATTCTGCACATACCTTTATGCGCGGACCCGGTCCTTTTTACGCATTGCGCAAAGTGCGCATCATTAAAGATTCCTATTCATTACCACGTTCCTCCGGCAGCATTTCTCTCCAGCCAGAAGCAAATGATTCTATAAAGCTGCAAACATTTCCTGAAGGAGGTACATTCATTACCGGGTTAAAAAATCGCATTGCATTTAAGGCAACAGGCAGCAATGGCGCACCAGTACACATAACAGGCACATTACTTAAAGATGGGAAACCATTACAACGCATTGAAACCACCCACCTGGGAATGGGAAGTTTTGAGCTTATCCCCCAACAGAGCGCCATCTATACTATACAAGTAGCAGATAGTTTTATTACCCTTCCCATGCCGGCAGATACCGGTATAGTAATGCAAGTACTACCAGCCGGCGCCGACAGCCTATTTCTTAAAATTACCGCCAGCCCCGGCATGGTTGCCCAAAGGATCTATATCAGCAGCCAGGTACGCGGCCTGATGCAGGCAGCTGCCACCGCATTGCTCAAAGACAGCCTGCTGGTAAAACTCCCCGTAACGCAAGGCCCCGGCGGCATTACAGCCATTACGCTATCTGACCGGCAACTGCAGCCACTGGCAAAAAGGTTGGTATTTGTTCTCCCGGATAAAAAATTAAACATTGGCCTTCAACTTCACGAACAACATTACTTCACCCGAAAAAAGGTGTCACTAACTATCAGTACAAAAAACGAACAAGGCACCCCGGTTCCCGCAAGGCTTAGCCTAAGCGTATTTTACAATGCTTATAGTAACAACGATGGCAAAGACATAGAAAATCATTACCTGCTTACCAGCCAGCTGAAAGCCAGGATCGATGATCCCGGGTATTATTTCGACGAAAAAAATAAAGACCGGTTAGCAGCACTGGACCTGTTGCTACTTACACAGGAACATGACAGCTACCTGTGGAGTAACCAGCGGCAACCCGGTGTTGATACAAGGCCAGTGCTCACCGACAGCCTCTCCGGTAATTTAAGTTTCCAGGGTCGAAGGAACAGCTCCCACCCATCTCCCAATTTGCTTTTTGTATTCAACGCAGAAGAAAAGAACAACACCTTGTTAAGCACCGACAGCGCCGGCCGCTTCTTCCTGGATCCCGCCATCCTGGCTTCCGGGAACCGTCTTTATATCAAATACCCCAGCCAAAACAGGCAACCCTTCACCATGACTATTGCCAATCCTTTTGCCGTCATCGCGGTTGCAGAGAAAAACAAAACACCTTACTATCCACCTTCTCTTAAAAGAATACAAGCCCCCGATACTGCTGTTATTTTTAACAGGTTCAGTAAAACATTGGCCGGCGTGGAAATTTCCGCCAAAGGCACTAAAACCGCCTGGCCCAAATACCTTGGTAAACTCGACAGCATTGCTAAACTGGAAGGCCCCGCAGATTACGTAGGCGCATGTGGGCTCTTAAACTGTCCCGCCTGCGGGGGAGGCACCAAACCCGTGGAAGGAAAGGAATACAGCGAGTATATTGGCAACCGCAGGCAGGAAATTGTGTCCCATCCGTTTGCTTTCACCGGCGAAGAAATGAAAAAAGTAAAGTATCATTATCCTTCATTTACGGAAGAACAACTACTGAAAAAATTCAACCTGGCTGTAGCGGGTGGCTACTATGTCTCTCCGCAGTTTAACCAACCAAACGGGGAGCCGGACTTTAGAAAAACGCTTGCCTGGATGCCTGATATTGTGACAAATGAACATGGTGAAGCCACGGTTAGTTTTTATTGTTCGGATGTTTATGGGAGGTTTCAGGTGAGGGTGTAAGGGGTGAGTGAGCAGGGGTTGATGGGGAAGGGGGTGGTGGAGGTGGAGGTTGAAAGAGGGGAATAGAGCGGGAATTGCTATCTTGTAAATTCTCCCCCCCGTCCGATTGATCTAAATCTACTAA
>JBCNPS010000325.1:0-8489 GCA_039593235.1 Chitinophaga sp. | reverse complement strand
GCCAGAGGAGTCGTTAATACTTCGGCAATATTGAAATTGGCTTTGCCGCTATAGGTATTGAATTGCCCGTCCCTGGCGCCGTTGGGCAGGTAAAAACCGCCGGGATGTCTTACCCTTTTATTATAGTTGTCAAAACCCGGGATCACTTTCTCAATATCGTTGCGTATAAGATCGTAGTGTTTTATATAGCCGGCCCAGGGTGTGCGCGAGTTTTCACCCAGCAATGTCATTGCCAGTTCGCAGATAATAACAGGTTCACTTTTCAGGTGGGTGGACACCGGTTGCAGGTTGCCTTTCGACATCTGTATCACTCCCATAGAGTTTTCACAGGTTACAAACTGCTGCTCACCCTGCTGTATATCTTTATCGCTGCGGCCCAGGCAAGGCAGTATCAGGGCTTCTTTGCCGTGCACTACATGGCTCCGGTTCAATTTCGTAGATACGTGCACGGTAAGGTTGCAGTTCCGCAATGCTTCCGCCGTATACAACGTATCCGGTGTAGCGGAAAGGAAATTGCCGCCCATCGCCATAAACACTTTTGCATCGCCGCGATGCATGGCATTAATGGCATTCACCACATCAAAGCCGTGCGCTCTTGGCGGTTCAAACCCGTATACATCATGGATCTTGTCGAGGAAAGCATTGGAAGGTTGTTCGTAGATGCCCATTGTTCTGTCGCCCTGCACATTGCTATGCCCGCGTACCGGGCAGGTACCCGCCCCGGGTTTACCGATACTGCCTTTCAGCAGCAACAGGTTCACCACTTCACGGATCGTATCTACTGCATTTTTGTGTTGGGTGAGTCCCATAGCCCAGCAGGCGATGATCTTCTTTTTATGGAACAGCGCCTGTGCGGCCTGCTGCACCAGTTCGGGCGCCACACCGCTGTCTGCTATGAGCTGTGAAAGCGACTGCGTTTTCAGGTGTGCAATATAGCCGTCGTATCCCTGTGTATTGGCGTTGATAAACGCCTGGTCGAACACGGTACCGGGTGCACGTTCTTCTTCCTGTAACAGCAGCAGGGATAAGGCTTTCAGCAGGGCCATATCTCCATTGATCTTTACCTGCAGGAAAATATCAGTAAGATGTGTTTTTATATTCAGTACTCCCTTCACTGTTTGCGGGTTCAGGAAATTGAGCAAACCGGTTTCGGGTAAAGGATTTACAGAAATGATGGTAGCGCCGTTGGCCTTTGCTTTCTGTAAAGCCGTGAGCATGCGCGGGTGGTTGGTACCTGGATTCTGACCCAGTATAATCAGCACTTCCGCCTGGTGTATATCTTCCAGGGTAACAGATCCTTTGCCTATTCCCAATGCATCGCCCAGGGCCACGCCGCTGGATTCATGGCACATATTGGAGCAGTCGGGCAGGTTGTTGGTACCATATTCGCGCACCATCAGCTGGTACAGGAAAGCGGCTTCATTACTGGTTCTTCCCGAGGTATAAAATATGGCTTCGTTGGGGGAGGATAATTTATGAAGATGACCGGCAATAATTTTATACGCGTCTGACCAGGCGATGGGCGCATAGTGTGTGCCCCCGGGAGCCAGGTACATGGGCTGGGCGATCCTGCCTTTTTTACCTATTTCATAATCTGTTAAGGCGCCAAGATCTGCGACACTGTTTGCCGCGAAAAAATCGGGTGTTACTCTTTTGGTGGTGGCTTCCTCCGCCACAGCTTTAGCGCCGTTCTCACAATATTCGGCAATACCTGATCTTTCATCGTCGGGATCGGGCCAGGCGCATCCGGGGCAGTCGAACCCGTCTTTCTGGTTCAGTTCCAGCAACGCTTTCATTCCCCGGAAGGCATTCATTTCCTCCAGGATGTGGCGCATGCTGGATACTACTGCAGGAATGCCTGCGGCAACTTGTTTGGGGGGTCCCAGTTTAATACCGGTAAACCGTACCGGGTTTTCTGCACTGTCCATAACAGGTAATATTTTATGTGACATCAATTCTTTCTGCTCCGCTGTAAATATTAAAGCGCTGATCTTTCAAAAAGCCCAGCAGGGTAATATTCCATTCCGCAGCCATTTTTACCGCCATGCTGGAAGGCGCGCCTATGGCTGCAATTACAGGCATCCCTGCCATAGCGGCTTTCTGGATCAGTTCAAATCCTGCGCGGCCGCTCAGCAGCAGCACACATTCGTTCAGCGGCACTAACTGTTGCTGCAGGGCAGCACCTATGAGTTTGTCTACCGCGTTATGACGGCCAATATCTTCCCGCAGCAGGAGCAGTTCCATATGGCGGTTAAAAAGTGCGGCAGCATGCAATCCACCGGTAGACTCAAAAAGGGCTTGTTCATTCCGGAGTATTGCAGGCAGGCCGAATAATTTTCCGGCAGCCAGGCGAAAGGTACTTTGATTAACGGAAACGCCTGTATGAATATCGGCCATATCCGTTTTGCCACATACGCCACAAGCGGCGGTGGCCGCAAAATTACGCTGGGTATTGCCTAACTGGGCCACTATGGAAGGTTTCAAATGAACGGTAGCGATACTGCCGTTGTTATCTTCCGACAAAATAATTTCCTGGATAGCGTGCTGTTCACGGATAACGCCTTCTGTAAACAGGAAGCCGGCGGCCAGCTCCATATCCTCACCGGGCGTGCGCATAGTAACGGAAACGTTCTGTTGCCGGCGGTTATGGGAAGGGCCATGCACCAGTCTTATTTCGAGTGGATCTTCTGTAGCGAGCGTATCACTGGCATCTGTAACACTTTCAGCAGCTACTTTCTTAACGCGGGTATGAACAACTGCATTTGTCATACTCAAAATTACACTTTCACTACCATCTTACCGCTGTTTCTTCCCGAAAATAATCCGAGTAAGGCGGCGGGCAGCTGGTCAAATCCTTCTTCCACGGTTTCGGTGTATTTTATTTTCCCTGCTTTCACCCATTCCGACAAATGTTTGAAGCCTTCGCCAAACCTGCTGGCGTAGTTACCGATAATAAACCCCTGCATGAGGATACTCCTGGTTACCATAATGGGCTGAATACGCGGTCCTACAGGTATTTCGGTGGAATTATACAGGGCTATCTGTCCGCAAAGCGGCACACGGGCAAAGAAATTCAGGTGTTTGATCACCGCATCGGAAATATCGCCGCCTACATTATCGAAGTAAATATCCACCCCATTGGGACAAGCAGCGGCAATGGCGGCATCCATGTTATGATTGCCTTTATAATCAATAGCGGCATCGAAATCGAAGGTACCGGTGAGCAGCTTTATTTTTTCAGCGCCGCCGGCAATGCCCACCGCGCGGCAACCCAGTATACGGGCAATTTGCCCCACAATAATGCCTACAGCGCCGGCGGCGCCGGATACCACTACGGTTTCCCCGGCTTTGGGTTTACCTATATCAATAAGGCCAAAGTAAGCGGTAAGTCCGGGTACGCCCAACAGGCCGAGGTAATAGGTGAGCGGAATGCTGTCGTCGATCTTGCGCAGGTGCGCGGCAGGAAAAATGGCGGCGGTAGCCCAGGGCAGAAAGGGGCGGGGACCGCTGCTCATTACTTTATCGCCTGTTTTAAACAGTGCGCTTTTGCTATGCATTACTTCCGCCACACCAGCGCTTTCAATAGGTTCGCCTACCTGGAAGGGGGGTATATACGAACGTGCATCGTTCATACGGCCACGCATATACGGATCTACGGAGAAATAGAGGGGCTTTACCATCACTTCATCATCCTGCAGCTCCGGTAAAATGGCATCCACGGTTTCGAAATTGCCGGCTACGGGAAGCCCTTTAGGTCTTGCGGCCAGGAGGATCTGCTTTATTTTCATACACGCGGGTATTTAAAAGTGAGGAATGGCAATGATTATTTAACAGCTGAAAAATGCTTTTGTTTACCCTCCGGGAAATGAGCGGAATTAACGATGAAAAATGTACATTCGGGGTAAGAATCTTCACCCCTAAAATTTAAAATCTACTATGCGTCTTGATGATGAAGAAATGAGCGAAAACGTCGAGAAACGAACCGGTGGCGGTATGCGCAAAATCGGTGTAGGCGGCGGTATTGGCACCGTTATCATTATAGTGCTGGCCCTGATCTTTAAGCAGGACCCACAGCAGGTAATGCAGGTGGTTCAACAGGCAAGCCCGGGCCAGGAGCAGGCAGGCACCGCTGAAAAACTGACAAAGGAAAACGCCAATGCCTTCGAGGTGATGTCTTCCAAAGTACTCCGCAGTACCGAAAGGGTATGGAAGCAGGGATTCCAGGAAAGGAACAAAACCTACGAAGTACCGGGCATGGTGTCTTTCGAAAAAGGTACCAATTCCGGCTGCGGTTTTGCGGAATCGGCCATGGGACCTTTTTACTGCCCGGCCGACCGTAAAGTATACCTGGATGTTTCTTTCTTTAATGAACTGGAGCAGCAGTTCGGTGTAAAAGGCGATTTCGCAAAGGCATATGTGATTGCACATGAAGTAGGGCATCACGTACAGAACCTGTTGGGCATCAGCGATAAATTACAGGCCATGCGTTCCCGGCTCAGCGAAAAGGAATACAACAAATTATCGGTGATGCTGGAACTGCAGGCGGATTTCCTGGCAGGCGTTTGGGCTAACCGCGCCAATAAGATCAAGCCATTCCTGGACCCGGGAGATATTGAATCGGGGCTGAGCGCTGCCAGCGCGGTGGGCGACGACCGGTTACAACAGGCCAGTACAGGCCAGGTGGTACCGGATGCCTTTACCCATGGCACCTCCGAACAAAGGATGTTCTGGTTCAAGAAGGGCTTTGAATCCGGCAATGTGGCCGACGGGGACACGGGCATCGGCCTGGGTACCTGGTAAGCGAACGGTTCCCTGGGCGGTATTGCAGTAAGATACAGGATTACAGCCCCGGGAACCATCATTTGAGTGAAACCGGGTAACCGGCCTGCTGTCAGATATCCAGCATTTCCTTCGCCAGTTCAATCATCCGGGGATCCCCGGTATACTTGCCATTCACGTCCGACAGTTTCACTACGGGCGTCCAACGGGGCGCATCTTCAGGCAGGGCCTCGTACATCTTAATTACAATATTCAGCGCGGTTAATCCTACATCGTTGGTAAAGTTGGTACCAATGCCAAACGACATCCCTATTTTCCCCCTGCAATAAGCGGCAATATCAGCTACTTTTTCATAATTAAGCCCGTCAGAAAAAATGATGGTTTTGCTGAGCGGATCTACATTCTTCCCCTTGTAGTGGGTAATGGTGCGGTCGGCAAATAAGATAGGGTCGCCGCTGTCGTGCCGCACCCCATCGAACAGCCGGGCGAATTTCTTATCGAACTGTTCAAAGAAAACGGGTGTGGTATAAGTATCAGAAAGGGCAATGCCCAGGTCGCCCCGGTATACCTGTACCCAGTTTTCCAGTCCAAGCATATTGGCCATTTTGAAGCCGTATTTGGCGGCGTGGAACATAAACCATTCATGCGCATGGGTGCCCACGGGCTTTACCCCGTTCCGCATGGCAAGGTGTACATTGCTGGTGCCAATAAAGCATCCTTCTCCATACTGGCGGAGCGTTTTCACCACCAGCTTATGAACCGCCAGGGAATGCCGGCGCCGGGAGCCAAAATCCGCGATGGTGATGTCCATCTCTTTATATTTCTCGATCTTATTACGGGTAATAGCAATCACTTCGTCGTCGGCTACCCGTTCCTGCCCCGTTAGCTGGTAATACAGCTCGCAGATGAGCGACATCAGGGGTACTTCCCACAGGATGGTGCGGTACCAGTAGCCATCTACATGCACTTCCAGGCTATCGCCCTGCTGGGCAATATGTACTTCCGCCGGGTTATAGCGGTAACCCTGCAGGAAATCGAGGTAGGTGGGGTCGAGGTAGGGGCAGGTTACCGCCAGGTAATCTTTTTCTTCCGGGCTGAGCTGCAGCTGCTGCATATTATTGACCGCTTCCCGGAGGGCTTCTGCAAAACCGGGAGGAAAGGAATGATGCCCGCGGTTAATAAAAGTATAACGGGCACGGGCCTTCGGGAATAATTTAACAACGCCGTGTTGCATAGTGAATTTGTAAAAATCGTTATCAAGAAGCGAAGTAAGGATCATATTTGCTGTTTATATTCACAATAAAATTATATTTTTGCGCTTAACCATATTGTAGTTAACATGCAGCAGATTAAAGTTAAATGGCCCCTTAACCCACAGGAAACGGTGTTGTTCAAAGTAAACGGTGTATACCTCAAAAGCAATTTTAACGCAAAACAAGGCACTTTGTATCTTACCAATGAAAGAATTGTTTTCGAAGCAAAGCCTATGTTGATGTTCCTCTTATTTGGGATCATCGGCTGGTTGCTAAGCCGTAAAAAGATCTCCGTAGAATTTCCACTGGCCGATATTACGGATTTCAAAAGAGGTAAACAGGGATTTAATAAAAAAATAGCTGAATTTGACCTGATAGACAGCCGCAAGATCCGTATCGGTGTTACCGGTAAATGGGAAGTTTTTGATGCCGCCTACCAGAAAGCGATGCTGGATGTACAGCCCTTATTCAGTGTAAACTAATTCCTCAGAGTTTAGACCCGCAGTATTTGCAGAAGTCCGCATTGGCATCGTGTCCTTCACGCATGCAATGCGGACAAACCCTGCGATCCACGTCTTCCCGGTTACGGATCCTGCTCATTTCCACCGTTACTATCCCCGTAGGCACTGCAATAATTGCATACCCCATGATCATAATAAGCGCTGAAAACGCTTGCCCCAGCGGTGTTACAGGTGCTATATCGCCGTAGCCGACAGTGGTCAGCGTTACTACCGCCCAGTACACACTTACCGGAATGCTGGTGAATCCTGAATTATGTTCAGATTCTATCACGTACATGATAGCGCCTAAAACCACCGTTAATAATCCGATAAAAAACAGGAACACGAATATTTTACGCTTGCTTTGCTGCAGGGCGAGCGACAACTGCTTGCTCTCGTTAAGGAACGGCACCAGTTTGAATATCCTGAAAATACGCATGAGCCGCAGTATCCGGATAGTAAGCAGGAAATGCGCGCCGCCATAAAAAGCTTCCACATAGGTAGGGAGAATGCAAAGCAGGTCTACAAGCCCGTAGAAGCTGGTCATGTAAGCCTTCGGCCGATAGCTGCACCATACCCGGAAAATATATTCCAGCGTAAAAACCAGGGTGAATATCCATTCCAGTATATGAAACAGGCGGCCGAATTTCTGCTGCAAAGGCGCCACACTTTCCATCATAACAATAGCCACGCTAACCAGGATGGCAGCCAGCAAAATAATGTCGAATGCCCGTCCCGCGGGGGTGCTGGCCTCGAAAATAATATTGTGCCATTTTTCCTGGAAGGGGGTAAGTTGCCGCGTGGTATTGTTAGTCATCCTGCTGAATTATGTACTTTAAACAAAACTTGTTAATTTATGTTTAATGAAGGCCGTTTTATAGCGGTTAATACAAAGGTTTTATTCATCAGGTTGTATAACCCATTAACCACATTATGGCGAAACCAGATATCAGTGCCAGGCTGCGCATGAACATTGCCAGCGCGGTTGTAAGAACACATACAGCGTACCGGCTGAAACTATTGAGTGTATTTATGCAGGCCGGGCTGGATATTACTCCCGATATGTATTTCATCCTGCGTTACCTCTGGGGCGAACAGGATGGCAGCCGGCAGCAGGAACTGGCGGATAAGACCGGCAAAGATAAAGCCAGTCTGACCAAGCTGCTGGACAATCTCGAAAAAAGGAACCTCGTAAAGCGTACGGCCGACGAAACTGACCGGCGGAGCAAGCGGGTATGGCTCACTGCCAGCGGGAAAAAGCTGAAAAATAAAGTATATCCGTTGGCGTTATCCGTAGTGGAAATGGCGGAGAAAGGTATTTCCCGGAATGACCTCCGCCATGCCCAGCTGGTGTTGGAATATATTTATAATAATATCAAAAGATGATCCAGATGATCCCCTGCTTTTCCTATCTTTAACATATGCTTACCGGAATTTTAATCAACTTATTTGAACGTGATCTCAGCAAACTGGAAGAAGAGATCGCTGCCTATGAAACGGCTGCTGCCATTTGGCTCATTCCTCCCGGTATAAAAAATCCGGCGGGAAACCTTTGCCTGCATCTTTGTGGTAACCTGCAACATTACGTGGGCGCCGTACTGGGAAAAACGGGGTATGTACGTAACAGGGACCTGGAGTTCAGTGCCAGGAATGTTCCTACGGAAGATCTGCTGGTGCTGATCAGTACAACCCGTCGTATAACCCTCACCGTTATAGCGGGGTTGACTGCGGAAGACCTTGAAAAAACCTACCCGGAAAAGGTGTTGGCGGGTACTATGTCTACCGGGCACTTCCTGGTACACCTGAGCACACATCTTAATTATCATCTCGTGCAAATAAATTATCACCGCCGATTAACCCAGCCATAGTTAAATGAACGCTTTTCTGAAAAACTTTGCCAGGGTATACCAGCAGGTGAAATGGCTGGTATGGCCGTTTGCTTTAATAGTAATAGCGG